>CAYSRA010000004.1:0-62019 GCA_964433205.1 uncultured Thiohalobacter sp. | reverse complement strand
GGCGAGGTCTAGATCGGTGCGTCAATCGATGAAGTGACCATTGTTGCGTCCAAGGAACGGGAAGATGTGCGTATTTACCTTCAGGCGCCGGACGGCAAGAAATACAGTTCCGATGATGCGGGCGACAAACTCAAGTGGTTCCTGTCGCAGTACTTCGACATGATCACCGTGAAGAATCCCGAGCCGGGTACCTGGAAGCTGCTGGGTACGGGCGGAAATAACCGCGCCTATATCGTGACCAACATGACCCTGAACCACAGTCCCCAGACACCCAACCTCAAGGTCAACGAAGACATGGTGCTGGAAGTGTGGCTGGAGCAGGATGGCAAACTGCTGAACCGGGAAGCGGTACTGAGCAATACGAAGTTTTACATGGATATCCAGGTGCCGAGCGGGGAAGCGGCACGTTTCGAACTGCTCGACCAGGGGCGAGACGGGGACCGCGTGGCGGCGGACGGCAAGTACTCGACCGTGCTGGCTTACGAGAACCCCGGTTCCTACCAGATCAGCCTGATTGCGGAGAGTGAAACGTTCAGCCGGCAGAAGAGCGTGCATTTCGAGGTGCACCCGCTGCCAGTAGACCTCGCGGCGCCAGCGGCTGAAGAACCGGTCCACGAGCCCGAGCCGGAGGTGGAAACCAAATCGGAACAGGCCCCGGAGCCAGGCCCGCAGGCCGAGGATGACGAAGAACCGGTCGCTGCAGTGGCCGATGGCGAGGACGCTGCCGCGGAACCTGTCGACAAAGAAGCTGACAAACCAGCAGAAAACCGGAAGATGAGTCTGGGAGTCGCCATCGGTATTTTTGCCGGTATCAACGTGCTGCTTGGGGCAATCGGGTTCGGTGTCTGGTGGTTCCTGAAGCGTCGCAGGAAGGGCGCTGACGATGCCCCGGAAGACGACGATGACGCCGATGCCGAAAAAGAGGGCGGCAAGTAGCCGTGGACAACATGCAGATCGGGTTGTTTGGATTTCTCGGTGTGCTGGAACTGGCCATACTTGCGCTGGTCGCTGCGGCGATCCTGATGTTGCGGGGAAATCGCCTTGCGCGCAAGGCGCGCGCACTTGAAAAGGAACTCGGGAAACAGGCGGAGGAGGTGCCGGAACCGGTCAGTTTCGGACAGTATCTTCGCGACGAGGTTATCCGCAACGAGGGACTGATCGACCAGGCGGCGGCGTCGAAAGACGAGTCGGAAAAGAAGGCAGCGGAATTGCTGGGGTTTCGCAAGCGTTTCCTCGAAATCGAACTGGAAGCACTGGAGCTGGAAAAAAATCCGGTGGCGTTCCAGGATCGGCTGGCGGCGGGGCTCTGCGAGTTGCGGGAACTGATGCGACCCGAGGCCGAAACTGTGGAGGCGGAACAACAACCGGTTGTGACAGATGAACTGGAGGAGGCGCCGGATGACGAGGGTGATGACGGGGGCGAAGAAGAACGCAGGATTATTGATACCTCCCAGGACGAGCTCAATCACCTCAAGACTGTTATTAACAACCAGCAGGACGCCATGGCGGCACTGCGTGCCCAGATCGAGGAACACGCCAGCGAAGTTGAAGGTATCGATTCGGTGCTGCAGCAACTCGAAGACTTCGAGAAACAGAGCACGGAACTCGAACGGTGCCTGATGGTACTGGAAAGCGAGAACGAGCGACTCAAGGCCATTCAGGACTCTGGCGGGCAGGCAGCAGGCGCCATTGCACCGGCCGATCCCGCCCAGTTGACCGGCCTGAAGAACATGGTCGGCAGCCAGCAGCAGACCATCGATGGCTTGCGCAGCCTGATCGGGGAGCTGATGCCCGAGGCGGACAAGGCCGCACAGCTGGAAGAGGTACTGGACCGGATACATCGCACCAACCAGGAACTGTCCGGTTGTGTCAGTGTGCTGGAAGACGAAAACACCATGCTGCGCAACGAACTTGAAATGATTACCCGCCAGTTGGAAGAGCAGGAGGCGGCAGCCGCGGAAGAGCCGGTCAGTGAACCGGCGCAGGACGCCGCCGGTGACAGTGAGCAGCTCCAGGAGCTGGAGATCAAGGTCCAGGAACTGGAAGCGCTGGTCGAGTTCAAGGACGCCACCATCGAGGAACTGGAAAAGCAGTATAACGTGCTGGAAGCAAAGTACCGCGAAGCGACCGGTGAGCAGGCGGCCGGCTAGGCGGGCTGCATGTCCCCCCGTTGGACAGGTATACTGTGGCTGCGGATACCGGCATCGGGCCGGTGTCGCACGCTGACAGCCGTACTGCATGCCACCGAAAAAACGCAAAACCCGCCGCCGCGCCAACAAACGTCGTAAAACCAAAGGTTTCCACTTTCCCTGGATAAAGCTCTCGCTGCTCCTGCTGGTCGTCATTGGCGGTTATATCGGCTGGCTGGATTTCCAGGTCTATCGCCAGTTCGAGGGCAAGCGCTGGTCGTTGCCGGCGCGCGTGTATGCGCGGCCGCTGGAGCTGTACGCGGGGTTGCCGTTGCGCCCGGCACAGTTCAGCAATGAGTTGCGTGCGCTCGGTTACCGCGTTGTCAGTCGTCCGCGCCGTGCCGGCGAGGTGTCCCGCGACGGAAATCGTTTTCAGCTGATCACCCGTCCTTTTACCTTCTGGGACGGGCGCGAGCGCTCACAGACCTTGCGTGTCAGTTTTTCCGCCAGCCAGGTGACGCGTCTGCAGAACGATCGCAGCGGTGCCGAACTGGCGCTGGCACGGCTGGAGCCACTGGAGATCGGCAGCGTCCATACCGCGCGTCAGGAAGACCGTATCCTGGTGCAGCTCAGTGAGGTCCCGGATATCCTCACCGAGGCACTGATCGCGATCGAGGACCGTGGTTTCTATCAGCACCATGGTGTGTCATTGCGCGCCATAGCCCGTGCCTTTCTGGTCAACGTCCGCTCCGGCGAAGTGGTGCAGGGCGGCAGCACGCTGACACAGCAACTGGTGAAGAATTTTTTCCTCACCAACCGGCGAAATCTATGGCGCAAGGTCAACGAAGCGCTGATGGCGCTGTTGCTCGAACGCCGTTATACCAAGGATGAAATCCTCGAGGCCTACCTGAACGAGGTCTACCTCGCACAGGACGGCCAGCGGGCTATCCACGGCTTTGGCCTGGGCAGCCTGTTCTTCTTTCAGCGTCCACTGGATGAACTCAGTACTGCACAGATCGCGTTGCTGGTGGGAATGGTGAAGGGGCCTTCCTACTACGATCCACGCCGCCATCCGCAACGGGCGAAGAAGCGCCGGGACCTGGTGTTGCGGGTCATGTACGAGCAAGGCCTGATCGACCAGGCCGAGTACCAGAAAGCGCGTAACGAGCCGCTCGGACTGGTGCGCGCGGTAGCCGGTACCAGCAAGCAGTTCCCGGCCTTTCTGGACCTGGTGCGGCGCCAGCTGCGGCGCGACTACCGCGAGGAAGACCTGGTCAGCGAGGGCCTGAAAATTTTCACCACGCTCGACCCGCAGGTGCAGTGGGCATTGCAGAAGAGTCTCGACCGGCGCATCACGCCGCTGCTTTCAAAACACCCCGAGATGCAGGGCGCGGGGCTGGTTACCCATTCCGCCAATGGCGAGGTGCTGGCACTGGCGGGTGGCCGGCGCGCCGGTTTTGCCGGTTTCAACCGGGCGCTGGATGCACGACGCCACGTCGGCTCGCTGATCAAGCCGGCGGTCTACCTCACCGCGCTGGAGCAGCCGCAACGCTATAACCTTGCGACGCTGCTCGACGACGGCCCGCTCGAATACCGGCAGTCGGACAGTATCTGGCGCCCCAACAACTACGATCACCGGTTCCACGGCCAGGTGATGCTCTACCAGGCGCTGGCCCATTCCTATAACGTTGCAACGGCCCGGCTGGGGCTGGATCTTGGCGTCGCCCCGGTGATTGCCGCGCTGCGGCGTCTGTCGGTGTCGCGCCCGCTCAATCCGTACCCGTCGCTGTTTCTCGGTGCTACCGATCTCAGTCCGCTGGACGTGACACGCCTGTATCTCAACTTTGCCAGCGGTGGATTCCAGGTGCCGCTACGCGCCATCCGCTCCATCCTCAACGCCGAAGGTGAGCCGTTGCAGCGTTACGATCTGGAAGTGAAGCGGGTGATCGACCCGCAGCCGGCCTATCTCATCAACCGCGCGTTGCAGGCGGTGGTGCAGGAAGGTACGGCGCGTTCGCTCAACCAGCGCTTCTCGGCCAGGCTTGGCCTGGCGGGAAAGACCGGCACCACCAACGACCTGCGCGACAGCTGGTTTGCCGGTTACGATGGCGCGCAACTCGCAGTTATCTGGATGGGGCGCGACGACAACCAGCCGATGGGGCTGACGGGTGCCAGCGGTGCCATGCAGGTGTGGGCAGGCTTGTTCGCCCAGACCGGCGTGGTACGTAACGAACCGGCTGAGCCGGACGGTATTGTCTGGCACAGTGTGGATCGCGCCAGCGGCGGGCTGGCCGACACGGGCTGTGCGGATACCGTACAATTACCCTTTATCGAAACCGGCGCGTTGCCGCCGCCTGCGCCGTGCGCCGGCGCACAGCGCCCGCAATGGATACCCGAATGGTTGCAATAAGAACCCCGCTGTTTTTACTGATTCTGCTGCTTTCAGCGTGCAGCACGCGGCCCCCCGTCTACCGTCCCCCGGTCATCGACAGTGGTGCGCCATCGACCGAACCGCGGCCGCCCGTCGAAGCGGCGCCGGCGCCGGTCATCGAGGCCCCGCCGGAGCGTCGCGCCAGCCGCGGCGCGGTAGTGGCGTTACTTGATCGCGCCGAACACTACCGGCGGCTTGGGGACGCGGATGCCGCGTCGGCTACCCTGGAACGGGCGCTGCGCATCGATCCGCGTAATCCTCAGTTGTGGCATCGGCTGGCGGTGATTCGCCTGCAACAGGGCAAGCCGGCCCAGGCCGAGCAGCTGGCGCTGAAGTCGAACGCATTGTCCGGCGGTGACTTGACCCTGCAGGCGCGCAACTGGGCGCTGGTCGCCCGCGCCCGCTGGGCGCAGGACGATCCGGAAGGTGCGCGCCGCGCCGAACGCAAGGCCGCGGAAGCGCGTCGTTGAGCGGCGTTCCGTGTACAATCGCGGCAATATCCACGACTGATAACCATAAAGATTATATTGTGGGCGTCTATTCTGTTGAAAAGCTGATCTCGGAGGCTCGTCGTCTGGCGGCGGAGTTTCGTCGTACCACCGGCAAGCCGCTGCCTGGTGTCAGTGGTGAAATCGCCGAACACGACGCTGCACGCCTGCTGGATCTTGAACTGTGCAAGGAACGCCCCGGCGGCTATGACGCCATCGGTCGCGGCAAACGCGAAGGTTACCGCGTCCAGATCAAGGGGCGGGTGATTTTCGACGAGGAGAAATCCGGTCAGCGCATTGGCCAGCTCAAGCTGGACAAGGACTGGGACTGCGTGGTGCTGGTGATCATGGACGAAAACTACGAGGCGGCGAAAATTTACGAGGCCAGCCGGGAGGAGGTGGAGGATGCCATGGACGAGGCGGCTTCCAGTAATCGCAAGAAACGTGGCGCCATGACTGTGGCGCGGTTCAAGATCATTTCCCGACTGGTGTGGGCGCGCGACGAAGGCGCGATCGACGGCGAGGTCTGGGACAACCGTTCCGACAGCTGACGGTTCGAGGTATGGCAACAGACCCCCTGGCCAATGAGATGACGCAGGCCGCCGCCTGCCTGGGCGGCGACGGCCTGCTCGCGGGCGAGGTTCAGGGTTTCGCCGCGCGCCCGCAGCAGCAGGAAATGGCCGCGGCAGTCGAGCAGGCGCTGGCCGACGCTTCGACGTTGATTGTCGAGGCCGGCACCGGTACCGGCAAGACCTTCGCCTACCTGGTGCCGGCGTTGTTGTCCGGCAAGAAGGTCATTATTTCCACCGGCACCCGTCATCTGCAGGATCAGCTGTTTCACCGCGACCTGCCCACGGTGCGCTCGGCGCTGGGTGTACCGCTCAGGGCCGCGCTGCTGAAAGGGCGGGCCAACTACCTCTGCCACCAGCGTCTGCACACCGCGCGCAGTGAAGGCCGTTTCGGCGACCGTCGCCAGGTCAACCAGCTGGAACAGGTGTTCGACTGGTCAGGGCGCACCGTCAGCGGGGATGTGGCCGAGTTATCAAATATCCCCGAGGACTCTCCGATCTGGCCGAAGATCACCTCCACCACGGAAAACTGCCTGGGTTCGGAATGCGACTGGTTTTCCGACTGCCATGTGATGAAAGCGCGCCGCGAGGCGCAGGACGCCGACCTGGTGGTCATCAACCATCACCTGCTGTGCGCGGACATGGCGCTCAAGGAAGAAGGGTTCGGGGAACTGCTGCCGGGCGCCGAAGCCTTCATCATCGACGAGGCTCACCAGCTGCCGGAAACCGCGTCACGGTTTTTCGGTATGGCGCTTTCCAGCCGGCAACTGCTGGAACTGGCACAGGACAGCATCAACGAGTTTGTCGCCGAAACCGGTGAGCTGGACGGCGTGCCGGATGTCGCCCGGGAACTGGAAAAGGCCACCCGCGAGTTCCGCCTGGCGATGGGGCAGGGCGAACAGCGTTCACCCTGGTCTCGGCTGGCTGGCAACAAGGCATTGACGGAAGCACGTGATGCCCTGAAAACTGCGCTGACCGAGCTTGCGCTGCAACTGGAACCGCTGTCGGAACGCAGCCGCGGGCTGGACAACTGTTACCAGCGCGCGCTGCGCGTACAGACACTGCTGACGCAGACCACGGATCAGCCGCCCGAGCAGTTTATCCACTGGTTCGAGACCTGGCGGCAGTCGTTCCGTATCAACCTGACACCGCTCGACGTGTCGGAAAACTTCAACAGCCAGCGTAATGCGTTGCCTGACTGCTGGGTGTTTACTTCCGCCACCCTGTCGGTCAACGACAGTTTTGAACACTTTGCGCGCAAGCTGGGGCTGGAAGGCGCGCGGACCCTGCAACTCGACAGCCCCTTCGACTACGCCAACAACGCGCTGTTCTACGTGCCCACGGGCATGCCGGAACCCTCCGATCAGCACTACACCGAGCGCATGCTCGACCAGACGGAAGCAATTATCGACGCCGCGCGTGGTCGCACCTTCGTCCTGTTTACCAGCTACCGCGCCATGAACATCGCGCGCGAACGGCTGCGCGACAGTTGTCGGTTCCCGTTGCTGGTGCAGGGCAGCGCGCCGCGCAACGAACTGCTGGAACGGTTCCGCGAACTCGGAAATGCCGTGTTGCTCGGTACCAGCAGTTTCTGGGAAGGGGTCGACGTGCGTGGCGAGGCACTGTCCTGTGTGATTATCGACAAACTGCCGTTTGCCTCGCCGGGCGACCCGGTCTGGCAGGCGCGGATTGACGCCATGAAGGAGCGCGGCGGCAATCCGTTCATGGATGAGCAGTTGCCGCACGCGGTGATTACACTGAAACAGGGTGTCGGGCGCCTGATCCGCGACGTGAACGACCGGGGTGTGCTGGTTATCTGCGACCCGCGCCTGCTCGGCAAACGCTATGGCCGCGTGTTTCTCAACAGCCTGCCGGACATGGGACGTACCCGTGATCTCGATGACGTGGTAGCGTTCTTCCACGCCAGCGACGCGCTGAGCCTGTAGTCATGTTGCGCCTGCTCGCCATCGAAACCGCCACCGAAGCCTGTTCCGTCGCCCTCTACCAGGACGGCGAGGTGCTGGAGTGTTTCGAGATTGCGCCCCGCCGGCATGCTGCGCTGGTGTTGCCGTGGGTGGAGGCGCTGACCGCGGAGGCCGGTGTTGTACTCAATCAACTTGACGCCATTGCCTTCGGGCGCGGCCCCGGTTCCTTCACCGGTCTGCGTATCGCCGCCGGCATTACCCAGGGAGTCGCTTTCGGCGCGGATGTTCCGGTGGTGCCGATCTCCACACTGGCGGCGCTGGCGCGCGGTGTGCGTGACATCAGCGGCAATGCGCAGATACTCGCGGCACTGGATGCACGCATGCAGGAAGTCTACTGGGGCGCCTACCGGTTTGAGGCAGACGGACGCGCTGTACTGACCGGTGAGGAGTGCGTCTGCGCGCCTTCCGCAGTACCCGTGCCCGAGGCTGGCGACTGGCTCGGCGCCGGCAGCGGCTGGGCGGCGTTTGGCGACGTGTTAATGAAGCGTTGCGCGCTGCCCGCGACCGGCCATGTGGCCGACTGGCAACCGCATGCCGCCGATGTGGCGCGGCTTGCCGCGATCCACTACCGGGCCGGTGATGCTGTCCCGCCGGAACAGGCGGCGCCGATCTATCTGCGCGACAATGTCGCCGACAAACCCAAAGCCAAGGTGTGACATGCAGGACGATGTATTGCAACAGGTGGTCGAGATCATCAAGGCCGATCCGCACAGTGGGGCGGCGTTGAACCTTTACGCGCTGGTCAGCACGCTGAAAATGGAAAACAGCGGTTACATGTACATGCTGCGCAAACTGCGCGACCTGGCGCCCGGGCACCGTCAGCTGGCTTACGGGTTAATGGAGTTGATGGCCGGGCATGGCAACCAGGGGGAGAAGTGGGATGCCGCGCTGCAGGCAATGGATGAAGCGGTTCGGGGCGGGTAGGGTTTCGCCCCGGTGGTAAACTGATAACCTGCCGCGATCCGGCAGGTTATCAGTGTCCTGAAGATCGGTTAATAAACGTAGGACCATTCCTGGACCGGTGCCATATGGTCCTTTGCCAGCATTTCAACCAGGTGTCCCATCACACGCACACTGTTGCTGAGTTCTTCCGGGGTCAGTGGCCGGCCTTCGTCAGCCGCCTTGACGTTGATGTTGTTCAGGTCCTCGAGGATTTCGACCATTAGTTTGAAATGCTCGTAACGGGCCTTGGCGGCTTCTTCGCGGGTGGCTTTCTTGCTGCGCGAGGCCTTGAATGCCGCTTCGCATTGCTCCAGTTTCTGGACGAGCGGGGTTTCTGCGGCTGACAGATTGTGACTGCTTAGCGCCAGTAAACCGGAAATCGCAAAAGCAATTACAAATAAGGATAGTTTTTTTGTCATCTAACTCTCTCCTGGTGGTGGAAAAATATTATTGCGGCCACAGATATAGCTGGCAGATCCCGCTTCTGCCGGGACTTCATCATTAACTAGAGAACTTGCGCCCCGGAAATATTCCCTTCAATGCAGGTGATATCTCCACTGCACCTGCCAGGATGTGTTGATCCAGCCAGATAATGACTGCATAATTAACAAGTTGAGCCTCTTTCCCCTGATGCTGAAGGGGCTTTCCTGAAACCGCTACCGGTCCCTCTCCCGACGCAGTAAAATCCACCCCCTTGTCGCTTGCGGTACGAACTGACCCCATGAAAACTCCCGAACTTCTGGCCCCGGCTGGCACGCTGAACAACCTGCGCTATGCAATTGCCTACGGCGCCGATGCGGTCTATGCCGGCATGCCGCGCTACAGCCTGCGCGTGCGCAACAATGATTTCAGTACGCTGGAGCGGTTGGCCGAGGGCATTGCGACGGTGCACGCTGCGGGCAAGCTGTTCTTTCTTGCCAGCAACGTGCTGCCGCACAACAGCAAGGTAAAAACCTTCATCGATGACATGGAGCCGGTGATGGCGCTGCGGCCGGACGCCCTGATCATGGCGGACCCGGGCCTGATCATGCTGGTGCGCGAACGCTGGCCCGATATGCCCGTTCATCTGTCCGTGCAGGCCAATACCATGAACTACGCCAGCGTGAAATTCTGGCAGCAGACTGGTGTCAGGCGCATCATCCTGTCGCGCGAACTGTCGCTGGACCAGGTCGAGGAAATCCGCCAGCAATGCCCGGACATGGAACTGGAGGTGTTTGTGCATGGCGCGCTGTGCATCGCCTATTCCGGCCGATGTCTGTTGTCGGGTTACTTCAATCACCGCGACGCCAACCAGGGCACCTGCACCAATTCCTGCCGCTGGGACTACAAGGTGAAAGACGCGACCGAAGACGAGGCTGGCAACCTGATTCCTGTTTCTATCGAGCCTGTCGAAGCTGAGCCGAAAGTCAGCCTGATCGAGGAAGCCAGCCGGCCCGGTGAACTGATGGCTGTCGAGGAAGACGAGCACGGTACCTACATCATGAACTCAAAGGATCTGCGCGCCGTCGAGCACGTGGAACGCCTGGTGAAAATGGGCATCGACAGCCTCAAGATAGAAGGGCGCACCAAGTCGCATTATTATGCTGCGCGCACCGCCCAGGTCTACCGGAAAGCAATCGACGATGCCGTGGCCGGCCGGTCGTTCGACCCGGCCTTGCTGGGCAAGCTGGAGAACCTCGCCAATCGCGGCTATACGGATGGTTTCTTTCAGCGGCACCACCAGCAGGATTACCAGAATTATCTGGACAACCATTCACAAAGTGCGCGACAGCGCTTCGTCGGTGAACTGGGCGAGTATGATGTTGAAACCGGAACGGTGAACGTCGTCGTGAAAAACCGCTTTGCGGTCGGAGACGAGCTGGAACTGATCCAGCCTGCGGGTAACCGGACTTTCACGCTTACCGAAATGTATAGCGGTGATGGCCAGCCGGTCGAGGTCGCCCCGGGTAGCGGGCATCACATGCGTATACCGATGGAGCCGGGAAATTACGAGATGGCGTTGCTGGCGGTGAATTACTGATTCTTTTGCAGCCGACGCGCCCGGGCCGCTATGCTGGTTGTTCATAACGTAAACGACAGGAGTCACTGGAATGAAGCTGCTCAAGTTGTACCTGGTTTTCCTGCTGCTGGTGGCCCAGACCGCGCTTGCGGATCGCACGGTGCTCGTCTGGGAAACCGGGAAAGACCTCGAAAGCTCTTATAGTGTTGTCTATAAGGCGCTGGAAGATAACATGTTCTTTGTTGTCTTCGAGCCGGACATCCAGGGCAACCTCAGTCACTTCGCCGAGCGTTGGGGGGAAGACTACAACCGCAACGGTCTGGAAGGCATACGTTCCATGATCTTCTGCAACGGCTGGTATGCCAATGCGGTGAGCAACGCGGATCCCGACATGCTGGCATTGTGTCCGCTGCACATCACGCTGGTGCAAAAAAACGGTGTGACACGCATCCTGTTTACCCGCCCGACGGTCATCGCCAGAGACAGCAAGGCGTTGCCGGTTGCCCGCGAGATAGAACAGGGCGTGTCGAAAGCCCTGGATGAGGCGGTCGCGGAGCTGAAACCCTGAATCGTCGGGCATTGTTCGCGGTGCCGGCGCGCCGGTATTTTCTGACGTTTCTGCTTGCGATGTGCGTGGCGTTGTTTGCGCGTGGCGCGGGGGCGGCGGAAGCGGTGGTGCGGCCCTCATTTCAGGACGTTTCGCTGGTGGCCTTCACGCGGCCGCGCGCTGTGGTGAGGCTGGTCGCAGAAGAGAAGGGCAGGTTCAAATCCGTGGACGTGGACGTTGGCGACACCATCGGTCCGGCGCGGCGATTCGGCTGTCTGGACACGGTGTTTATCGACCTGCGTATCGACGCCAACCAGGCGCGGCAGAAGCGCCAGGGTGCGGACCTCGACTATTTCACCCGCCAGGTGGAACGTTTTCGCGACCTGGTCAAGCGCAGTACCAGCGCACAGTCGACGCTGGACGATCTGGAACGGCAGTTGGTCGGCACGCGCGCGGCATTGACGGAAGCGAAAGTCGAGGCGGCGGAATTGCAGGAACGCCGGCGCAGGCACTGTATCGAGGCGCCGCCGGGCTGGCAGGTGACCGAACGCCGGGTCGATCCCGGCCAGTGGGTGAATGTCGGCGAGCCGGTCGGACGTGTTGCCGATTTCTCGGTGTTGCTGGCGCCGTACGCGCTGAGCTACGCGGAGTACCGTGCGCTGCGCGCGCACGAGGGGAAGCTGCACGTGCAGCTGGTGGACGAGGGGAGCGTCGTGGAGGCGACCCCGGTACACCTCAATCCGGACTTTGACAAAGTCACCCGCAAGATATCGGTGGATCTCGCACTCGACGAGGGCGTTGCGGAGAAGCGCGGCGGTCTGCGTGTCGAGCTGGTGTTGAAGCTGCCCGACCCTTCCGGCGCGGTACTGGTGCCGGCTGCCGCAGTTCAGAACCGTTACGAACAGCACTGGGTGACGGATGCCGGCGAGACCGGGCACGCGGTGGTCTACCTCGGTGATGTTGAGCTGGATGGGCAGAAATGGTCGCGCGTGGTGTCCCCCGCACTGAAACCCGGTGACAGGGTGCTCGTGCCCTGATGGAAGCGCTGGTTCGTTTCTCGCTCAGGCAAAAGGTCTTCTATAACCTGCTGTTCGTCATGCTCACGGTGGCAGGGGCATTCGCCTTCCTCGAATTGCCGGCGGAGCGCTACCCCAACGTGCATTTTGGCGAAGTCACGGTAACGACCTTCTTTCCCGGTGCATCGCCGGAGGACGTCGAAACGCTGGTCACGCGCAAGATCGAGGACACCCTGGAATCGGTCGAGGATCTGGAGTGGATCAGCGCCATATCATCCCGCGAACGTTCCTATATCCGCCTGAAATTCATCGACGACAGTGACTATCCCGCGCTGTATGACGAGGTGCGCTTCCGCGTGCTCAACGTGGCGGGTGAGTTGCCTGACACCATCGATCCGCCCGTGGTACAGGAGGCCCGCGTCGATGACTACCTGCCGGTGGTGGCAGTCAACCTGGCCAGCGAGCGCGACAACCGGTCGCTGGCACTGATGGCCGATGTACTGAAGACGGAACTGCGGGAGATCCCCGGAGTTCGCGAAGTCCGCGTCAACGGGGAGTACCCGCGCGAGTTTCATATCTACCTCGACCCGCGTCGTCTGCGCGCGCTGGGGGTCAGTTTCGATGCGGTGGCCACAGCGCTGCGCAGGGCCAATGTTTCGATCCCCGCGGGCAACTTCCACAACGCCTCGGGCGAATTCACCGTCAAGGTCGACGAGAAGTTCAGCAGCCGTGAGCAGGTGGTGTCGACGGTGGTGCGGCGCGACGCCGACGGCAGTTTTATTCGGGTTGGCGACCTGATCAGTCGTGCCGAACCGGGTTACCGCGACCCGCTGGTTATTTCGTCCATCAATGGCGAGAACGCGCTGGCGCTGCAGGTGATCAAGTCTGTCGGTGGCAATGCGCTGGATATCAAGGACGGTGTCGACCGGGTGCTGGCGGAGTTCGCGCCGCGCTTTGCGCGCGAGGGCGTCGAACTGGTCCTGACCCAGGATTCCACCGTCTACATCAGCGATGCGCTGGGTACCCTGAGCATGAACATGTTCGTCGGTATGCTGCTGGTGTCGGCCATCATCTGGTATTTCATGGGGCTGCGCAACGCCGGCCTGGTGACCATCGGCATACCGTTCTCGTTCATGTTGACCATGTTGCTGATGTACCTGACCGGCAACAGTCTCAACGAAATCACCCTGTTTGCGTTCGTGCTGGTGACCGGCATTATCGTCGACGATGCCATTGTGGTGACAGAGAATATCTACCGTCACGTACAGAACGGCGATCCCCTGTACACCGCGATCACGCGCGGTACGGCGGAGGTGGCGTTGCCGGTGATTTCCGCGACCATGACGACGGTGGCAGCGTTCCTGCCGATGCTGATCATGACCGGCAGCACCGGCGAGTTTTTCGCCCAGATTCCGATGGTGGTCAGCTTCGCGATTATTGCCTCGTTGGTCGAATGTCTGTTGATCCTGCCCATCCACTATCTGGATTTTGGTCCACGCAAACACGAAGGAAAGCCCGTCGCCGAGCTCGAAAAAGACAACGCGTTACTGGCGCTGCTGCGTCGGGTGTCTGAACGGGTTCTGGCGGCTACCATGCGCCACCGTCTGCGCAGCGTCAGCCTGGTGGTCGTGGCGTTTGTCGCGTCACTGGTGATTCTGTTGTTGTCCGTGACCGGCAGGGCACCGCTGATACAGATCAAGTTTTTCCCTGACGACTACCGCCTCTACTATGTGGATATCGAAGGGCCGACCAGCACCCCGCTGCAGGAGATCGATCGCAAGGTGCGGCAGATTTCCGAAACCATCCTGGAAGACGGTCCGGGCATGGCGCGCTCGGCCGCCGGGTTTGCCGGTTTCGTGGTGAACGACGACTACGAACCGGTTTTTGGTAATAATCGCGGCACTGTCATGGTGTCGCTGCCGTCACGTGACCAGCAGGCGTTCGATGATCCGCTGGCGCATCTGCAGCGGATGCGCGACCGCCTGAAGCCGCTGTATGAGAAAGACGGTTTCCGCCTGCGGGTACACCCCCAGAAGGATGGTCCTCCGCAGGGCAAGGATATCAATGTGCGGGTGCTTGGCGATGATCCCGCGGTCATCAGCTCGCTGGCTGATGACGTGTTGCACTTCATGACCACGGAGGTACCGTTTCGCGACGACTTCGTGGATCTCGACGACGACCGTGGTGTGCCGAAACGCGTGTTCCGGTTCCACATCCTGCAGGAAAAAGTGAGCGAGTTCGGGCTGGATAGTGAACGTGTGGCACGGCTGGCGGCCAGCGTGCTGGATGGCCGCTATATCGGTAAATACCGACTGACCGATGAGGAAGTCGATCTGAAGTTGTACATTGATCCGGGCTGGCTCAGCGACCCCGCTGACGGACTCGCTATTCCGGTTGTCGAACAGGCTCGGGGGGCGGTGTTGCTTGCCGATGTTACTCGCCTGGACGCGTATAACGAACCGGGCGAGTTGCGTCGCTACCAGGGGCGGCGTGCGATCAGTATAAAGGGGAACATCCGCCCGGGTGCGGCGGTATCCGTGCCGGTGGTGGTCGCGGCGGTCAGTGACTATGTTGAATCCATCCAGGACCGTTATCCCGGCACGACGGTAATATTCAGCGGTGAACACGAGGATACCCAGCGCTCCTACCGCTCGCTGGGGTACGCGTTCGTGATCGCGGTGCTCACGATGTACCTGATCCTGGCGACACAGTTCCAGTCCTACCTGCAGCCGCTGATCATTCTTTCCGCGATCGTGTTTGCGCTGATCGGGGTGGTGTTCGGCAAGCTGGTGAGCCAGTCGCTGTTCACGGTGAACAGTTTTATTGCCGTCATCGGCGTGGCGGGCGTGGTGGTTAACGACTCGCTGGTATTGATCGATTTCATCAACAAGCGCTATCGCGAAGGGATGTCGCGCCGGGAAGCCATCGAGGCCGGGGTGCGCGTGCGCCTGCGCCCGATCGTGTTGACGACCCTGACGACCACGCTGGGCCTGTTGCCGATGGCTATCGGATTCCCGTATTACTCGCTGGTGTGGGGTGCGATGGCGTCCACTTTCGTGGCGGGGCTGGCAACTGCTACTGCACTGACCCTGTTCATCGTGCCGGTATTATGGGATCTGCTGCAGGGCTGGCAGGAGCGACGCAACAGGGGACGTTTGGCAACGGGCCGGCCTCCCGGCTAGCGCCACCACAGCGACAGTACCGGCAGGTAGGTGACAACACCCAGCCAGATCAGCATTAGCGCCAGGAACGGCAACGTCGAACGAAACAGGGTGAGCACCGGTTTCTCGAAACGCTGACTGGCGATGAACAGGTTGATGCCGACGGGTGGTGTTGAATAGCCGATTTCGAGGTTGGCGAGAAAGATCACGCCCAGGTGTACCGGGTCGACGCCGAAACGTTGTGCGAGCGGAAGAATCAGCGGTACCACGACTACGGTGGCGGAAAAGATATCCATCATCGCACCTACCAGCAGCAGGAACAGGTTGAGCAGCAGCAGGAACTTCAGCTGGGTGTCGATGCTGTTCTCCATCCATTCGAGCAAACGCATGGGCAGCTGCGCATCGATCAGCAGGTTGGTGAGCCCCATGGCGACGCCAAGTATGATCAGGATGCTGCCGACCAGCACGGCGGTGTCGCCGAGCAGCGGGATCAGCTGTTTGCGCAACGAAATCGAACGGTGGACGACGCTTTCCAGCAGCAGGACGTACAGGGCCGTGCAGGCGGCAGCTTCGCTGACTGTCACATAGCCGCCGAATATGCCGACGACGATCAGTACCGGCAACATGATGTCTCCGAAACCACTGCGCAGGGCGCGCCCGAGTATGTGCCGGGAGAACGGGTGGTGCGGCACCTTGTGGCGGGCGCCAACACTGGAGGCATAGATCCCGAGCATCACCATCAGGATCAGTCCGGGTACGATGCCGGCCAGAAACAGGTCGTCGATATTGACGCCCGCGACGACGCCGTACAGCAGGATAGCGAGGCTGGGCGGGAACAGCAGTCCCAGTGAGCCGGATGTGGTCAGCAGGCCGAGTGAAAAACGTTCGGGATACTGGACTTTTCGCAGCACCGGGTAGAGCAGACCGCCGAGCGCGAGGATGGTGACACCGGAGGCGCCGGAGAACGAGGTGAAGAAGGCGCACGCCGCGATAGCGACTATCGACAGGCCGCCCGGCAGCCAGCCGAGCAATGCGTTGAACAGGCGGATCAGGCGCTGCGGCGCCCCTCCCGAGGAGAGAATGACGCCGGCCAGCGTAAACAGCGGGATGGCCGTCAGGTTGGGTGAAGCTGCCAGCCGGTTCAGTTCAACAATGAGCAGCGCCGTGTCCAGGCCGCTGCTCCAGGCGTACATCAGGCTGCCTGCGCCAATCACGGCAAACAGCGGCAGCCCGAACAGCGCCAGCAGGATAATCGCCGCTATGGCAAATGGCATGCGTCGTCATCCCGGCCGAGTACGACCGCGAGCAGGAAGTGCAGTGTCAGCAGGACGAAACCGGCAGGAAGAATCAGGCCGACCAGTGTCTGCCAGCGTTCGTAATCCTGGGCATAGGTCCACTCGTCGCGCCAGAAACGGATGGCGGCATCGGCGAGAAAACCGCACACCACCGCGGCGAGCATCTGCAAGGGACGGTAGAGTGTTGCGCGCGCTTTTTCCGACAGCATGGTCGAGGCAACGTCGATCTTGATGTGCCGTTCACGATCGATTGCCAGCGCCGCGCCGAAAAATGTGACGTACAACACCAGGTATCGCGTCAGCGAATCGGCCTGCGCGATACCGGTATCGAAGCCGTTGCGGGCGATAATCTGGAACAGCGCCAGCAGCAGCAGAAGCAGCAGACTGGCTGCCGCCAGCAGTACCTCGAACTGGACGAGGCGGTCTCTGATGTATTGCAGCGCTGTCATCGTCCCATTCACCCGCGTGGCGCGTCAGGGTCCGGGGGTGTCCGTGGTAGCGTGGGTGTTCCGATACTGGGCCAGCAGGCGGCGGGTTTCCTCGAACAGGGCGGAGGGAATATAGTTGCTTTTTACCAACGTTTCAGCCGCACGATCACGCAGTGCCAACAGCTCCGTTTCACTCATGCTTTCGTCCGGATCAATGAATTTCAGGCCACGCTGTTTGAGTTCATCAATACTGCGGGCATTGTCGATACGGGTCGAGGCCACCAGCTTTTCACCGGCGCGGTAACCGGTTTCCCGAAGCAGCGCCTTGAGATCATCGGGCAGGCGGTCGAAGAAACGACGCGTCACCACCAGTCCGCCCATGCCGTTGGTCAACGGTACGCTGCTGATGTACTTCGTCTTGGTAAACCATTGCATGGCGATGGCGCCGAGCGGCGGGGCATAGACGGTGTCGATCAGCCCGGTGGACAGGCTGGTATAGACATCGACGATAGACAGGGGAATCGGGGAGATACCGCTGGCCCGGAAAAAGGCCTGGCCCATCGGATCCCCCTGCCATAACCAGACCCGGCGTGAGCGCATATCGTCGAGTGAACGAATGGGGCTGGTCGAGAACATGTGGATGAAGCCGATTTCCATCCAGCCCAGCAACTCGTAGCCGTTGTCGCGGAAACCCTGCTGGAACTCCGGTGTGAAATGCTCGCGCACAAAGTCGATTTCCTCGACGTTGTCGAACAGGAAGGGCAGTTCCAGTACGCGCGCCGGGGAGTACATGCGCCCGATGCCGTAGCCCGTGAATGCGCCGCCCTGCAGTTGATTGAAACGCATCTTCTTCAGCACGTCCGGCTCGTCGCCCTGTACGCCGCCGGGATAAAATTTGAATACCAGGCGCCCCTCGCTGCGTGTTTTGACCTCCTGCCCCCAATCTTCGAGGATGTTCATCCAGGTCGAGCCGGGTGGTGCCAGCGTGGCAAACTTCAGGACGTGGGTGCTGGCGGCGCCGGCCGGCAAAGCGATCAGCGCGGCGAACAGGAAACAGACCCCGATGCGTAGTTTGTGCACCATCAGAACCACTCCTGTTCCAGGCCCAGCAGGTAGCGCGCACGGGCGCGGGCGATCTGGTTGACCAGTGCCATCTCGGGAAAGATTCCGACCGGCGTGTCGATGACGCGCGTCAGCAGTTGGTGAAACGCTGACCTGTCCAGTCGCTGGCGCTCCAGGTATTCCGCCTGCAGGACGTCAAAAATCAGCAGCCTGCCTTTTGTGGCCGCGCGCGCGGCGGAAAAGTGCTTTTCCGCAAGCGCAAAATTGCCGCCCAGCATCGGTGCGCGACTGCCATAGTAGACGCCGTAAAAACCATGGACACTGCCGGCAAAGTAGCCCGGCTGCAGTTCCAGAACGCGTTTCATCAGGCGTTCGGTGCTGGCCAGCTGGGCAATGTGCGCAGGGTCGGTGCGGTCCAGGTCGATTTGCTTCGCCCAGCAGGATGCGGTCCAGAACAGCGCGGGCACCGCGTTGCGATCGAGCCGCGAAACGGCCTTGTCGATGGCATCGACGCTGGCGTTATGCAGGTCGATATCGACGCCGAGGGTGCGGAGTGCGCGCAACCCGTAGTCGGTTCCGCGCTGGTACAGGGCGGCTGCGCGTTCAGGATCTTTCAGTTCAGTAAAACCAAAGGCGTAGCCGTACAACCCCTGCGCCGCGCTGGCGAGCAGTACCGGGTTGCCGGGGTCTTCGACGATCAGGCCTTCGATCAGTTTAATGTTGGCGGGGAGAGCGGCTTCCGCGAGTGTCAGGTCGGTCTCGCGGTTCATGGCGTCGATGGCGCCATCCATGATGCTTACGGAGGTGCGTGCGACCATCTGGCCCATGCTGCAGGCGCCCAGCAGGGGCGCAAGCAGGAAAATCAGCAGGTATCTGCGCATTGCGCTCTCCATAATAACTCCTTTTATTGTTGGCTACGCCGGGCTTTTCCCTGGCCGGTCCCCAACCGGCCATCGCCCTCGATCAAGGGGCTACGTTAACAGATTTTTCAGCATGACTGTGTAAATGGCGGAAAGCCGGTCCAGCGACTCGGCGGCGACACATTCATTGACCTGATGGATGGTCGCATTGACCGGCCCCAGTTCAAGTACCTGCGCGCCGGTGGGGGCAATAAATCGCCCGTCCGAGGTGCCGCCGCTGGTCGACAGTTCGGCTTCGAGCCCGGTGATTTCCCGGATGGCTTTCCGCGCGGCATTCACCAGTTCACCCGCCGGTGTCAGAAACGGTTCGCCCGACAGGCGCCAGTCGATTTGATAG
The DNA here is from genome assembly GCA_964433205.1 of uncultured Thiohalobacter sp. Classification (GTDB taxonomy): domain Bacteria; phylum Pseudomonadota; class Gammaproteobacteria; order DSM-19610; family DSM-19610; genus Thiogranum. Next base: position 42,710 of record CAYSRA010000004.1, on the reverse strand, counting down.
CGCAGTCCGTGACGGTCGAGGATTGTGCAGACGCGTTCGCGGATCTGCGCTTCGTTCAGTTCGGTGGAGTAGCGCAGATTGAACATGGCCTGAAGTTCGCCCGGCACCACGTTCTCCGCGCCGGTGCCGGCATGGATGTTGGAGATCTGGAAACTGGTCGGGGGAAAATAGTCATTGCCCTGATCCCATTCGACGGCGGCCAGCTCCGCCAGTGCCGGCATGGCGAGGTGGATGGGGTTCTCGGCGAGCTGCGGGTAGGCGACGTGTCCCTGTTTGCCATACACCGTCAGGTTGCCATTGAGCGAACCGCGCCGGCCGTTCTTTATTACGTCGCCGAGCCGGCGGCTGCTGGACGGTTCGCCGACCAGGCACATGTCGATGTGTACACCGGCGTTCACCAGGTGCTCGACCACCTTGACAGTACCGTTGACCGATGGACCTTCCTCGTCGCTGGTGATCAGAAAACCGATTGAACCGCGGTGCCCGGGATGCGCTGCCACGAATGTCTCACAAGCCGTTACCATGGCGGCAAGCGAGCCTTTCATGTCGGCGGCGCCGCGGCCGTACAGCATGCCGTCACGGACTTCCGGGGTAAACGGATCGGACTGCCATTCCTCCAGCGGGCCGGTTGGCACCACGTCGGTGTGGCCGGCGAACACCACCAGCGGGGCGTCGTCGCCGCGCCGCGCCCAGAAATTCTTCACCTCGCCGAACGGCAGGTCTTCGCAGGCGAAGCCGATAGCGCGCAGGCGTTGCTGCATGAGTGCCTGGCAGCCGGCGTCCTCCGGAGTCACCGAGGCGCGGCTGATCAGGTCTTTGGCAAGTTCAAGGGTGTCGGACATGGAGGGAGTGTACCGGGTTTGTGCGGGATGCTGTAGCGCAGGGTTGCCGTGTATCGACGCCGCGCGGGCCGTCGATACACGGCAGTGTTCAGAACAGGCCGGCGTAGGTGCCCGGACTGAAGCCGGGCACGAGCCGGCCGCCAGGGTCGAGCAGCGGGCGCTTGATGATGCCGGGGTTGTCGCGCATCAGTTGCATCGCGCTGTTACGGTCGATGTTATCGCGTACATCCTGTGGCAGCTTGCGCCACAGCATGCCGCGCCGGTTCAGCAACTGCTCCCAGCCGAGTTCTTTCTCCCAGGCTTCGAGCTGTTTCTCGTCCAGGCCATCCTTGCGGTAGTCGTGAAAGCGGTACTCGATGCCGTGCTCGTCCAGCCAGCGCATGGCCTTCTTCATGGTGTCGCAGTTCCTGATGCCGTAGATCGTGACCATGCGGGTTCAGATATTGCGCAGCAGTTCGTTGATGCCGACCTTGCCCAGAGTTTTGGTGTCCACCTTCTTGACAATGACGGCGCAGTACAGGCTGTACTTGCCGTCCTTCGAAGGGAGGTTGCCGGACACCACCACCGAACCGGCGGGGATGCGGCCGTAGGTGATCTCGTCCTTCTCGCGGTCGTAGATGCGGGTGCTCTGGCCGATGTACACACCCATGGAGATGACCGAGCCTTCCTCGACGATCACGCCTTCCACCACTTCGGAACGCGCACCGATGAAGCAGTTGTCCTCGATGATGGTGGGCGCCGCCTGCAGCGGCTCCAGCACGCCGCCGATGCCGACGCCGCCGGACAGGTGCACGTTCTTGCCGATCTGCGCGCAGGAGCCGACCGTGGCCCAGGTGTCGACCATGGTGCCGGAATCCACGTAGGCGCCGATGTTGACGTAGGAGGGCATCAGTACCACGCCCGAAGCGATGAAGCTGCCAAAGCGGGCGGCCGCGGGTGGTACTACGCGTACGCCACCGGCGCGGAACTCGCGAGCGTTGTAGTCCGCGTACTTGGACGGTACCTTGTCGTAATAGTTGGTGAAGCCGCCTTTCATGAACTGGTTGTCCTCGATGCGAAACGATAACAGCACGGCCTTTTTCAGCCAGTCGTTGACCACCCACTCGCCATTCTTCTTCTCGGCGACGCGCGCCTCGCCGGTGTCCAGCATGCGGATGGCTTCCAGCGTGGCTTCCTTGACGTGGGTCTCGACGGTGCGCGGGGTGATGTCAGCGCGGCGTTCAAAGGCTTCTTCGATAGTGGCTTGCAAGTCGCTCATGGCGGTCTCCTGAAACGGTTATAACTGTTCTGTAAAGGTCCGGATGCGTTGCGCGGCGTCGATGCACTCGTCCAGCGGTGCGACCAGCGCCATGCGTACGTGATTGCGTCCCGGGTTGCCGGTGTTGGTGTCGCGCGACAGGTAACTGCCGGGCAGCACCACAACATTCTGTTGCCGGTACAGCTCACGGGAAAATTCGGTGTCATCCACCGGTGTGCGCTGCCAGAGATAAAAGCCCGCTGGCGGAATGCTGATGTCCATGACCGGTGAGAGTATATCTGCAACGGCGGCAAACTTTTCCCGGTACAGACGGCGGTTTTCCAGCACGTGTGCCTCATCGCGCCAGGCGCGAATGCTGGCATCCTGGGTGGCGGGCGGCATGGCGCAGCCATGATAGGTGCGGTAGCGGAAAAACGCCTGGATCAGTTCGGCATCACCGGCGACGAAGCCGGATCGCAGCCCCGGTGCGTTGGAACGCTTGGACAGGCTGTGAAACACCAGGCAGCGGTGATAGTTTTCGTTGCCCATCTGTGCGGCGGCCTGCAGCAGCCCGGGGGGCGGCGCGGCTTCGTCGAGGAAGATCTCCGAATAGCATTCGTCGGATATGATCACGAAGTCATATTTTTCTGCACGCTCGATCAGCGCCTGCATGGCGGCAATGTCGATGACCCGGCCGGACGGGTTGCCGGGGGAGCACAGGTAGACCATCTGGCAGCGCTGCCAGGTAATTTCGTTGACGCAATCGAAATCAGGCAGGTAGTCGCTGGCGGCGGTGGCGTTGATGAACAGCGGCTCGGCGCCGGCCAACAGTGCAGCGCCTTCGTATATCTGATAAAAAGGGTTTGGCATCAGCACCGCGGCATTGCGACTGCGGTCGACCATGCACTGGGCGATAGCGAACAGCGCCTCACGCGTGCCGTTGACGGGCAGGGCATGACGACCCGGATCGAGGCTGCCGGCCGGTAGTGCAAAGCGCGTCGACAGCCAGTCACAAATGGCCGTGCGCAGGGCTTCGGTGCCACGCGTCGACGGATAAAGCGACAGTCCGTGCAGATGCTCGATGACGGCTTCGGTGATGAATGCCGGTGTCGGGTGTCGGGGTTCGCCGATCGACAGGCGGATGGTGTCCAGTCCTGCGGGCGGCGTGACACCGGCGAGCAGTTTCGCCATGCGTTCGAACGGGTAGGGCTGCAGGCGTGACAGATCGGGGTTCATGTAACTGGAAGACGGCCGGAAAATGGAGGCGAGAGTATACGCAATCTAGTGAAATGGTGCAGTCACCCGCTGTTGCCCGTGTTCAGCCTGCTGTTGGCCGCTACGTTGTGGGGGCTGGTCTGGTATCCGTTGCGATTGCTGGAGGCCCAGGGCCTGCAGGGGCTGTGGTTGTCGCTGATCAGTTATGGTGCGGCACTGCTGGTGGGTCTTCCGTGGCTGTGGCGCGCGCGCGACGACTGGAAACGCGACGGGACGGTGCTGGCGTTGATGACGCTGGCGGTTGGCTGGTGCAACGTGTCCTTCGTGATCGCCATTCTCGACGGTACCGTGGTGCGCGTGCTGCTGCTGTTTTACCTGTCGCCACTGTGGGCGCTGATCCTGGGCTGGCTGATTCTCGGGGAGCGACCGGGGCGCGGCAGCCTGGTGGTGTTCGCGCTGGCAGTCGCCGGTGCGGTCATCATGTTGTGGGACCCTGCGCTGGGTTTTCCCTGGCCGCGCGACACGGCCGACTGGCTGGCCGCCTCTTCCGGTCTGACGTTCGCGTTCGCCAATGTCATGGTGCGCAAACTGCGCCACCTTGGCATGTACGCCAAGGCGTCAGCCAACTGGCTGGGTGTGGTGCTGGTGGCGGGTGTCTGGATTCTGCTCGCGGGGGAGCCGGAGCCGGCGGTCGAGCCTGCGGCGTGGCTGGGTGCCATCGGTCTGGGCTGGGCCGGTTTCGTGGTGATGACGGTGTCAGTGATATACGGTGTAACGCATATGCCGGTACACCGTTCGGCGGTGATACTGCTGTTTGAGATCGTGGTTGGCGCAGTGTCGTCGATGTTGCTGACCGATGAACAGATACAGCTGCAGGAATGGGTCGGCGGCGCGCTGATACTTGCTGCCGCCTGGTTCGAAGCAAGAATCCACGTGGGAGGGACTGCATGAGCGGTGTCATGGGGATTCATCATGTCAGTTTTCTGGTTGCCGATGTGCAGCGTTCGCTGGCGTTCTACCGCGACATCCTGGCACTGGAGGCGGATCCGGCCAGGCCTGACCTCGGTTATCCGGGGGCGTGGCTCAGGACCGGCAGTCAGCAACTCCATCTTATGCAGTTGGCCGGTCCCGATCCGGTGACAGAACGGCCGGCGCATGTCGGCCGCGATCGTCACGCGGCATTCAGTGTCAGCGCGCTGGAGCCTGTAATACAGCGACTGGAACAGGCCGGCGTGGGCTACACGCGTAGCCGCTCCGGGCGTCGGGCGGTGTTTTTCCGTGATCCGGACGGGAATGGCGTGGAACTGGTGGAAGTGAAAACGACCTGAGCCGGGTGCGGTGCAGTGTTTACAAATGACAGTCGGACGGGACTCCTGTCAATCTTTTGTCGTTGATGTGGCGGGCTAAATTTGCGTTGCTTTTTACTATCAGGGGCACTAACCTTGGCCTCAGTCGGGTCTTTGCAGATCCGCGCACAACAATAATTGCACGATCTGGTCTGTTTGAACGTTTCGGGGGAGTTCCTGACCAGTACGCGCAGGATAAGAGGAGTTTTGATTATGGATATTTCAGTGCTCTTTCGTACCACCCTGATTTCGACCTTCCTGATTTCCACCTCCACTTTCGCCAGCGAAGAAGACGACATGGCGGAAATGCAAAAGCAGCTCAATGCGGAAACAATGAGCCAGCCCTTTCTGGCCGAGCAGCCCGAGAAGGTGGATGCCTATATCCGGGAAGCCATGAAAAAGAACCTCAAACCACCGGAATATACCGGCAAGAACTGGCGGCCGGGTTATACCTGTCGTGACCTGCTCCGCTATTCCTGGACCGATTACCGCAATTGCCGCTATTACCACAGGTACTACGGGCGCTACTACCCGTATCCATACTGATCTTTCCTGGACGGGAAGGTCGGCTGTCTTCTTGCATAAGTTTAGTAGTCAAACAATAAAGCGTTTCACGTATTTAATAATGTATTTAATAATCTCGAGTGGGAGGAGTTTGTGATGAGTGAGTTTGGAGTACTGAAGTCGGGACTCAGGGTTCTGTTTGCCGGCTTGTTGTTGGCCCTGCTGGCGGGTTGTGCCGCGACGCAGGTAGCGATTTCAAAAAAGGATCTGGATGTTCAGACCAAGACCAGTACGGCAATTTTTGTCGACGAAGTGGCGCGCAACAAGCGGACTATCTATGTCAACGTTCGCAGTGGTGTGATGGAGTTTGACCGTCGTGCCTTTAAGCAGTTCGTGAAAAACCAGTTCGCGCAGTCGGATAGCGGTTACACCATTGTTGACGATCCGGAAAGCGCACACTTCACCATGAGTATTTTTGTGCTGAACCTGGAAAAAGCCAGTCCGACTGCTGCGGAGTCTGCGCTCAACAAGGGCTACACCGGTGAGGTTATGGCCGGAGCGGCCGTGGGTGCGCTGGCCAACCGGAACCATAACCCTTACACGGGTGCTGCTGTCGGCGGTTTGCTTGCCGCGGGTATCTCGACAATTGCCAACGCCGCGGTCAAGGACGTGACCTATATGCTGGTCGCGGATGTGCAGATCAAGGAAAAGACTCGCAAGGGTGTAATTGTCCGCAAGGACACCAAGATCAGCAGCAAGGTATCCGACGCCGGCACCAGCACCCAGCGTGTTTCGGAAGCCACAAACCGCAAGGAATACCGTACGCGCATCGTGACCACCGCCAACAAGGTGAACCTCAAGCTGGATGAAGCCAAGGAACTTATGTTCCAGAAGACGGCCTACGCGATGGCCGGATTTTTCTAGCCACCGGAACCCTGGAATGTTGCAGGGTCTGGAAGAAAAGCGCCTTCGGGCGCTTTTCCTGTTTCAGGGCCGTTTGTGCGCTTCAGCAGGGTTGATCCAGCGCCTCGATGAGTGTCTGGCGCAGTCTTTGTTGCGCACTCGTGTCGAGTGCATTACCACTGGCATCGGTGACAAAGAAAACGTCCTCCGCCCGCGAGCCGAAGGTGGCGATCTTGGCGTTATGCAATACGATGCCCTGTTCGTAGAAGATCTGTCCGACGCGCGACAGCAGCCCCGGGTAGTCGGTGGTGAACAGTTCGACGATGGTCCGGTGCTGCGCCTCGTCGAGGTGGAAATTGACCTGTGTGGGAACGTGAAACTGGCGTATGCGTCGTGGCGCACGACGGGCCGCGGTCGTCGTGGTGCTGTCTTTTGAGAGCAGTTCCTGCTTCATCAGCGTCACCAGTTCCTCGGCGTCATAGCGGTCCAGCACGGGTTCTCCGGCGGAGTTCAACAGCAGGTAGGTGTTGACCGCATAGTCGCGTTCCGAGGTGATGATGCGCGCGTCGGTGATGGTCAGTCCGAGTTGGTCGATCAGTGCTGTGGTCCGGTTGAACAGGCGGTCGATGACCGGTGTATACAGGAACAGGGCGCTGCCGCCACGCTCTGACTGCGGACACAGGTCGACGCGCACGCCGTCCATGTTGCCTTCACCGAGAATGACCCGGGCGTGCCAGACGACCTCGTTGACGCTGTGGCGGAGGAAGTAGTCTTCAGGAAAGTCCCGCCACAGTTCGGCAAGTTGTTGCGCGTCGATGCCCTGCCCGGTGAGCTTGGCTGCCGCCTTGTCCTTGATGTCGCGGATCAGTTCGTCGCGGTGCAGGGGGTTCTCCAGGCCGCGCCGCAGCGCACGTTTTGCCGCGTTGTAGAGATCCCGGAAAAGGGCGTCTTTCCACGAATTCCAGAGTGTCGGGTTGGTGCCGCGTATATCCGCCACGGTCAGCAGGTAAAGGTAGTCGAGGCGCGTGCGGTCACCGACGCGGGTGGCAAATTCATGGATAACATCGGGGTCGGTGATATCGCGCCGCTGTGCGACATGCGACATCAGCAGATGGTTGCGCACCAGCCAGGACACGAGCTTGCAGTCGTAGTCGCTCAGTCCGTGTAACTTGAGAAAATCGTACGCTTCCCCGGCCCCCAGTTCGGCGTGATTGCCGCCGCGCCCCTTGGCGATGTCATGAAAGAACCCCGCGAGGTACAGCAGTTCCGGCTTGGGAATCTCTCCGGAGATCCGGCTGCACATGGGCAGTTCGTGGGCCATCTCCGGTACTGAGAAGCGGCGCAGGTTGCGTACCACGAACAGGGTGTGTTCGTCGACGGTGTAGGCATGGAACAGGTCATGCTGCATCTGTCCGACGATGTGTTCAAATGCAGGGTAGTAGGCTGCCAGTACCCCGTAGCGGTTCATGCGCCGCAATTCGTGGGTGAGTCCCTGCGGCTGGCGAAAGATTTCCATGAACAGGCTGCGGGCGCGAATGTCCTGGCGGAACTTGTCGTCGATCAGGTGCAGGTGATCGCGCACCAGGCGGATGGTCGCTGCGCGCACCCCCTTGATCTCCGGGTGTTGCTGCATCACCAGGAACAGCTCCAGCAGTGCAAAAGGGTAACGCCGGAATACCCCGTTGCCGGTGACTTCCAGGAACCCCTTGCGCACCTGGAAGCGCCGGTTGACGGGGGTGGCCGGACTCCGGTCATTTTCGTAAAGGATGATTTCCTGCAACAGCTGCAGGAGCATTTCGTTGAGGCGGCTGAGCGCCTGGATGTTGCGGTAGTAGTCTTTCATGAACCACTCGACCGCCAGTTTGTGATCGTGGTCGGTGTAGCCAAATCGTTGCGCCAGGGTGCGCTGGTGGTCGAACAGTAAACGGTCCTCGCGCCGCCCGGTAATCTGGTGCAGGCCGAAGCGCACTTTCCACAGGAAGCGCTGGCCCTGCATCAGGGTGTCATATTCGCGCGGGGTAATGTCTTCGCGCTCGACCAGCTCGCGCAGATCCTGGGTGCCAAAATGGCGTTTGAACACCCAGCCGATCATCTGCGCATCGCGAAGACCGCCCGGGCCTTCCTTGACGTTCGGCTCCAGGTTGTAGACAGCGTCGTCAAATTTTTTGTAGCGGGCGCGCTGCTCTTCCAGCTTGGCCGCGAAAAAGTCACGATCCGGCCATGCCTGTTCCGGCCCGGTGAGACGTTGCATGGCGTCGAACAGGTCCGTGCGGCCATACAGTAACCGGGCTTCCATCAGGTTGGTCGCCACGGTGATGTCGGCGCGCGCCTGCTCCTGGCAGTCTTCCAGGGTGCGCACGCTGTGGCCGACTTCGAGACCGATGTCCCACAGCAGCATAAGGAAGGCTTCCAGTGCCTCGGCGGTCTGGCTGTCTTCCGTTTGTGCAAGCAGGATCATAATATCGACGTCAGAGCCGGGCAGCAGTTCGGCGCGCCCGTAGCCGCCGACGGCGACCAGTGCGCCGTCGAGCGCCGGGAGTTTGGCCTTCCAGCAGCGAATCAACACCTGATCGACCATCCAGCTGCGTGCAAACACCAGGTCCTCGATGTCCGTGCCCTCGTCGAAACGGTCCATCAACTGTTTGGTCGAGGTTTTCAGGAAGGCGCGGCAATCGGCCAGCGAGGGCGAGTCCCCGGCAAACGCATGTTCCAGCATGTCCAGGTCAAACCAGCCGGCGATCGATTTCATTGACAGGCGTGGGTCGGGCCGCGCAGCGCTGTCGTCCGGGCTCATCATATGGCTTCGCCCTTGCGCAGGGTGAGGACTTCATAGCCGTCGGCCGTGACGAGGATAGTGTGTTCCCACTGTGTTGACAGGCTGTGGTCCTTGGTCACGACAGTCCAGCCGTCCTTGAGCACCTTGGTGTCGCGTTTGCCGGCATTGATCATTGGCTCGATAGTGAAGGTCATGCCCTGTTGCAGCACCGTACCGGTGCCGGGTTTGCCGTAGTGCAGCACCTGGGGGTCTTCGTGGAACTCGCGGCCGATGCCGTGACCACAGTATTCTCTCACTACCGAGTAGTTACGGCTCTCCGCGAGCCGCTGTATGGCATACCCGATGTCGCCAAGTCGTGCGCCGGGCTTCACCATGCGGATGCCGGCGCACATGCACTCGTAGGCGGTGTCTGCCAGCCGTTTAGCGATCACTGAAGGTTCACCGATAAAGAACATTTTGCTGGTGTCCCCGTGGAAACCATCCTTGATGATAGTGATGTCGATGTTCAGCGCGTCACCGTTTTTGAGTTTTCGGGTGCCAGGGATGCCGTGGCAGACCTGGTGGTTCAACGAGGTACAGATTGATTTCGGAAAGCCGCGATAGTTGAGCGGGGCAGGGATAGCGCCCTGTTCGTTAACGATATAATCGTGACAGATACGGTCGAGTTCGTCGGTGGTGATGCCGGCTTTCACGTAGGGCTCGATCATTTCGAGCACTTCGGCGGCGAGGCGGCCGGCGACGCGCATTTTTTCGATTTCTTCCGGGGTTTTGATGGATATGCTCATGGTTTCCTGTCGCTGTCGTTTCCGGCAGCGCTGGCTGGTCGGGTTGGACGTGAGAATACGCGGCCTAAGTGGCCGAAATAATTGCTGTTCCGCCTAGTGTATGGTATAAAACGCGGCTTGTTAACAGGCTATTCCGGAATCTTCCCCGGGTTGTCCGTAACATTAAATCCACACATACGTCGGCACGTGCAGTTGGGTGCCTTCGGAAGGCGGGAGCTTTCCGCGGGTTGCTGCATGGGGCGTATGGAGGCCCAACCCTTAATAACGAGGTTTACTATGTCTACTGTAACCATGCGCCAGATGCTTGAGGCTGGCGTGCACTTCGGCCATCAGGCCCGCTTCTGGAATCCGAAAATGGCACCGTACATTTTCGGCGAACGCAGCAAAATCCACATCATCAATCTGGAAAAGACGCTTCCGCTCTATACCGATGCGCTGAATTTCATCAGCAAGCTAGTGGCCAACAAGGGTATCGTGCTGTTCGTTGGTACCAAGCGTTCCGCGCGCGATACCATTCGCACTGAAGCCGAGCGCTGCAAGATGCCCTACGTGAATCACCGCTGGCTTGGCGGCATGCTCACCAACTTCAAGACCGTGCGCCAGTCCATCAAGCGACTGAAAGATCTCGAAGCCATGGAGCAGGACGGCACGTTCGAGAAGCTCAACAAGAAAGAAGCCCTGATGCTGACCCGCGAAAAGCAGAAGCTGGATCGCAGTCTGGGCGGCATCAAGGATATGAACCGCCTGCCCGATGCCATGTTCGTCGTCGATGTCGGCCACGAGAAGATCGCCGTCGCGGAAGCAAAGAAGCTCGGCATCCCGCTGGTCGGTATCGTTGATACCAATAACTCGCCGGATGACATCGATTACGTCATTCCCGGCAACGACGACTCCATTCGCGCCATCCAGCTCTATGTGCAGGGCGTGGCCGATGCGGTGGAACTGGGTCGTAGCACCATGGCCCAGGTCGGTGGCGTCAAGGATGACGAGTTCGTCGAGGTCGACAGCGAAGCCGGCTGAGGCGGCTCGCGCGACCCCGGGATTTATCGATTCAATCGCAGTATTTCAAGAGAGGAAAGATCCATGGCAATTTCAGCAGCGCAGGTAAAAGAACTGCGCCAGCGTACCGGTTGCGGCATGATGGAATGCAAAAAGGCCCTGGTGGAAGCGGACGGTGATATGGATGTCGCCGCTGAAGCCCTGCGCAAATCAGGTCTTGCGAAGGCAGACAAGAAGGCCGGCCGCGTGGCGGCCGAGGGCATGATCGTTGTCGAAGTCAGTGGCGACGGCAAGTCCGCCGTGATGGTCGAGGTCAACTCCGAGACCGACTTCGTGGCCAAAAAGGAAGAATTCCAGGATTTCGTTCGCGGTGTCGCGAAGCGAATTCTGGCCGATGCCCCTGCCGATCTGGAAACCCTGATGGCATTGCCGCTCACCGATGGCGGTGAGAGCATCGAGGAAGCCCGCCGCGGTCTGATCGCAACCATTGGTGAAAACATCAATGTGCGCCGTTTCGTTCGACGCGAATCGACGGGGGGCAACCTGTCCAGCTATCTGCACGGTGCCCGTATCGGCGTGCTGGTGGAAGTGGAAGGCGGCGACGCCGCGCTGGCTCGCGACGTGGCCATGCACATTGCCGCTTCCAGGCCTGTGTGTGTCGACGAAAGCGAAGTTCCCCGGGAAATGCTCGACAAGGAAAAGGAAATCTTCTCCGCGCAGGCACTGGCCAGTGGCAAACCTGCCGAGATCATCGAAAAGATGGTTACCGGTCGTATCCGCAAGTTCCTCGGCGAAATTACCCTGCTGGGGCAGCCTTTCGTCAAGGATCCGGATCAGACGGTTGGCAAGCTGCTTAAAGGCGCCGGTGCAACAGTCAAGGGTTTCGACCGGCTGGAGCTCGGCGAAGGCGTCGAGAAGAAGACCGAAAACTTTGCTGAAGAGGTCATGGCCCAGGTTCAGGGTAGCTGAGTCGACGTCTTGCCGGGGAGGACGTGAAGTCCACTTGCCGGTATGATTCACGGGGTCGCAATGCGGCCCCGTTTTGTACCCGCGTTTGATAGTGTGTAATCACCGCTGGTGTCGTGCGCCCAATGGTGATAAATTTACTTAAAATTATTCTGTAACTTATTGTAAATAAAAAACTATGGCTGAAAACAAACTGGTCTATCACCGCATTCTGCTCAAAATCAGCGGTGAGGCCCTGATGGGAAGTGGCGACTATGGCATCGATCCGGAGACCATACGCCGTGTCGCCGGCGAAATAACCGATCTCGCCAGGCAGGGTGTGGAAGTCGGGCTGGTTATTGGTGGCGGCAATATATTTCGCGGCGCAGGGCTGGCGCAGGGCGGCATCGACCGGGTCACCGGCGATCACATGGGTATGCTGGCGACAGTGATCAATGCGCTGGCCATGCAGGACGCACTGGAAAAACTGGGCAGTGAGTGTCGGGTCATGTCGGCGCTCAAGATTAATCAGGTCAGTGAGGACTACATCCGCCGCCGCGCCGTGCGCCATCTTGAGAAAGGGCGCATTGTGTTGTTTGCCGCGGGTACCGGTAACCCGTTTTTTACCACCGACTCGGCGGCCAGCCTGCGTGCCATCGAGATTGGCGCCGAGATCATGCTCAAGGCAACCAAGGTTGACGGCATCTACGATTCGGACCCGGTCAAAAACCCGGATGCAGTACGTTACGAAAAGCTGAGTTATGACGAGGCAATTGTAAAAAAACTGGGTGTGATGGATACCACAGCGCTGGTGTTGTGCCGGGACCAGAACGTGCCTGTTCGAGTGTTTGACCTGTTCGAGCCGGGTAACCTGCTGCGGGTGGTGCAGGGCGAATCTGTCGGAACACTGGTGGAGTAAGACGCGATGATCGAGGAAATTCTGGAAGACGCCGACGCGCGCATGAGAAAGAGTGTCGAGGCATTCAAACAGGCACTGAGCAAGATTCGTACGGGCAGGGCACATCCCAGTCTGCTCGACCATCTGAAGGTCGAGTACTACGGTTCCGATGTGCCACTCAGTCAGGTGGCGAATATTACGGTCGAGGATTCCCGTACGCTGGTTGTCAATCCGTGGGAAAAGCAGATGGTTCAGGCGGTGGAAAAGGCAATCATGAAGTCTGATCTCGGCCTCAACCCCAACACGGCCGGTACGGTAATTCGCATCCCGATGCCGCCGCTGACCGAAGAGCGTCGCCGTGACATGGTGAAGGTTGTGCGCAGCGAGGCGGAAGGCGCACGCGTGGCGATTCGCAATATCCGCCGTGATGCCAACAGTGATTTCAAGGAACTGCTGAAGGAAAAGGAGATTTCCGAAGACGACGAGCGCCGCGCCAGCGATCGTATTCAGAAGCTGACCGACCAGTACGTTGAAGAAATTGAAAAACTGGTTGAGGTCAAGGAAGCGGAGTTGATGGAAATCTGATCCGGCCCGGTCCGGAAACAGGCCGAATACATTACCAGCATGCCACAGGAGCAAGTTCAACCCGGAACCGGAGTCGCCGAACAGCGCTTGCCGCGTCATGTCGCCATTATTATGGACGGCAACGGGCGCTGGGCTGAACAGCGCAGATTGCCGCGCTACATGGGGCACCGGCAGGGCGTGAAGGCAGTACGCCGCGTTGTCGAATGCTGCCGCAAGCGTGGTATCGAAGTGCTGACGCTGTTTGCCTTCTCGAGCGAAAACTGGCGACGCCCCAAAACCGAGGTGGGTTTGCTCATGGAGCTGTTCGTCCGCACCCTGCGCAAGGAAGTCGCGCGCCTGCACAAGAACGGCGTACGCTTGCGCTTTATTGGTGACCGCAGTGCATTCGACAGCAAGCTCCAGTTGCTGATGGAAAGCGCCGAAGAACAGACGGCTGGTAACACCGGTATGATACTGGCGATCGCAGCCAATTACGGTGGGCGCTGGGATATTGCGGACGCCGCGCGCCGGCTCGCGACCCGCGTTGCTGCCGGCGAACTGGATCCGGATGCCATCGACACTGACCTGCTTGGTCAGGAACTCTCCATCACCGATCTGCCGGAGCCCGACCTGTTTGTGCGCACCGGCGGTGAGCAGCGCATCAGTAACTTCCTGTTATGGCAGCTCGCCTATACCGAGTTGTATTTCACTGATCTGTTGTGGCCGGATTTCGACGCCGCCGCCTTTGACGAGGCGCTGCGTTCTTTTGCCGGCCGCCAGCGTCGCTTCGGCAAGACCGGCGACCAGGTGGAGCAGACCGGGCGTGCTTAGGCAGCGCATCCTCAGTGCACTGGTTCTCGTGCCGCTGGTGGTGCTGGCGGTGCTGCGCCTCGACATTGGCAGTTTCGCTCTGGTGGTCGCACTGGCGGTGCTGCTTGGTGCCTGGGAATGGGGCGCACTGGTGCCTCTGCGCAGTCTGCCGGCACGTATCGGATTCGTGGCCGTGACCTTGCTGGTTGTGGCGCTGGTGTGGCGGTTTGCGCAAAACGAGTTGCTGGTCAACAGCGTGCTGTGGGCCGCGATGGGTGGCTGGGTACTGGTGCTGTTCTGGATTACCTCGCCCGGCCTCGGCAGCGAGCGGACACCGTTCAACGCCGCCTTCAAGTTCGCGCTCGGCATCGCCGTGCTGGCCAGTACGTGGCTGGCGCTGGTGGTGTTGCACAGCCGTCCCGACCAGGGGCCGCGCTGGGTGCTGTTTCTGTTGTTCCTTGTCTGGTTTGCCGACAGCGGCGCCTACTTCGCGGGACGGCAGTGGGGCAAGACCAAACTTGCACCCCTGGTCAGTCCCGGCAAGACGTGGGAAGGGGTGATGGGGGCGATGACGGTGTGTGCGGTTTTCGCGTTTGGTTTCGGGCTTTATATCGGTTTGAAAGGAGCGCTGCTGGCAAGCTTTACGCTGGTGTGCCTGGTGACCGTGCTGTTTTCGATCGCCGGTGATTTGCTGGAGAGCCTGCTCAAGCGTCACTGCGGTGTGAAGGACTCAGGGACACTGATTCCGGGGCACGGCGGAGTGCTTGACCGGATCGACAGCCTGCTGGCCGCGGCGCCGGTATTCGCGTTTGGTCTCAGATGGATCGAGTTGTGAATCGGCAGGGTATCACCATCCTCGGTGCAACCGGCTCCATCGGTGTCAGCACGCTGGACGTGATACGGCGAAATGCCGACCGCTACCGTGTTGTGGCGCTGACGGCCAACCGGGACGTGGACGGCCTGTTCAGGCAGTGTGTCGAGTACAAGCCCCGTTACGCTGTCATGGCGGACGCTGATGCGGCGGAACAGTTGCGAGAGCGCCTGCGCGGGGCGGCGGATGTCGAGGTGCTGGCCGGCTCGGAAGGGTTGAAGCGCGTTGCCGGTCTGGACGAAGTGGAATGCGTCATGGCGGCTATCGTCGGTGCTGCCGGTTTGATGCCGGCGCTGGAAGCCGCGCGGTCCGGAAAACGTATCCTGCTGGCCAACAAGGAGGCGCTGGTGATGTCCGGTGCCCTGTTCATGCAGCGGGTGCACGATGGCGGTGCTGTGTTGCTGCCGGTGGACAGTGAACACAATGCCATCTTCCAGTGCATGCCCCCGGCCTTCGTACCGGGCGCCGGTCACCCGGACGGTGTTACCCGGATCCTGTTGACGGCTTCCGGCGGGCCTTTCCGCGAAACGCCTGTTGAACAGCTGGCGGATATCACCCCCGAACAGGCCTGTGCACACCCTAACTGGGACATGGGCCGCAAGATCTCGGTGGATTCCGCCACCATGATGAACAAGGGTCTCGAAGTTATCGAAGCGTGCTGGTTATTCTCTCTCGATGCCGGTGATGTCGAGGTGGTGATACATCCCCAGAGTGTGATTCATTCCATGGTGCAGTATCGCGATGGCTCGGTGCTGGCACAGCTGGGCAACCCGGATATGCGTACCCCGATTGCACATTGTCTCGCCTGGCCCGAGCGTATCGATGCCGGTGGGGAGCCGCTGGATATCGTCGGTGTCGGTCGTCTGGATTTCCAGGCTCCGGATCTGCAGCGCTTTCCCTGCCTGCGACTGTCGCAGGAAGCCTGGCGGGCCGGCGGCACCGCGTCGGCCGTGTTGAACGCAGCCAATGAAATCGCCGTCGAGGCATTCCTCAACAGGCGGATCGCCTACGTGGCTATACCGGGTGTTATTGAAACCACGCTGGCACACGTCGGTGTGCAGGATGCATCTGCACTGGACGTGATCCTCGCTGCCGACCGTCAGGCACGCGAGTACGCTACCCGCCTGGTGAACAATATTTCGCCCCGCAAGGAACTGGCATGAGCAGCTTTCCCGGCATGTTGCTGGCCTTCATTGTCGCGATCAGTGTGCTGGTGGCAGTACATGAGTTCGGTCATTTCTGGGTCGCAAGGAAACTGGGTGTGAAGGTGCTGCGGTTTTCGATAGGATTTGGCAAGCCGCTGTGGCGGCGAACCTTTGGCCCGGACAATACCGAGTTTGTTGTTGCCGCACTGCCACTCGGCGGTTATGTGAAGATGCTTGATGAACGCGAGGCGCCGGTTGCAGAGCACGAACGCGCACGCGCCTTCAATTACAAACCGCTGTGGGTTCGTTCCGCCGTTATCCTCGCCGGGCCGCTGTTTAATTTTCTGTTTGCCGTGCTGGCTTTCTGGCTGATGTTCGTCAGCGGTGTGCCGGGCATGAAACCGCTGCTCGGTGACATCGAGCCCGCCTCCATTGCCGCGCAGGCCGGGTTCCATGAAGGTGAGGAAATACTTTCCATCGATGGTGTGAAGACCCTCACCTGGGACGATGCCACCATGGCCCTGCTGGATGCGGCGCTGGCACGTCGTAACACTGCCATTGAGGTTCGTACCGCTGATGATCGGCTGGCGGAGCGATACATCGATTTCAGTAGTGCCGCCGATGCGCTGGCGAAGGGTGGTTTACTGAAGAACCTCGGTTTCTCGGTATGGCGCCCGAAAGTGCCGGCGATAATCGATCTTGTCGTGCCCGACAAGCCCGCCGAACGCGCCGGGTTGCGACCGGGCGACCGGGTTGTTGCGGTAGACGGCGAGCCCGTGAAATTCTGGCACGAATGGGTTAGCTACGTCAGGGCCCATCCGGGGCAGGCGATAACCGTCCGGGTATTGCGCGACGGCAAGCCCGTTGACCTGCAAATGACGCCGGAACCCGTCAGGGAAGCGGGCGAGACGGTCGGCAAGATCGGGGCGGCGGTTCGGCAGCCGGAAAACCTGCGCGATGATTTACGTGTCGTCGTGCGTTACAGTGCGACGGATGCGATCGGGCGGTCCATTGCCAAGACGTGGGAGACTTCGGCCCTTACGGTGCGCACCCTGTGGGGTATGCTCGCCGGCCGCGCTTCGGTTGAAAATATCAGCGGCCCACTGAGTATTGCCCAGTACGCGGGTTACTCCGCGAGTGTCGGGCTGGCGAGTTTCCTCAAGTTTCTTGCCATTGTCAGCGTCAGTCTCGGGGTGCTCAACCTGCTTCCCGTTCCGATACTGGATGGTGGTCACTTGCTGTACAACATTATTGAATGGGTGCAGGGCAAACCCCTGTCGGACTATGCACAGCAGATCGGGCAGCAGATTGGCATCCTGTTTCTGCTGTTGCTGATGAGCATTGCTTTTTTCAACGACCTGTCCCGATTGTTCGGGACCTGACTATTTGCGGATTCTTTATCATATGCGATTTAGTTTGAAACCACTGGTGATCGGTCTGGCGCTGGTCTCTTCGGCGCATGCCTTCGAGCCTTTTAAAGTCAAGGATATTCGCGTCGAGGGCCTGCAGCGCATTGCGCCAGGCACAGTGTTCAACTACCTGCCGGTCAAGGTCGGTGATCGCTTCAACGACTTCGAGTCCGAACGTGCGATCCGTTCGTTGTTCAAGTCCGGGTATTTCCGTGACATCCGCCTGGAACGGGATGGCGATGTTCTGGTCGTGAAGGTCGAGGAACGTCCCGCCATCGCCAGCATCAAGATCCAGGGCAACAACGATATCGAAACCGAGCCGTTGCTGGATTCGCTCGCGGATATCGGCCTTGCGGAAGGGCGTGTCTTCAACCGGTCTCTGCTGGAGAAAGTCGAACAGGAACTGGAGCGCCAGTACTTCAGTCGCGGTAAATACGGCGTCAAGATCAAGACCACGGTAACGCCACTGGAGCGCAACCGGGTCGGGATACTGATCAGCGTGTCGGAGGGTGCGGTTGCCCGGATCAAGCAGATCAACATTGTGGGTAATACCGTGTTTGATGACAAGACCCTGCTCGATCAGTTCGAGCAGCGTCCCGGCGGCTGGCTGTCGTTCTATACCAAGGACGACCAGTACTCGCGTCAGAAGCTGGCAGCTGACCTGGAGAAGCTGCGTTCCTACTACCAGGATCGCGGCTATATCAAATTCAATGTCGACTCCACCCAGGTGTCTATTTCACCGGACAAGAAAGACATCTATATCACCATCAATGTCACCGAGGGACAGCAGTATCATGTCAGTGATATCAAGCTGTCCGGCAACCTGGTCGTGCCGCCCGAGGAACTGTTCCGCGAATTTCGCATTAATGCAGGTGATGTGTTTTCGCGCAAGAAGGTCACCAGTACCGTGTCGCGGCTTTCGGACCACCTTGGTAACAAGGGTTATGCTTTCGCCAACGTGAACACCATTCCGGATATCAACGAGGAAACGCGAACGGTATCACTGACGTTCTTCGTCGACCCGGGCAAGCGCGTCTACGTTCGCCGGATCAACTTTGCCGGGAACACCAAGACCCGTGACCAGGTCATGCGCCAGGAGATGCGCCAGATGGAAGGCGGCTGGTTCTCTGCGAAGAAGGTCGAGCGCTCACGTACGCGTTTGCAGCGTCTCGGCTATTTTTCCACGGTCAACGTTGAGACACCGGCGGTTCCAGGCACCACCGACCAGGTCGACGTCAACTATTCAATCGCCGAGCAACCCTCCGGCAGCATTTCGGTCGGTGTCGGTTTTTCACAGACATCCGGGCTGCTGCTGAACGGCAGCATTTCACAGAACAATTTCCTGGGAACCGGGCGGCGCGTGTCGGCGTCGATAAACAACAGTTCGGTTAACCGGATATTCAGTTTTTCGTATAGCAATCCGTACTACACCGTCGATGGCGTCAGCCGGGGATTCGGGGCCTTTTACCGGGAAACCGATGCAAGCCAGGCCAACCTTGCGCGCTATTCAACTGATACCTACGGAGCCAACGTCACCTACGGCTTCCCGATCAACGAATACGACACGTTCAACTTTGATCTCAAGGCGGACAGCCTCAAACTGAGGGACTCGGCGTTTTCGTCAACCCAGATCACTGATTTCATCGCCGCGCACGGCGATAATTTCAAAAGCCTGACGCTGGTCGGCAGTTTTTCCCACGACACGCGGAACCGGCGGATCTTCCCGACCAGCGGCGGTGTCCAGCGTATCAGTGTCGAGACCAAGGTGCCCGGATCCGAGCTCGAGTATTACAAGCTCAACCTGCGCGCCCAGCAATATGTGCCGCTGACACGGTTGTTTACGCTGTCCACCAAGCTGCAGATAGGCTGGGGCGATGGCTTCGGCGAGTTCGACAATCTGCCTTTCTTCCAGAATTTCTTTGGCGGCGGCGTGCGTTCGGTGCGTGGGTACCGGGACAATTCGCTGGGGCCGCGCGACTCGCGCAACGACCCGCTCGGCGGCAGTTTCCGGACCGTGGGCAATGTGGAAATCGCCTTTCCGCCGCCCTTCCTGACCGAGTCCCGCAGCGTGCGATTGAGTCTGTTTTACGATGTAGGTAATGTGTTTGAGTCGGGGAACGCGTTCAGTGCGGATGAATTACGCATGTCAGTTGGCCTGGCGGCCATCTGGTTGTCACCGGTCGGGCCGTTATCAGTCAGCATTGCCCAGGCATTCAATGACCAGGCAAACGATGATACGCAGCTCTTCCAGTTTAACCTTGGCGCCGGATTCTGATGTGGCGTTGTTTCAATCGATGTGAATTTTAAGGAGAGTACGGTGAGAAAAATTACAGCGGTGTTGGGTGGGCTGGCAATGCTGGCAACTTCGGCAGTGGTCACCCCGGCCTATGCAGAGACCACGGTGGGTGTGGTCAACTTTTTGCGCATGATGGAAGAGGCGCCACAGGCCAAGGCCGCGCAGAGCAAAATTGAATCGGAATTTGCGCCGCGTGAGCAGGAGCTTCTCGCCCTGCAGAAGGAAATTCGCAAGCTGGAAGACAAGCTGGCGAAAGAAGGCGCGATGATGAGCGAAGCCCAGAACAATAAACTGGAGCGCGAAATTCTCTCCAAGGGGCGTGAACTGAAGCGCTCGCGCGAGGAATTCCGCGATGACCTGAACATTCGCAAGAACGAGGTGACGTCAAAGCTGCAGCGGCAGATGCTGGAAGCCACGCGTGCGCTGGCCAAGGAGAAGGGCTTCGATATTATCCTCGGGCAGGGTGTGGTCTACGCCAACGAGCGTGCAGACATCACCAATATGGTGCTGGAGCGGTTAACGAAGAGTTTCAAGTCCGGCCGCGGCAAGTAGGCTGCAGCGGCGGATTCATGCAGCTCACCCTGTCGGCACTGGCAGAGCAACTCGGGTGCACGTTGCGCGGTGACGGAAACGTACTGATCTCCTCGGTATCCACACTGCAGAAAGGAGGCAAGGGGGCGCTGGGTTTTCTCGCCAACCCCGCCTATCGCAAGTACCTGGCGGATACGCGGCTGTCTGCGGTGTTGCTCGCCGAAGCGGACGCAGATGCCTGCCCGGTGGCCGCACTGATTTCGGGAAACCCCTACGCAGACTACGCGCGCGCAGTGCGCCTGCTGTATCCGTCGCAGACTGTCCCGGCCGGGACACATGCGAGCGCTGTTATCGACGCTGACGCCTGCATAGATCCTGGCGCCAGTATCGGCCCCAACGTTGTGGTAGCCGCCGGTGCGCGGATCGGCAGCGGTGTCCGGCTGGGTCCGGGTTGTGTCATCGGTGAAGGCGTTGTCATCGGTAACGACAGTCATCTGGCTGCCAACGTCACGGTGTTGGCGAGTGCGCAGATCGGCTGCCGGGTCACGATTCAGCCGGGTGCAGTGATCGGCGCCGAGGGTTTTGGCCTCGCGGCGACCGATGAAGGCTGGGAGAAGGTGCCCCAGCTCGGCAGTGTACGCATCGGCGATGACGTCGATATCGGCGCGAATACCACTATCGACCGCGGCGCACTCGACGATACCGTCATCGAGGAGGGGGTGCGCATCGATAATCAGGTGCAGGTGGCGCACAATGTCTTCATCGGCGCCCATACCGCGATCGCCGGATGTGTCGGTATTTCCGGCAGTGCACGCATCGGACGTCACTGTCGGCTGGCCGGTGGCGTCGGCGTGGTTGGGCACCTGGAAATTGCTGATGGCGTGACGGTGACCGGCATGTCGATGGTGACGCGCTCCATTACCCGTCCGGGCAGCGTCTGGTCGGCCGGCACGCCGTTGATGGATAACAGCTCCTGGCGTCGTAACGCGGTGCGCATGAAGCAGTTGGATGCGCTTGCAAGAAGGCTGTCAGCACTAGAGAAACAGATTAAATAGCAAAAGGTTACGGGATTAAACAAGACTCAGGTTTAACAAATGACTATGATGGATATTAACGAAATAAGGAATACCCTGCCGCACCGCTACCCGTTTCTGCTGGTGGATCGGGTGCTGGAATTCGAACCCGGCAAATCGCTGGTGGCGATCAAGAATGTTTCGGTCAACGAACCCTTCTTCCAGGGACACTTCCCGCAGAAGCCGGTTATGCCGGGCGTAATGATTCTGGAAGCGCTGGCGCAGGCCACCGGATTACTGGCTTTTCGCACCGAGGACCGCGGTGCCGAGCGCGATTCGCTCTACTACTTTGTCGGCATCGACAAGGCACGCTTCAAGCGGCCCGTGGAGCCTGGTGATCAGTTGCGCCTGGCGGTCGATGTCATCAAGACCCGGCGCGGCATCTGGGTGTTCAACACGGAGGCCACCGTCGATGGCAAGGTCGCGGCGACGGCGATCATTATGTGTACCGAACGCAAGATCGACGAATAGCCCGGCGCTTGCGAGGTACCACCATCAAACTACTGCAGCCGGTATGGTTTGAGCATGCCCGGTAGCGACAAGGTTTCCCTGGTTCACCCGACCGCGGTGGTGCACCCGCAGGCACGTATCGCGGCTGATGTCATCGTCGGGCCGTACTGTGTCATCGGTGCCGGCGTCGAAATCGACGCCGGCTGCTGGCTGGCGCCGCACGTGGTGATTACCGGCGATACCCGCATCGGCCGCGACAACCGCATTTTTTCTTTTGCCTCGCTTGGCGATATGCCCCAGGACAAGAAATACCGGGGTGAACCGACGCGCCTGGAAATTGGTGACGGCAACACCATTCGTGAATACGTCACGATCAATCGCGGCACTGAACAGGACGGTGGTGTTACCCGCGTCGGCAACGACAACTGGATCATGGCTTATGTGCACATCGCGCACGATTGCCGGGTTGGCAACCACACGGTGCTCGCCAACAATGCCACGCTGGCCGGGCACGTGCACCTCGGTGATTACGTGACCCTCGGCGGGGCAACGCTGGTACACCAGTTTTGCCGTATCGGTGAGTACGCCTTTTCCGCTTACGGCGCGCGTATCAACAAGGACGTGCCGCCGTTCATTACCGTCAGCGAGGGCAAGGCGCGGCCGCGCGGCCTGAACTGTGAGGGTCTCGGCCGCAATGGTTTTGACGAGGCACGTATCCGCGCCCTCAAGGAAGCCTACCGTGTCTTGTACCGGACCGGGTTGCCACTGGAACAGGCCGTCGAGCAGCTGGCCTCGCTCGACGATGTTCACGGTGACATCGCCCGCTTGCGGGAGTTCGTTTCCGGTTGCCAGCGCAGCATCGTGCGCTGACGCGTTCAGTCACCATGGGGCGGCAGTTGCGTATCGGGCTGGTGGCGGGCGAAGTGTCCGGTGACCAGCTCGGCGCCGCGCTGATTCACGCCATTCGTGATCGTCATCCCGATACCCGGATCGAAGCCGTAGCCGGCCCGCGCATGCGCGAGGCAGGTTGCGAGACGCTGGCGGACATCGGCCAGCTGTCGGTGATGGGTCTGACGGAGGTGCTGGGGAGCCTGCCGAAGTTGCTCGCCCTGCGTCGCTGCCTGTACCGCCATTTCAGCGCTGACCCGCCTGACGTGTTCGTCGGCATCGATGCGCCGGATTTCAACCTCGCCCTCGAAGCACGGCTGAAACGCGCCGGCATACCGGTAGTACACTGGGTCAGCCCTTCGGTATGGGCCTGGCGGCAATACCGGCTTGAGCGGATTCGCCGCAGTGCTGATCTGATGTTGACACTGTTTCCGTTCGAGGAACGCTTCTACGCCCAGCGGGGCATGGCGTCGTTGTGTACCGGCCACCCGCTCGCTGACGAAATTTGCGGGCACACTGATCATGCACAGGCGCAGGCCAGGCTCGGCCTCAAAGGAGGGCGTCGCTACGTGGCGCTGTTGCCGGGCAGCCGGCGCGCCGAGATTGAAAGATTGCTGCCGGTGTTTCTGGAAACCGCGCGGCGTTGTCAGCGGGCGGTGGGCGACCTCGCGTTCCTGATCCCCGCAGCCAGCCGCGCCATGTACCGGCGTTGCCAGGCAGTGCTGGCGAAATCGGGTTTCAACGACGAAGTATCGGTTTCGTTGTTCGAGGGTGAAGCGCGTACCGTCATGCAGGCCGCCGATGCGGTACTATTGGCATCCGGGACCGCCGCGCTGGAATGCATGCTGGTCGGGCGCCCCATGCTGGTTGCCTACCGTGTACACCCGTTGACGGCCCCGTTGTTGAGGCGCCTGTTGAAAACGCCCTGTGTTTCGTTACCGAACCAACTGCTGGGGCGTATGCAGGTACCGGAATACCTGCAACAGGACGCTACGCCGCAACGGCTCGCTGACGGGTTGCTGGGGTTGTTGCAGGACCCCGAACGGGCGGCAGCGCAGATTGCCCCCTTTGCCGCGGTTCACCGCGATCTGAAACGGGATGCGGCGGCCCGCGCCGCCGACAGTATTCTGGAGAAAGCAGGCCTTGGCTGAACAAACTGAACTGTTTGTCATCGAGCCCGGTATTCGTCACGCCGGTGTCGATGAGGTGGGGCGCGGCCCGCTCGCCGGCCCGGTGGTGGCCGCTGCGGTGATTCTCGATCCCCAACGTCCCGTCGACGGGTTGCGTGATTCCAAGAAGCTCAGCGAAAAGCGTCGCGAAGCGTTGTTCGACAAAATCTGCGAATGTGCGCTGGCCTGGTCGCTGGGGCGTGCCGAGGTCGAGGAGATCGATCGCCTGAATATTCTTCAGGCCAGTCTGCTGGCCATGCGCCGGGCCGTTGAAGGTCTGTCCGTCGAACCCGAACGTGTGCTGGTCGACGGTAACCGCTGCCCCGAGCTCGAATATCCCTGCGAGGCAATTATCAAGGGCGATGACCGGGTGCCGGCGATCAGCGCGGCGTCGATCATTGCCAAGGTCACGCGTGACCGCGAGATGGTTGCGATGGATGCGGAATATCCGGGCTATGGTCTCGCCGGCCACAAGGGCTACCCGAGCAAGGCGCACCTCGAAGCATTGCGCACGCTGGGTGTGACGCCGGTGCACCGACGCTCCTATGCGCCGGTGCGGCGATTGCTGGACGGTGACAGTTGACAGCGCCAGACCCATGAGCCGTTTGCGCAGCATCATCAACATGCTCGGTGCGGCCAGCGAGTTGTCGGAGCGCCACCGGCTGAAGACGCCGGGGAGGGAGTGGATGCAGGGTGTCGACTCGGTCGAGCGTTACCTGCAACTGTGCCGGCAGCGCGTGGTCGCGTCGCGCACCGACCTGGACTGCGATGACGCGCATGCGATTGTCGACGGCAACAGTCCATTCCTGCTGCCGGCAAACGGCGATAGCAGTACGCGGCGTACCATCCTGATGACACATGGCCTGACCGACTCGCCGTTTCTGATGCGTGACATCGGTGAGTGGTTTCAGTCGCAGGGTTTCCGCGTGCTGTCGATGCAGTTGCCGGGCCACGGCACCCGGCCGGGCGACCTGCTGGACGTGCGCTGGCAGGACTGGGTGGGCGCGCAGCGCCAGTTGATCGATCTGCTGGCGGACGACAGCGATGAGCTTTACCTGCTGGGTTTCTCGCTGGGCGCCATACTGAGCCTCTATCAGGCGCTGCAGACGCCGCGTTTTCGGGCGCTGTTGCTGTTTGCTCCGGCGATTCGCGTCACCTCGCTGGTTCGCGCGGTGTGCCCGCTCGCCAGCGCCGGGCGCTGGCTGCCGCGCGCCGCCTGGTTCGACGTGCAACCGGACACCGACGTATTCAAGTATGAATCGCTGACCAACCGCGCCATTTGTGAAGTCTACCGGTTGACGGAGGCGAAGCGCAGGCTGGCGTCACTGACGGAACTCGATGCCCCCCTGTTCGTTGCGGCCAGTGAGAATGACGCCACCATAGACAGTCCCGCGATCCTCGACTGGTTCTCGCGCCAGCAGGGTTCACCCAAGCGCATGTTGTACTACAGCACCGGGCAACCGACGGTTCCGGCCGGCGTGCGCGTCATCGATGCGCACCTGCCCGAGCAGCGAATCAGGAGCTATGCGCATACGGCATTGCTGTCGGCGCCTGATAATCCTCACTATGGTGAGCACGGCACGCTGCGCTTTTGCACCCACTATTACCGGCTCGCCCCGGACAAGTACCGCCGCTGCAAGGCCGGTGAGGAAGACTGTCTGGGTGAGATGTTCGATGAATCCGACGACTGCCGGGTGATCCGGCGACTGACCTGGAACCCGGGTTATGACGACATGCTGGACGAGATGCGGACATTCCTTGATGCGCTGAAGGGTGGAGAGTAACTTTCTGCCAATGGATGATGAACATGACAGCTAAAGTATTTTCCGGGGCGTCGTTGTGGCGGATGCTGACGGTGTTGCTCGTTGCGATTGTTTTTCCGCTGCTGGCACAGGCGCAGCAAACTGATCTGGAGACGTTCGGCAAAACGCTGAAGACCATCGAGCAGCGTATTGCAAAGCGTCCGCTCAAACAGGATGACCTTGTGAAGTGGGCGCGCAGGATCGCCGAGGGGCGGCCGCTGGCGCTCGATTGTGTCGAACAGGGCGAGGCGCAGCGCAGCAAACTCGATGAAGACCTGGCGAGCCTCGGCGAATACGTTGCCGGGGAGCCGCGCGACGTCACGCGCAAACGCAACGAAGTGAAGAAAGCGATAAAGGAAGTCGAGCGGCAACTGGCGGGCTGCCGCCTGCTGGTACTGCGCAGCGAGGAGCTGCAACGCACCATCAGCCAGGAAATGAAAGCCATTCTGGCGCGCAAGCTGTCGGCAAAGGGGCCGAGTATTGGCGTATTGCTGATGGACAACTGGCAGCAGCCGGCCCGGTGGCTGTCCGCCAGCAAGGATTTTGTGCGCAAGCACAGCGGCATACCGTTACTGGACCCCGAGGGCTGGATGGCGCTGGCAGCGTCGGCCGTTATCAGTTTTTTTGCCGGTCTGTGGCTGCGGGTGCGGCTGTTGCGTCGCGCGCGCAGCGGAAGCTGGTCGGATGACCTGACCGCCCGCTTTCTGCGCGCACTGCTGAGCACGGTAGGGCACCAGTCCCCGCACTTGCTGACGAGTGCTGCGCTGGCAGTCACACTGTACACATTAACCGGTGACGTGCGACCGGTGCCATTCATCAACGTGGCCCTGTATGCGCTCCCCCTGTACCTGCTTACCGTGACCGCGATCCGGCTGTTCCTGGCGCCACATCCGCCCGCCGTGTTGTTTGTTCAGGTGCCAGCGGAGCTGGCCAAACCGCTGGCGCGGCGGCTGACTGTACTTGCACTGCTCGCCTACGTTGGTGCCTTGCTGTTCTATACGCTGCTTTCACAAAGCCTTCCGGAGTCCGCCTTTTTGCTGGCGCGCGGTGTGTTCGCGGCGTTCCTGGTGCTCAATCTGATCTGGGCGCTGTGGCTGATCATGCGCTTTCCGCGCCTTGCAGCAATGCGTGGTATCAACTGGCTGGTCAATCTGGTGCTGGTTGGCGCGCTGATGGCGGAATGGGTGGGATACCGAAACCTGTCGGTCACCATACTGCGCATCCTGCTGGGCACTTCGATCATCGTTGCCGCGACAACCTTCGTCGGCCACCTGTTCAGGGATTTTTACGACTCACTCGACGAGGGGAGTCGTCGGCGCGCCCGCTACATCCGGCGTGCGCTCGGCATCAGGGCGGGTGAGCATTTTACCGGCCTGATATGGATCAGAATCACCACACTGCTGATACTGTGGGGGAGTGCCGCGCTGGGTATCCTGCGGGTGTGGGGAGCCTCCGATGCCACGTTGCGCGAGATCAGCAACTATTTCATGGAAGGTTTTACCCTCGGCTCGCTCAGGATCGTCCCGGTCAGGATCCTTCTTGCCATCGTCAGCTTTGCGGTGCTCGCCGCACTGGCGAGCTGGGTACGCTCAAAACTTGAAAGTAGCTGGCTGAACCGGGCGCGCATGGAGCGGGGGGCCCGCGAGGCGCTGGTGACGGTCAGCGGCTACGTGCTGATCACGCTGGCTATCCTGGTGGCGCTGGGTATCGCCGGCGTCAACTTTTCGAATCTTGCCATCATTGCCGGCGCACTTTCGGTCGGTATCGGTTTCGGATTGCAGAACATCGTCAATAACTTCGTGTCCGGGCTGATTCTGCTGTTCGAACGCCCGATCAAGACCGGAGACTGGATCGTTGTGGGTAACACCGAGGGCTACGTCAAGCGCATTCGCATCCGTTCCACCCAGATCCAGACGTTTGACCGCGCGGACGTTATTGTCCCCAACTCCGAACTCATATCCAACCAGGTGACCAACTGGATGCTTTACGACATGCGCGGGCGTGTCCGGGTTCCCGTCGGCGTGGCCTACGGCAGTGATACGGAGCGGGTGAAGACTGTCCTGCTGAAGGTCGCGGAGGAGCACCCGAGCGTCATTGCTGATGGCTCCATGAGCGAGCCGCGTGTGCTGTTCCGGGAGTTTGGCGACAGCGCCCTGTTGTTCGAACTGCGCTGCCACATCCACAATATCGACGAGCGGGTACGCGTTGTCAGCGATCTGAACTTCGCTATCGACAAGGCATTCCGCGAGGCTGGAATCGAGATTCCCTTCCCGCAGAGAGACCTGCACCTGCGCAGCTGGGACAGTGATGCCCGGCCACCCTCCAATGCGAGCTAGGGGCGCCTGTCGGGCATTGTCGCGGCAAAAACGCCGTGTCCCGGCAATGCCGGTTGTCAAGTCTTGAAACGCCACCCGCAAAGCCCGACACTGCGCCCATGAACCCCGGTTTCGTCCACCTCCATCTGCACACCGAGTACTCGCTGGTCGATGGCGTGGTGCGCATCAAGCCGCTGGTGAAAGCGGTGGCGGAGGCAGGTATGCCGGCGGTGGCGGTCACCGACCAGAGTAACCTGTTTGCGATGGTCAAGTTCTATCGCGCGGCGCTGGCGGCGGGGGTAAAGCCGATTATCGGCGTGGACATCCGCGTGCGCGATCCGGAGCAGCCCGCGCAGCCGTTCCGGGCGGTGATCCTGTGCAAGAACGGGACCGGCTACCGGCATATGACCGAACTGGTATCGCGCAGCTACCTGGAAGGCCAGCACCAGTCGATACCCATGATCGACATGGACTGGTTGCCGGGATCCACCGATGGGCTGATTGTGTTGTCGGGTGGCCGCGAGGGTGACATCGGCGCGGCGATCCTGTCCGGCAACCCGGGACTGGCCGAGCAACGCCTGTTGCGTTGGCAGACACTGTTTCCTGACCATTTCTACCTGGAACTGCAACGTACCGGCCGCGAGGGCGAGGAGGACTACCTGCACGCGGCGGTGGAACTGGCAGCCCGCCACGACGTGCCGGTGGTGGCCACCAACGACGTGCACTTCCTGCGTCCCGAGGAGTTCGACGCCCACGAACTGCGTGTCTGTATCCACGATGGCCGCACCCTCGACGACCAGCGCCGCGCCAGGCGGCACTCGGAACAGCAGTACCTGCGCAGCCCCGAAGAGATGCAGGAATTGTTCTCGGACATTCCCGAGGCCTTGCAGAATACAGTCGAGATTGCGCGCCGCTGCACCCTGGAACTGACGCTGGGCAAGAACTACCTGCCCGACTTCCCGGTGCCCGACGGCATGACCATGGACGAGTTCTTCCGTGCCGAGGCCCGTGCCGGCCTGGAACAGCGTCTGGCCTTTCTGTTTGATCCCGAAGCAGAAGATTTCGCGGAAAAGCGCAAGCCCTATGACGAGCGGCTGGAACGCGAGCTGGACGTCATCATCTCCATGGGCTTCCCGGGCTACTTCCTCATCGTCGCCGATTTTATTCGCTGGGCCAAGCAGAACGGCGTACCGGTGGGGCCGGGGCGCGGTTCCGGTGCCGGCTCGCTGGTCGCCTACGCGCTGACCATTACCGATCTCGATCCGCTCAGGTACGAGCTGTTGTTCGAACGCTTCCTGAACCCGGAACGCGTTTCCATGCCGGACTTCGACGTGGACTTCTGCATGGAAGGCCGCGACCGTGTCATTGACTACGTGGCGCAGCGCTATGGACGTGAAAAAGTCTCCCAGATCATCACCTACGGTTCCATGGCCGCCAAGGCCGTGGTGCGTGACGTGGGACGGGTGCTCGGACACCCGTATGGATTTGTCGATCGTATCGCCAAGCTGATCCCGTTCGAGATCGGCATAACGCTGGACAAGGCGCTGGAACAGGAAGAAGCGCTGGCGGAGTTGTATCGCGAAGACGAAGATGTCCGCGACCTGCTCGACATGGCGCGTTCGCTGGAGGGCCTGTCGCGTAACGCCGGCAAGCACGCTGGCGGGGTGGTCATTTCACCAACCAAACTCACCGACTTTACGCCGGTGTACTGTGAGCAGGGCGGCGTCAACGTGGTCAGCCAGTTCGACAAGGATGACGTGGAAGCCGTCGGCCTGGTGAAGTTCGACTTCCTCGGCCTGCGCACGCTGACCATCATCGACTGGGCGCTGCAGACCATCAACAAACAGCGCGCCGAGCAGGGCGAGGACCCGCTGGATATTGTCGCCATCCCCCTTGATGACGAAAAGGCGTTCCGGCTGCTCAAGGCCTACCAGACCACGGCGGTGTTCCAGCTCGAATCGCGCGGCATGAAGGACCTCATCAAGCGCCTGCAGCCGGACAGCTTCGAGGACATCGTGGCGCTGGTGGCGCTGTTCCGGCCCGGCCCGTTGCAGTCCGGCATGGTGGATGACTTCATCGCCCGCAAGCACGGTGCCAAGATCGAGTATCCGCACCCGGACCTGGAACCGATCCTGAAGCCCACCTACGGCATCATCCTCTACCAGGAGCAGGTGATGCAGATCGCCCAGACGCTGGCTGGCTACAGCTTAGGCGGCGCCGACCTGTTGCGCCGTGCCATGGGCAAGAAAAAGCCCGAGGAGATGGCCAAACAGCGCGACATTTTCACCAAGGGCGCGCTGGAACGCGGCGTCGAGGAAAAGACCGCTACCTACATCTTCGACCTGATGGAGAAGTTCGCCGGCTACGGCTTCAACAAGTCGCACTCCGCCGCCTATGCGCTGGTGTCCTACCAGACCGCCTGGCTCAAGGCACACTACCCGGCGCCGTTCATGGCCGCCGTTCTGTCCGCGGATATGGACAACACCGATAAGGTCGTCACGCTGATCGACGAATGCCGGCACATGGAACTCGACGTGGTGGCGCCGGACATCAACCGTTCCGGCTTTGCCTTTACGGTGGAAGCGGCCAGCGAGGAAGCACCGAATGGCACCGTGATCTACGGCCTTGGTGCCATCAAGGGCGTGGGCGAGGGTGCTATCGAGGTCATCATCCAGGAGCGCTCCGCCAACGGCCCTTATGCCTCGCTGCATGACCTGTGCCGGCGCGTCGATTCGCGCAAGGTTACGCGGCGTGTCTACGAAGCCTTGATCCGCGCCGGCGCGATGGACAAGCTCGGTGAAAATCGCGCAACGCTGATGGCCTGTCTGCCGGACGCAATCAAGCTGGCCGAACAGCATTCCCGCGATTCGGCCGCTGGCCAGACCGATATGTTCGGCAACCTGGTGACGCCCGCCGAAGCGCCGCCCGTGGAGGTGCCGGTGCAGCCTGAGTGGGACGACGAAACCCGCCTTGCCGGCGAAAAGGAAACACTCGGCCTGTACCTCACCGGTCACCCCATCGACCGCTACCGCGAGGAACTGGCCAGCATGGTCACCGGCCCGCTCTGCGACCTGGTGGACGACAGCGGCGACACCGGTTCGCGCCAGCGTGGCAAGGAGCGCAGCGTGGTGATTGCGGGGCTGGTGGTGGAGTTCCGCACCCGCCCGACCCAGAGCGGCAGCCGCATGGCGTTCCTGACCCTCGACGATGGTACCGGCCGCATGGAGATGCGTCTTTTCACGCGCGTCTACGAGCAGCACCAGGCGATCCTCGCCAACGACAAGGTGCTGGTGGTGCAGGGTACGCTGGCCTACGACGACTACACCAACAGCATGCGTCTCAATGCCGAAAAGATTTTTGAAATGGACCAGGCGCGCGAGGTCTTCGCCCGCCGCCTGGTGCTGGAAGTCGGTGCGCGCAAGGCCGACAACGGCTTTATGAAATCGCTGGCCGGCGTGCTGTCGCCGTTCCGCGAAGGCAACTGCCCCGTAGGCATCCAGTACCGCAATGATATTGCCCAGGCCCACCTGACCCTGGGCGAAGCCTGGCGCGTCCACCCCACCGACGAACTGCTCAACCGCCTCCACGAACTCGCCGGCGAACAACAGGTCCGCATCGTCTACAAGTAATTTCAATGGGGTCAGACTCCATAATTTCAATGGGGTCAGACTCCATTGATCCGTGGGTGATCTAGTCCCTGGCGGGGATGGCTTTCCTTCGACGACGGTTTGCCCGCTGCGCGGGTTCCCTGCGCTTCTCGATATTTTGCGCCTCGCTAAACTCGCGGTTCACGCTGATGCGTGAACCACTCAGACAACGCTCGCTTGATCGCAAAATGTCTGCGATGCTCGGCTGCACCGACGCCGAAGGAAAGCCATCCCCGCCAGGGACTTGGCTCGGCGGAGCGCGAACATTTAAAAATAAAAAGGGGACGGAGTAAAAAGGGGACGGAGGGATTAAAGTTTAATCCCTCCGTCCCCTTTTTACTCCGTCCCCTTTTTACTTTTTATTTCTCCGATGGTATAAAGCGCTGGTTGTCCGGCTTTTCCGCTTCGTCGGTGCAGCCGGACAACCAGCGCTTACCTCCTTAACATGGCACCCCCCCGCCGTTTTCAGTAGAATCCCGCCCCAACGCACGCAGATGGGCAGAGCGCACCTCCATGAATATGAATTTCCTTGATTTTGAACAACCTATCGCCGAACTCGAGGCCAAGATCGAGGAGTTGCGCTATGTCGGCGATGACGCCGAGGTCAATATCAACGAGGAAATCAGTCGATTGCAGGCCAAGAGCCGCTCGCTGACGGAATCCATTTTCTCCAACCTCAATGCCTGGCAGGTGTCGCAACTGGCGCGTCATCCCCAGCGGCCCTATACGCTGGACTACATCAGCCGCATTTTTACCGATTTCGAGGAACTGCACGGCGACCGCTCCTACGCCGACGATCCGGCCATTGTCGGCGGTGTGGCGCGCCTGGAAGGCAAGCCGGTGATGGTGATCGGGCACCAGAAGGGGCGTGATACCAAGGAAAAGATCCGCCGCAATTTCGGCATGCCGCGTCCTGAAGGCTACCGCAAGGCCAGGCGACTGCTGGAAATGGCCGAGCGCTTCAAACTGCCGGTACTGACCTTTATCGATACACCCGGCGCTTATCCGGGCATCGGCGCAGAAGAGCGCGGCCAGAGTGAGGCGATTGCGCGCAACCTGTGCGTGATGGCAGACCTCAAGACGCCGATCGTCTGCACTGTCATTGGCGAAGGCGGCTCCGGCGGCGCACTGGCGGTCGGTGTCGGCGACCGCATGCTGATGTTGCAGTACAGCATCTACTCGGTGATCTCACCGGAAGGTTGTGCATCCATCCTGTGGAAGAGCGCGGAGAAGGCTTCCGATGCGGCTGAAGCGCTGGGTGTGACCTCGACGCGCCTGAAGGAACTGGGGCTGATCGACGAAGTTATCGAAGAGCCGCTGGGTGGCGCGCACCGCAATCCTGACGATATGGCCGAAAGAGTTCGCGGCCGTATCATGGAGCATATCGAGCAGCTGGAGCGGTTGCCGGTGGATCAGCTGGTAGCCGCGCGTTACCAGCGCCTGATGTCGTATGGTGAGTTCGTCGAAAAATAGTCTCTTCGATGCGGTCATCGCGGCGTTGCCCGATGCCAGCAGCTACGTCGTCGCTTACAGCGGTGGCGTGGATTCCCATGTTCTGTTGCACGTACTGGCCAGCCGGCGCGATGCATTGCGCGCGCCACTCGCCGCGGTGCATGTCGACCACGGTATCCAGGTACAGTCCGGGGAGTGGCGGGTACACTGTGCCCGGGTATGCGCCGAACTCGATGTACCTTTCCATGCGCTGAAAACGGACGGTGTTGCCGCGCCAGGCGAAAGTCCGGAAGCGGCGGCGCGCCATGCACGTTACCAGGCACTGGCAGAATGGTTGCCGGAAGGCGCTGCGCTGCTGACAGCCCAGCACCGCGACGACCAGGCGGAGACCCTGCTGTTGCAACTGTTCCGCGGTGCGGGGCCGCGCGGCCTGTCGTCGATGCCCGCCAGCGCGCCGCTTGGCAGGGGGATGCTGCTGCGCCCGTTGCTGGGTCTCGCGCGCGCCGATATTCTCGGCTATGCGCAGCGCCACGATTTGCACTGGATCGAGGACCCGTCCAACACCGAGACCCGTTACGACCGTAACCTGCTGCGACAGTCGATCATGCCGCAGTTGCGAGAGCGCTGGCCGGGACTTTCAGCGGTGCTGGCGCGCGCCGCGCAACACCAGTCGGAACAGGCTGAGCTTGCCGATGCGCTGGCCGCACTTGATCTTGAGATCTGCGCGCACGCCGATCGTTTGTTGCAGTCCGCCCTGAAAATGCTGCAACCCTCTCGGCAGCGCAACCTGTTGCGCCACTGGATTCATCAACGCGGTTTTGTCCTGCCGTCGCGCGCGGTACTGGAACGGATTCGCACAGAAATGCTGTACAGCCGCGATGATGCGCAGCCGCTGGTACGCTGGGACGAGGCTGAATTGCGGCGGTTTCGCGGCGAATTGTACCTGATGCGTCGATTGCCGGACCACGATGTCGACCAGCGACTATCGTGGGACCTGCGCGGCGAGCTACCGCTTTCATCCGCGGGTGGCGTGCTGTCAGCGACGCCTGTGACCGGGGCCGGGTTGAGCCTGCCCGGAACACACGCATGCGTCGAGGTGCGTTTCCGGCGCGGCGGCGAATCCCTGCGCTTGCC
The DNA here is from genome assembly GCA_964433205.1 of uncultured Thiohalobacter sp. Lineage (GTDB taxonomy): Bacteria > Pseudomonadota > Gammaproteobacteria > DSM-19610 > DSM-19610 > Thiogranum. Next base: position 8,704 of record CAYSRA010000004.1, on the reverse strand, counting down.
CGGGGCGCCGCACCGCCAGACCCTGAGGAATCTGCTTCAGCAGCACGGCGTGCCGGACTGGGAGCGAGAGCGCTTGCCGCTGCTTTATGCGAACGGCACGCTGGCTGCGGTACCCGGTGTCGTGGTGTGTGAAGGCTTTCAGGCCAGTCCCGGACAGCAGGGCATTGCGCTGCACTGGTCACGCTTGTCGGATAATCCATCGTGAACAGCGCTTACTCAAGGAATTTTCAATCGAGTCTGACCCCATTGAAATTCATTGAAATTGGCGGGCGTGCTGCGTTTAGCCGGAAACGGCTTTCTGGATCAGCGGCACCAGCGGTTCGGGCAAACGGATACCGCCGGAGAGGGCGAATTCGTGCGCACGCGGCGACATTTTCTTCCAGGTCTTGCGAATGATGTCCAGCCACTTGGCCTCGTCGTAGTCCGGGTGCCGTGCCGCGAAGTCTTCCAGGTAGTGCTCAACGAACACCAGGCTGGCCACGTCTTCCAGCAACTGGGTATCCGGGTTGGTCTTGATACCCCGTTTGGCGACCGCCTGCCGAACGCGATCGACAGTCGTTTCATCGCAACCCGCCTGCGCCAGCAGGTCGGCGGCGGTGTCCGCGTGGAATTTGTACAGGTCGGCGCGCCAGCGCAGGTAGCCCTTGCGGCCGGCCGGGTAGGCGGCGCGCGGCGACTCCCAGCGTTTGATGTGCTGTGCGCGAACCGCCAGTTGCATGGCGGTATCGGCGTCGGGCGCGTAGCGTCCGAGCATGTCCGACATGCGCAGGGCATACAGGTATTCCTTTGGCCAGCTTTTGCCGTCGGCCGTTTCCTGGTTGGGGTCCTGGCGATTGGCGTTGTCGATCAGTTCTATCGCCTTGTCGAATGCAGTTTGCGACATCTGTGTTCTCCGCGATCCGGAACCGGCATGGTAACTGTGCGGGCACCGGTTTGCACAGTGCGGGCGCCGACAGATGCGGAAGTCGTACGGTCATTTTTCCGGCACCGGCGCCAATCCGCCCGATCGCTGCGGGTTCCCTGAAAAGGCGCCAGCCAGCATTGTTTCGGGTGGGGGTTTCTGGTAGTCTGGCTTCCCGTCCAGACGTTGATTTCTCCCGCATTTTTCGGAGCTTCATGACCCGATTCATATTCATAACCGGCGGTGTTGTTTCCTCATTGGGGAAAGGCATCGCTGCCGCATCCCTTGGCGCATTGCTCGAAGCCCGGGGCCTCAAAGTTACCATGATGAAGCTCGATCCCTATATCAATGTGGATCCGGGCACCATGAGCCCGTTCCAGCACGGCGAGGTGTTTGTCACCAATGACGGTGCCGAGACCGATCTCGACCTGGGCCACTACGAGCGCTTCATCCGTACGACGATGAGCAAGCGCAACAACTTTACCACCGGTCAGATCTACGAGACGGTCATCCGCAAGGAGCGTCGCGGCGATTATCTGGGTGGTACGGTGCAGGTGATCCCGCACATCACCGACGAGATCAAGCGCTGTATCCGTGCCGGCGCCGAAGGCGCTGACATCGCGATGGTAGAGATCGGTGGTACCGTCGGCGACATCGAGTCGCTGCCGTTCCTCGAAGCGATTCGTCAGATGGGCGTGGAACTGGGTCACCAGAAGGCGCTGTTCATGCACCTGACGCTGGTGCCGTACATTGCCGTCTCGGGCGAGATCAAGACCAAGCCGACCCAGCACTCGGTGAAGGAACTGCGTTCCATCGGTATCCAGCCGGATATACTGTTGTGCCGTTCGGATCGCCCGATTCCGGTCGACGAGCGGCGCAAGATTGCGCTGTTTACCAACGTGCCGGACCGTGCGGTTATTTCCGCGGTCGACGTGGACAGCATCTACAAGATTCCGCTGCTGCTCAATGAGCAGCACCTCGACGACACGGTAGTCGACCTGATGGGGCTCGACGTGCCGGAGGCCGACCTTTCCGACTGGAAAGACGTGGCCGAGCGACTGGAGCACCCGGAACGCGAAGTGACGGTGGCGATGGTTGGCAAGTACGTCAACCTCACCGAATCCTACAAGTCGTTGTCCGAGGCCCTGATCCACGCCGGTATCCAGACCCGTACGCGGGTGAAGATCCACTACGTGGACTCCGAAGTGATCGAGCAGAAAGGGCTGGAAGTGCTCGGCAAGGCCGACGCCGTGCTGGTGCCGGGCGGATTTGGTGAGCGCGGTGTGGAAGGCAAAATCATGGCTGTGCGCTACGCCCGTGAGCATGGCATTCCTTACCTGGGCATCTGCCTCGGCATGCAGGTTGCAGTGATCGAGTTCGCGCGCAATGTGGCGGGGCTGAGCGAAGCGCAGAGCACCGAGTTCCGCAAGGACACCAAACATCCTGTCATCGGCCTGATCACCGAGTGGCAGGACGAGGCGGGCAACGTTGAGCGCCGGGACGAAGACAGCGACATGGGTGGTACCATGCGTCTCGGTGGCCAGACCTGTAAACTGGTTCCGGGCACACTGGCGCACAAGGTATACGGCAAGGACGAGATCGTGGAACGTCACCGGCACCGCTACGAGTTTAACAACCAGTACCGGGAAACGCTGGAAAAGGCGGGTCTCACCATTGGCGGCACGTCGGCTGACGGCAGCCTGGTGGAGATGATCGAGATCGGCGACCACCCCTGGTTTCTGGCCTGCCAGTTTCACCCCGAGTTCACCTCCACGCCGCGCGAGGGCCACCCGCTGTTCACCAGTTTTATCGAAGCGGCCAACGCACACCATAGCAGTGTGGCCATGCCCGCCGACCAGCCCAGCCTGGTGCGAGCGGATGCCTGATATTCAACGACGACAAGGTTTCTGAACCATGAAATTATGCGGATTCGAAGTGGGGCTGAACGCCCCCTTTTTTCTGATAGCCGGCCCCTGCGTAATCGAAAGCGAGGAACTGGCGATGTCTACTTCCGCCGAGCTGAAGCGGATCACCGATGAGCTGGGTATTCCCTTCATCTACAAATCTTCCTACGACAAGGCCAACCGTTCCTCTGCTGACAGCTACCGCGGCCCCGGCATCGAGGAAGGGCTGCGCATTCTGCAGAAGGTGAAGGACGAGATCGGCGTGCCGGTATTGACCGATGTGCACGAGGACACCCCTCTGGATGAAGTGGCCAGCGTGGTGGACGTACTGCAGACGCCGGCGTTCCTGTGCAGGCAGACCAACTTCATCCAGAACGTGGCGCGCACCGGCAAGCCGGTCAATATCAAGAAGGGCCAGTTCCTGGCACCCTGGGACATGAAGAACGTGGTCGACAAGGCGCGCGCGGTCGGCAACGATCATATTATGGTATGCGAGCGCGGCGTGTCCTTCGGCTACAACAACCTGGTGTCCGATATGCGTTCGCTGGCAGTGATGCGCGACACCGGTGCCCCGGTGGTGTTCGACGCCACGCACTCGGTGCAGTTGCCGGGCGGGCAGGGCAATGTGTCCGGCGGGCAGCGCGAGTTCGTGCCGGTGCTGGCGCGTGCGGCGATGGCCGCGGGTATCTCGGGGTTGTTCATGGAAACCCACCCGGACCCGTCGAAGGCGCTGAGCGATGGCCCCAATGCCTGGCCGCTGGGGCAGATGGAAGATTTGCTGTCGACATTGAAGATCCTTGATGTCGCGGTAAAATCGCGGCCGTTTGCCGAGGCGGAACTGCTGTAGGGTAGACTGGTGGGTTGTTTTTCGCGACACGCAGCGGGGGTTCGTGGCGGGGTTCGGCGCAGGCATGCGCAAGGCGCCCGCCACGATCCCCCGCTGCATGGCGCTGCTGTGTGCGTTGGCGGATGGTGGAATCAGTTTTAGATAAGTTTTATAACCTTTTGTATCTGGAGTAGAAATGGCTAAGATTACCGATGTCCGCGGCAGGGAGATCCTGGACTCGCGCGGCAATCCTACCGTTGAGGCGGACGTGTTGCTGGATGATGGTTCGATGGGGCGTGCGGCGGTACCGTCCGGTGCTTCGACCGGTTCCCGAGAGGCGGTTGAACTGCGCGACGGCGATCCTTCCCGTTATCTCGGCAAGGGTGTGTTGAAGGCTGTCGGTAGTGTGAACGGCGAGTTGCGCGACGCGGTGGTCGGCATGGATGCGGCCGATCAGGCGGCGCTGGATCAGAAGATGATCGAACTGGATGGCACTGACAACAAGGGTCGTCTGGGCGCTAACGCGCTGCTGGCGGTGTCGCTGGCGGCGGCGCAGGCGGAAGCGCGCGCCAACGGACTGCCGTTGTACCGCCACCTGCGTCCCGAGGGCCCTTTTCAGTTGCCGGTGCCGATGATGAACATCATCAACGGTGGCGCGCACGCCAACAACAGCGTCGATTTGCAGGAGTTCATGATCCTGCCGGTGGGTGCGGACAGTATCCGCGAAGCGGTGCGCTACGGCGCCGAAGTGTTTCACGCGCTCAAATCAGTCCTTGGCGGACGCGGCCTGAATACGACGGTGGGCGACGAGGGCGGCTTTGCGCCGGACCTGTCGTCCAACGAGGCGGCTATCGAGGTCATACTCGAAGCCATCGGGAAGGCCGGTTTCAAGGCCGGTGAGGACATTTTCCTCGGCATCGACGCGGCCAGTTCCGAGTTCTACAAGGATGGTCGTTATCACCTGGAATCGGAGGGCAAGTCCTTCGATGCGCAGGGGTTTGTGGATTTTCTCGCCAGCTGGGTCGACCAGTACCCCATTCTGTCCGTCGAGGACGGGATGGACGAAAGCGACTGGGAAGGCTGGAAACTGCTGACCGAAAAGCTCAACGACAAGGTGCAGCTGGTGGGTGACGACCTGTTCGTCACCAACACCACGATCTTGCAACGCGGTATCGACGAGCACATCGCCAACTCGATACTCATCAAGCCCAACCAGATCGGTACACTGACGGAAACCATGGCGGCTATTGACCTGGCATCAGGCGCCGGCTTTACCTCGGTGGTTTCGCACCGTTCCGGTGAGACCGAAGACGTGGTGATCGCCGATATCGCTGTGGGCAGCAGCGCTACCCAGATCAAGACCGGCTCGCTGTCGCGCTCGGATCGCGTCGCCAAGTACAATCGCCTGATGCGTATCGAGGAACAGCTCGGCTCCGACGCCAGTTATGCCGGTCGCAGTGGTTTCAACCAGTTCAACACCTGATCCCGCGTCGCGCGGTCCGACACCATGCGCTGGCTGATCTGGCTGCTGATCGCTCTGCTGGTGCTGTTGCAGTATCGACTGTGGGTTGGCGACGGCAGCCTCGCGGAGGTCTGGGATCTCTACCAGCAGGTAGAGACGCAGAAGGCGGAGAACCGCCAGCTGCGTGAGCGTAACCAGGCGCTGGACGCCGAGGTGCGCGATCTCAAGCAGGGACTGGAAGCTATCGAGGAACGCGCACGCGAAGAACTGGGCATGATCCGTGACGACGAAACCTTCTACCAGATAATCGAGAAACCGGGCGCCGGCGATGAGTGAGGCGGTGGCCTGTTGGGCGGTGGTGCCGGCAGCCGGCAGCGGCCGGCGCATGGGTGCCGCGGTGCCCAAGCAGCTTTTGAAGCTGGGAGGGCAGACAGTGCTCGAACACAGCCTCGACGCGCTGTGGAGTGTCGATATGCTGGCCGGGCTGGTGCTGGTGAGTCCGGCTGACCCTGCCATCGACGGTATTGCCGCGCGTTACCACGACCGTCGGTTGATTCGCGCCCCGGGGGGGGCAGAGCGTTGCCACTCCGTACTCAACGGGCTGCGGGCGCTGAGCGGCATCGCCGCCGACCGCGACTGGGTGATGGTGCACGACGCGGCGCGTCCCTGCGTGCGCAGCAGCGATCTCCTGAAGCTGGTCGAGTCCCTGGCCAACGACGCCATCGGCGGTCTGCTGGGCGTTCCCGCGCACGACACCATGAAGCGCACCGATGCCAGCGGCGCGGTGCAGGCCACCGTACCGCGTGAGGCCCTGTGGCATGCCCAGACCCCGCAGATGTTCCGCTTCGGGCGTCTGCGCGAGGTGCTGGAAGCCGCCCTGCAGGCGGGCTACGAGGTTACCGACGAGGCGTCCGCAATGGAGCACGCCGGCGAGCAGCCGCAGATGGTCGAGGGCCACGCCGACAATCTCAAGATTACCCGCCCGGAAGACCTGCCGCTGGCGGAACTGTACCTGCGACAACAGGGGCGCTTATGAGAATCGGTCAGGGTTTTGATGTGCACGCATTCGAGGCCGGTGGCCGGCTGGTACTGGGGGGTGTCGAGGTGCCGTACACGCACGGGCTGAAGGCACACTCCGACGGCGATGTGTTGTTGCACGCGCTGTGTGATGCGCTGCTGGGTGCTGCCGGGCTGGGCGATATCGGCCGCCACTTTCCCGACGACGATGAAAGCTTTCTCGGTATCGACAGTCGCGAACTGCTGCGTCGCGTGATGGTACAACTGGGTGAGCATGGCCTGCGCGTTGGCAACGCCGACCTGACACTGGTGGCGCAGGCACCGAAGCTTGCGCCCTATGTCGATCGCATGTGCGACAACATTGCGCAGGATCTCGGTATCGACCGGGCACGCGTCAACGTCAAGGCCACCACCACCGAGCACCTTGGTTTTACCGGCCGCAAGGAAGGTATCGCCGCCTTTGCCGTGGTTCTTCTGGATGAGTGAGCTGATCTCCCTGGAACTGCCACGTGCGTACGGTGAGGCACCCGGTTCCGGGCGCATACGCAGCGAGCCGGAAGATTTCCGCGTTACCGAAATTCCGCTGGTGACGCCGGACGGCGAGGGCGAACACTGCTGGCTGTATATCCGCAAGCGCAACACCAATACCAGTTGGGTTGCCAGCCAACTCGCCGGTTTTGCCGGTGTTCAGCAGAAGGTTGTCAGCTACGCGGGCATGAAAGACCGTAACGCGGTCACCGAGCAATGGTTCTCGGTGCAGTTGCCTGGGCGTGAAGATCCGGACTGGCAGGCCATCAACAACGAGGAATTCGAAGTGCTGGAGGCGCGCCGCCACAGTCGCAAGCTGAAGACCGGTGCGTTGCGTGGTAACCGCTTCAGCGTCCGGGTACGCGATGTCGAGGCGGATACCGTTCAGGTGGAAGCGCGGCTGACGCAGTTGAAGCAGGGATTCCCGAATAGTTTCGGTCCGCAGCGCTTCGGGCGTAACGGCGACAACCTGGTGCAGGCGCAACGTCTGTTCGCGCGGCCAAAGGCGCGCGTGTCACGTAACAAGCGTAGCATCTGGTTGTCGTCGGTCCGCTCGGCGCTGTTCAACCGCGTATTGGCGGCGCGTATCGAGGCCGGCAACTGGAACCGGCCGCTGGCCGGCGATGCCTTCCAGCTCGAGGGCCGCTCGGCGGTATTTGCGGCGAAGGATATCGACGCAGAGACAGCCGGCCGTTGCGCCGCCGGCGAGATCCATCCAACCGGGCCGCTGTGCGGCAGTGGTGACACAATGGTCAGCGGTGAAGCGGCTGCACTGGAGCAGGCCGTACTCGCACCCTTCCAGGACTGGATCGATGGCCTCGGTGCCTTTCGCATGAATCACGCACGCCGCGCGCTGCGGGTGATACCGGGCGACCTGGCATGGACGCAGGAAGCCGACGACCGGTGGTTGCTGGAATTCAGTCTGCCGGCCGGCAGCTACGCGACCAGCCTGTTGTACGAAGTGTTCGAGGTGACACACGCGGATGAACCCGCATGACGCTATAGCAGTCGTTCGCCAGCGCATCGCCGACGCCGCGCAACGCGCCGGGCGTCGCGCCGAAGATGTCCGCCTCATCGCGGTGTCGAAACGCCAGCCACTGGAGGCCATCGAGGCACTGATCGCCTGCGGCCAGAAGGATTTTGGCGAAAACCAGATGCAGGAAGCCATCGGTAAAATCGAGAGCCTGAAGGACACATCGCTCGAGTGGCACTTCATCGGCCACCTGCAGTCCAACAAGACCCGCCACGTCGGTGCCAACTTCAGTTGGGTGCACGCGGTCGACAGTGCAAAGCTGGCGCGCCGCATCGCCGCATCGGCTGCCGAGGCGAACACCACTGTTAACGTGCTCCTGCAAGTCAACGTGTCGGGCGATCCCGCCAAGCACGGTATCGCGGAAGAGGGGCTGTTTCCGCTCATCGATACGCTGCTGGAAGAGCCGTTGCCGGGAATTCGGCCGCGTGGCCTGATGACCATCGGCTATCGGGACGTCGGCGAATCCGAAACCCGCCGCAGTTTCGCGCGCCTGCGCGAATTGCTGGTACAGTGCCGTTCCCGCTACGGCGATGATTTCTCCGAACTGTCCATGGGCATGAGCGGCGACTACCCGCTGGCCATCGAGGAAGGTGCAACCCTGGTGCGCGTCGGCAGCGCCCTGTTCGGTGCCCGACAGCGCTGATTTCAATGGGGTCAGACTCCATTGATCCCCGGTGGTGTGAATACGTCACGGGTTGGGGGAAAGGCCTCTGACTGGCGACGACTTGCCCGCTGCGCGGGTTCCCTGCGCTTCTCGGTCTGTTGCGCGCTCGCGAAACTCGCGGCTTGCGCTGCCGCGCAAGCCACTCAGACAACGCTCACTTGATCGCAACAGACCTGCGATGCTCGGCTGCGCCGACGCCAGTCAGAGGCCTTTCCCCCAACCCGCGACTTGTTCCGTGGCACAGGAAAAAGTGGGAAAAGGGGTGAGTCTGCCTCGGAAGTATCCTGTGTCGGTTTGTCGGTGGCAGGTTTTTTCGGCGAATCGGTGCAGCCGAGCATCGCAGCGACATGTGGATGAAGCGGTCCCTGT
>CAYSRA010000003.1:0-65372 GCA_964433205.1 uncultured Thiohalobacter sp. | reverse complement strand
CGCTGCTCAACCAACTACGCACTCCATAAACTGCAGATCATGTGGCCAATCCAACGATGCCGAGCAGACAAAAACTCATTTGCGAGCATCTCACCACACATATCGGCGGCATGATCGATGAGAACCTCGCAACGCTGGAAAGCCGCAAGACCGAAACCAGCAAACAACTGGCCGAGTTGCGTTCCCTGCGCGGCAAGAACGCCGACGTCATCATGCACCTGATGAGCAAATCGCGCGAAGAGCAAGCGGCCTACCTGCGCAACGTCGAGAGCTTCCAGAACAGCCGGCGCCTGCTCCAGAACCAGGCGCGCAGCATGCTCGACGCACTCAGCATGGAAGCACTGGACCGCCTGATCAACAAAACGCGCGACACCATGACTCACAGCTGGACCACCGCCGGCCTGAAGCGCGGCATGGAAACCTTTTTCGATGGCGCCCGCGACACGATGGATCAGGTCACCACGCACTCGGAACAAACGCGCATGCTGATCCGGGCGACATACCGGAAATTCCACGAGGAACACGGCCTGCCGCAGATTATGCCAAAGCAGTTCTCGACAGCCCACTTTTCGTCCGAACTGGAACGCCTGTACCAGGAAGCGGAAATGTTCCGCCGCAGCCCGGCGATGACGATGACCGAGCAGTCCTTCGTCATCAAGAAGTTCTTTATCTCGCTGGTCAGTCACACCCGCAGCCTGTTCTTCAAGGCCAACCAGGATGCCAATGCCTGGCTCAAGGAAGTCATGAACCCGCTGGTCAGGCAGATCAAGGAACACAAGGCGACCATGGAAAAGCGGCTGGAGACACTGCGCCGCATCAGCGAGTCGCGTGATACCCTGGATGCCCGCATCAAGGAGCTGGACGCCACCCTGCGCGAAACCAAGCGCCAGCTCGACGCCCTGCAACAAATCCGTCACACCATTCACGCGGCCGGCACCAACCCTTCCCTGCCGCCGGTCACGGACGCACAGCCCCCCCAGGAGGCTATCGTCTGAGCGGCGCTACCGGCTGGCCCACCCGCACCGCGCGCTGCACAACAATTCCGGAAACCCTGACTGTCCGGTTTGGTCTATAGTGTCATTGAACAAACCAGAAAACAGAAGGAGAATCCGGATGTTCAAGAAAAGCTTGTTTCCCTTCCTGCTTGGCGTACTGCTCACCCTGTCTGGCGTAGCAAGCGCGGAAAACTCCCAGGACTTTGGTGACTATGTCGTCCACTTCAATGCCCTGAACACCAATTACCTGCCCCCCTCGGTAACACGCGAATACGGCCTCAAACGCAGCAAGAATCGCGGCATGCTCAATATCGCGGTGCTGCGCAAGATCATGGGAACGACCGGCAAACCGGTCAAGGCAGAGGTCAGTGCCGTCGCGATCAACCTGACTGGCCAGAAGCGCAAAATCAACCTGCGCGAGGTACATGAAGGGAACGCTATCTACTACATTGGTGATTTTCCGATTTCACACGAGGAGACCCTGCGCTTTACGATTCACGTCAAGCCGGAGGGCAAGCTGGAAGCACACGAAGTGAAATTCAGTCACCAGTTCTTTACGGAATAAGCCGGTACAGGCTGTACAGACCGAAACCGGCAACCAGTAGCCCTGCCAGCCGGCGGGTGCGCACGTCGCGTACCCGCGCGGCCAGCCGGTCAGCGGCAGCCCCCATCAGCAGCAGGTTGGGCAGGGTGCCAAGCCCGAAACTCAACAGCAATGCGGCACCCCGACCCGGGCTGCCTGCCGATATCGCCCACACCAGCACACTGTAGACCAGGCCGCAGGGCAGCCAGCCCCACACGGCACCGAGCGCCAGTGCCTGCCCACTGGTTCGCACCGGCAGGAAACGCCGCCCCAGCGGTTCAAGCCGGTTCCAGACAACACCACCCAGTCGTTCGATGCGCGTCAACCCGTTCCACCAGCCACCAAGGTACATGCCCAGGGCAACCATGAACAATGCGGCCAGCAATTGCAGCCCAAGCTGGATCTGATGAATGCCGCTCCAGTGTGACGCCAGCCACCCGATGCCCCCGAACAGAGCGCCGGCAACACTGTAACTGAGTATCCGCCCCAGGTTGTAGGACAACTGATAGCGCCAGCGCGCCGCGCGGTCGCCGGATGGCAGACCCAGCGTCAGCGCCGTCACGATACCACCGCACATACCCACGCAGTGTACGCCGCCAAGCAACCCGACCAGAAAGGCGGACAACAGGGAAACATCAGTCAGCACGATCGGCCTCCGTCAACCAGCCCCGGAACCGCGTCAGCAGCAACAGACCGGGTATTGCGATCAGGGTACAGAACACAAAGAAACCGACCCAGCCGAGCCCTTCCACCATGTAGCCGGTTGGCGCCGCGACGATGACGCGCGGTATCCCCATCAGACTGGATAGCAGCGCATACTGGGTCGCGGTAAAACGGCGGTTGGTGAGACTGGCCATGAACGCGACAAACGCCGACGTCCCCATGCCGCCGCTGAAGTTCTCGAATGCGATCACCGCGGTCAGCATCGGCAGGCTGTAACCGGTGATGGCCAGCAGCGCAAAGCCCGCTGTCGATACCGCCTGCAAGATCCCGAAGCCCCACAACGCGCGGTAGATGCCGATGCGCAGCATCACGATGCCACCCACCAGCCCGCCCGCCAGGATGGCGGAAAAGCCGAACACCTTGACCACCGCGCCGATCTCGGTCTTGCTGAAACCGAGATCGAGATAGAACGGAATGGTCATATGGCTGGCCATGGTGTCACCAACCTTGAATAACAGGATAAACAGCAGGATCAGCCACGCATGGTGGCGCCTGAAATAATCGACAAAGGGATGAATGACGGCTTCGCGTAACGTGCTGGGCAGTCCCTGGGCCGCCTGCGGCTCGGGCGCGAACAACGTCGTTCCGATACCGACCAGCATGACCATTGCCATGAGCTGGTAGACCTGCGGAAAAGGGATGAAATCGGCCAGTATCAGACCGCCGCCCGAAGCCAGCAGCATGCCGGTACGATAGCCGTTCACGTACAACGAGGCCCCCAGTCCCAGTTCCCGGTCGGCCAGCGCCTCGCGCCGGTAAGCATCGATCACAATGTCCTGGCTGGCGGAAAAAAACGTCACCAGCAATGCTGCCAGGGCCACCGGCAGGGCATTCTGTGCAGGGTGCGTCCAGCCCAGCGCCGCGATCGCCAGCATCAGACATGCCTGCACAAGCAACAGCCAGCCGCGGCGCCGCCCCAGCAACGGCAGTGAAAAACGATCCACCAGCGGCGCCCACAGGAACTTCAGGGTGTAGGGCAGACCGACCAGCGCAAACAGGCCGATGGTGCCAAGATCGACGCCCTCCTCGGTCATCCACGCCTGCAGCACGGAGCCGGTCAGCAGCAACGGCAGGCCGGAGGAGAACCCCATCAGCAGGGCCACCAGCATGCGCCCCGAGAATACGACCCTGACCGTATGCGTCATAGTGTGTAGTCGTAATCGATAATCAGCGGTGCATGATCAGAAAACCGCTTGTCCTTGTAGATGCGCGCTTTCTTTACCCGTTTCGCAAGTCCCGGCGTCACCACCTGGTAATCGATACGCCAGCCCACGTTCTTTTCCCAGGCGCGGCCACGGTTCGACCACCAGGTGTACTGGTCCGGCCGCTGGTCGACGACGCGGAAGGCATCGACAAAGCCCACCGGACCGAACAGCTCATCCATCCACGCGCGCTCTTCGGGCAAAAAGCCGGAATTCTTCTGGTTGCTGCGCCAGTTTTTCAGGTCGATCTCTCGGTGGGCAATATTCCAGTCGCCGCAGATCACGTACTCGCGGCGGCTGCGCCGCAGCTTGCGCAGGTGCGTCATGAAACGCTTCATCATGTCGAACTTTTTCTGCTGGCGCTCCTCACCGGAAGACCCGGAGTGCAGGTACAGCGACACCACGCCCAGTGAACCAAAACGCACTTCGAGGTAACGCCCCTCGGCGTCCACGTCCGGCCACCCCAGGCCACTGATCACCTTGTCCGGCTCGCGCCGGCAATAGATGGCGACACCGCTGTAACCCTTCTTCTCCGCATCGTGGTAATACGCATACCAGCCACGCGGCCAGAACACCGGGTCCTTCAACTGGTGCACCTGGGCCTTGGTTTCCTGTATACAGACAACGTCCGCGCGCTGGCGCGTCATCCAGGTAAAAAAACCCTTGCTGGCGGCCGAACGTATCCCGTTCACGTTGATGGTAATGATGCGCATGCGTTCTCCTGTTGCGGTTGCGCGTGTATCATACCGGAGCTTTTTCATTCCCGGTGGATACCATGCAAGCCTACAAACAGGAATTTCTCGAATTCGCCATCGACGCCGGCGTGCTGCGCTTCGGCGAATTCACCCTCAAATCCGGGCGCGTCAGCCCTTATTTCTTCAATGCCGGCCTGTTCAACCGTGGCAGCCACCTGGCCCGGCTGGGCCGTTTCTACGCCCGGGCCATCGTCGATTCCGGCATCGGCTTCGATGTACTGTTCGGCCCGGCCTACAAGGGCATCCCGCTGGCCGCCGCCGCCAGCATCGCACTCGCTGACCACCACGACTTCGACACCCCCTGGTGCTTCAACCGCAAGGAAGCCAAGGACCACGGCGAAGGCGGCAATCTGGTCGGCGCACCGCTGGAGGGCCGCGTACTGATCATCGATGACGTGATCACCGCCGGCACCGCCATCCGCGAATCCCTGCAAATCATCGACGCCGCGGGCGCCAGCGCCGCCGGCGTGGTGATTGCGCTGGATCGCCAGGAACGCGGTCAGGGCGACCGCTCGGCGATCCAGGAAGTCGAACAGGACCTGGGGCTGAAGGTCGCCAGTATCGTCACACTTGCGGAGTTGCAGGACTTTTTGAAGGACCGGCCGGAGTATGCCGATGCGCTGGCGGCTATCGCGGACTATCGGGCCAGATACGGCATTGCAGCCTGACGGGACGGAGGATTCCGGTGGATGATTTACGTCGCGGGCTGACCGCCCCCCGATATTCGACAACGACTTGCCCGCTACGCGGGTTCCCTGCGCTTCTCGACATTTTGCGCGCTCGCTAAACTCGCGGTCCGCGCTAACGCGCGAACCACTCAGACAACGCTCGCTCTATCGCAAAACGTCTGCGATGCTCGGCTGCGCCGACGCCGAATGGCGGGAGGGAGGTCAACCCGTGACTCTTTCCGTGGGGCAACAAACTATCCTTTCCCGCGTCTGCCCCAAAAATTCCAGTGCCGGTGGGTTCGGGCGGGACGGGGGGCTTTCCGGCGAATCGGTGCAGCCGAGCATCGCAGCGACATGTGGATGAAGCGGTCCCTGTTTGAGCGGTTTCGCAGAAACCGCGAGTTTGGGACCGCGCCACATGGCGCGAGAAGCGCAGGGTACCCGCGTAGCGGGCAAACCGTTGAGCCGGAAAGCCCCCCGTCCCGCCCGAACCCACCGGCACTTCGCACCCACCCCAAATCAACCGATGATCAATTTAACCCCGATCACCAGCGTGACCACTTCAAACCCCCGCTTGATCCAGCGATTTCCCTGCCGGATCGCCAGGTGCGCACCGAAATAGCCGCCCAGCAGTGAACCCAGCAACAGAGCCGGCAGCCAGTCCCAGCGGATTTCCGCGAGCAGCCCCAGCGTCAGCGCGCCGGCGCCATTCCAGAAAATCCCGACCAGCACCAGCGTATAGGCAATGGCGCGTTTGTACTCGAAACCAAACCAGCGCACCAGCCACAGTGTCACGAACAGGCCGGTGCCGGAGGTCAGGGAACCGTTCAGGGCACCGATGACAAACAGCCCCACGCCGCCAACGAGGAAGCCACGCCGGTCCCGGTGCTGAAGGTTTTCCAGCTGCCCCAGTTCCGGGCGCCGCCACGAGTACAAGCCGAGCCCGGCTGTCAGAATACCCAACGCCACTTCGGCGACCCGGCCGGGTATATCGACAATCAGGTTTGCACCGATGACCACGCCCGGCAGGCCGGTCGCAAGTATAAACAGCGCAAGGCGTTTTTCGAGCCCACCTTCCCTCAAGTGACGCACCGTCGCGCCGATACCAAGGGCAACACTGGCGACTTTGTGGGTGGCCAGCGCGATCACGAATGGCAGTCCCAGAAAGATCAGCGCCGGCAACTGGATCAGCCCGGCGCCGCCACCCGAAAATGCAGACAGCAGGTTCGCCAGCAGGGAAATAACAAACAACGCAAACTGGTTCAGCAGTTCCACTAACCGGTAACTCGCAGATTTGGAAAGATCAACATGAAAACGCTTGCTCGCATCAAACAACTTTCAGCGATCGGACTGTGCGCTGTTGTCGCGCTGTCCGTCACACCCGCCCAGGCCGGCAAACTGAAAAAATGGGTCGATGAAAACGGCCGGGTACAGTACGGCGACCACATTCCCGCGCGCTACGCGAAACAGAGCGTGCAGACGCTGAACAGCCAGGGCGTGGTGGTCGAAACCCGTGCCGCCGCCAAAACGCCCGAACAGATCAAGGAAGAGCAGCGTCTGGCAGCGATCAAGGCCGAACAGGAACGCAAACGGCACGAACAGCAACGCAAGGATCGCATACTCCTCGATACCTTTACCAACGAAGACGAAATGATCCTGACACGCGATGGCAAGATCGAAGCCATCGAAGCGATCATTCGCGTGACCAACGGGCGTATCGCGAAAATCCGTCAACGCCTGACCGCGCAGAAAAAACGTGCCGCCAACATGGAGCGCTCGGGCAAACCGGTACCGGAATCGCTGACCCGGCAAATCGGCGAATCACGCAACCAGATTCAGCAGAACATCGCCTATATCGATAACCGCCGGCTGGAACAGCAGGCCATCAGGGAAAAGTTCGAAGCCGACATCAAGCGCTTCCGTGAACTGAAAGCCGCCGAACGGGAAGCTGTCGAGACCGCCGGCAAATAGCCGCTGATCACTGCCTGATCAGGGTACCGACACCCTCATCGGTGAACAGTTCGACCAGCACCGCGTGATCGACCCGCCCGTCGATGATGTGTGAGGCGCGCACGCCGGACTTGACCGCCGACAAGGCACACTGGATTTTCGGCAGCATGCCGCCGTGGATCGTGCCATCCTCGATCAGCGCATCGACTTCCGCAGCATTCAGCCCGGTCAGCAGCTTGCCCTGCTTGTCCAGCAAACCAGCGGTATTGGTCAGCAGAATCAGCTTCTCCGCACCCAGGACCTCGGCAATACGCCCTGCCACCAGGTCTGCATTGATGTTGTAGGAATGCCCGTCATCACCAACGCCGATCGGCGCGATGACCGGAATAAAACCACCATTGACCAACATGTCGACCACCGCGGCGTCCACACTGGCGACCTCACCGACGTGCCCGAGGTCGATGATCTCCGGCACTTCCAGTTCCGGGCTGTCGCGCGTGATTTTCAGCTTGCGGGCACGGATCAGGTCGCCGTCCTTGCCGGTCAGCCCGACGGCGCGCCCGCCGTGGCGGGTGATCAGGTTGACGATCTCCTTGTTAACGAGGCCGCCGAGCACCATTTCCACCACGTCCATGGTTTCGCTGTCGGTCACCCGCATACCCTCGACGAAGCGGCTTTCCTTGCCCAGTTTCTCCAGCAGCTTGCCGATCTGCGGCCCGCCACCGTGCACCACCACCGGGTTGATGCCGACCAGCCGCATCAGCACGATGTCGCGCGCAAACCCGCTCTTCAGGTGTTCGTCGACCATGGCGTTGCCGCCGTACTTGACGACGATGGTCTTGCCGCGGAAACGCTGGATATAAGGTAACGCTTCGCCCAGCACGTGGGCGATTTCAGTGGCTTTACTGGAACTCAGGCTCATGATTCAGAACGGTAATGACAGGTTGGGGTCAACCTGTAACATAACACGGCGGAACTCGTCCTGTATGGTGCTGAGCGCTATTTCATCGTCTGCCTCGAAGCGCAGCACCAGACAGGGCGTGGTGTTGGAGGCGCGTACCAGACCCCAGCCACGCTCGAACTCGACCCGCATACCATCGATGGTGGCGATACGCGCGTTCTCGAAATGCGCGCTGTTGAGCAGTTTCTCCATGTACACCGGTGGCTCGCCTTCAGCCATGGGTACACTGAGCTCCGGCGTATTGACGCTGTCCGGCAATTCGGCGAACACGTCGCTGGAACTGCGCGCATCGTTGGCGAGAATTTCCAGCAACCGTGCAGCGGTATAGAGCGCATCGTCAAACCCGAACCAGCGCTCCTTGAAAAACACATGGCCGCTCATTTCACCGGCCAGCAGCGCACCGGTTTCCTTCATCTTCGCCTTGATCAATGAATGCCCGGTCGCCCACATCAACGGTTCGCCGCCGTGTTCGGCGACAATGGTGGCGACATGACGCGAGCACTTCACGTCATAGATAATTTGTGCGCCCGGGTTGCGCGCCAGCACATCTTTCGCCAGCAACATCAGCAGGCGGTCCGGCCAGATAATTTCGCCGCTGGAACTGACCACACCGATGCGGTCACCGTCGCCGTCGAAGGCAATGCCGATTTCTGCGCCGTGCTCCTGCACCGCCTGTATCAGTGCCGCGAGATTTTCGGGTTTGCCCGGGTCGGGGTGATGGTTGGGGAAATTACCGTCGACCTCGCAGAACAGCTCGACCACCTCGCAGCCCAGCTCTCGCAACAGCCGCGGCGCGGCGACACCGGCAACACCATTGCCGCAGTCCACCACCACCTTCATCGGCCGCACAATCTGCACGTCGCTTTTCACCCGCTCGATGTAATCGGGCAACACGTCGATTTCCTCGACACTACCCTCACCGGTCAGCAGGTCGCCGCCCTCGATGCGCTGGCGCAGGGCCTGAATGGATTCGTTCGCCAGCGTTTCACCACCCAGCACGATCTTGAACCCGTTGTAGTCAGCCGGGTTATGACTACCGGTCACCATGACGCCGGAACCGCTGCCCAGGTATTGCGCGGCAAAATAGAGCACCGGCGTAGGTACTTCGCCGATATCCTTGACGTCACGGCCGGTGGCAACCAGTCCACGGATCAGCGCGGCGGTAATATCCGGCCCCGACAGCCGGCCGTCACGGCCGACAATAATAGTCTGCTCGCCACGGTAGTAGGCTTCACTGCCGATGGCACGGCCAATCTCGTAGGCCACATCGGCATTCAATGTCTCACCCACTATCCCGCGTATGTCGTAGGCCCGAAAAATCTCGGCACTGGGGCCGACGCCGTCGGTATGTGAACGCGCGACTTCCAGTGCGGCATCGTCAAACAACAGATCGCCCTCGATCTCGTCGGTAATCGCGCCCGCAACATCGGACGCTTCGACCTCGTCATCGCGTGGTGCTGTTGCCGGCGCAGCGGGGACGCCGGCGCTGGCGGTGCGCACCATCAGTTCGATGGTATCGTGGCACTCATCGAGCGCACTGGGGTACTCCTGCCTTACGCGACCGTCGCGCATATCCTTGACGATAGTCAGCGCTGTCACCTGATCCTGCCGCAGCGCAGCAACCACGCGACGGAAGACGAACCACACCAGCAACACCAACGCTGCGGCAGCCGCGGCGCCGGCTGCCATCGCCCCGATCAGCAAAATATCGCTGCCGGCACCAATCGCCATCGGCCAGTAGGCCACCTGCCAGCGGCTGCCAGGCACTTTCGATTGCATGGGCGGAACGTCAGCCTGCTGCCGGAGCGCGGCCGGCCCCTGGCTGGCGAAAACCATCGGGGTCAT
The DNA here is from genome assembly GCA_964433205.1 of uncultured Thiohalobacter sp. GTDB lineage: Bacteria > Pseudomonadota > Gammaproteobacteria > DSM-19610 > DSM-19610 > Thiogranum. The sequence continues at coordinate 55,690 of CAYSRA010000003.1, read as the reverse complement.
GCCGGCCAGCTGCTGCAATTCCACGTAACCGTCAACCGGTATCTTCGCCAGCATTGCCTGTAGCGGCTGCAGAGGGAAACTGACCATCAAATGGCCGACAATGTGGCGGCCGGTCGGATCGAGGATGCGCCGCACAAGATTGATGTGCTGCTGCGGCGTGCCGCCCATATGGACTTCTACCGGCGGCGGTGTGTCGTGGGTTTCTGCGTACCTGAGCATATCGATGGCGGCATAACCGATCGGCGGGCTGGTATTGAGATCGACTTCCTCAATACCGCGCGGCAGCAGGCGCACCCGTACTGCGGTCGGAAACAAACCGGTAAGCCGCTCCGCTGCCGCATCCCGCGCCGAGGCATCGTCCTGTTCCATAAGCCGGGCAAGCTCCGGATTCTTCACCGCCCGCTCGGCGGTCGCGGCCTGAGCGGCGACCCACTGCCCGACGACCCCGGCCAGCAGCCCGGAGACCTGTTCAGCGTGGCGCTGCCCCGCCTCCCGCAACGTGACCTCGGTTTGTACGTAAACAGCCAGCGGCGGGATTGCCGTCAACAGGGCGCCCGCCAGCAGCAGCAACAGCATCTGGCTGCGCAGGCTGAGACGTTTTGCAGTTTTACTTGCAGGTTCACCCGCCGGCACAGTTTTGGCCGACTTTCCCTTATCCTTACCGGATAGAAACGGTAATTTCATCAACAGTCCCTGAGTGGTGGCTGGTTGGTCAATCTGTCAGGCGCGGCCGGTATGCCCAAAACCTCCGGCCCCACGTTCACTATCGACAAATTCCTCAACAACTTCAAAGCTTGCACGCACCACAGGCACGAACACCATTTGTGCGATCCGCTCTCCCGGCTGCACCGTAAACGCGCTGTCGCCCCGGTTCCAGCAGGATACGTACAACTGGCCCTGGTAATCCGAATCGATGAGGCCGACGAGATTGCCCAGCACAATGCCGTGCTTGTGCCCGAGACCGGAGCGCGGCAGCAGTACGGCAGCCAGCGACGGATCGCTGATATGAATTGCCAGTCCGGTGGGAATCAGTTCGGTGGCGCCCGGCTCCAGCACCAGCTCGGTGTCGAGGCAGGCGCGCAAATCCATGCCGGCAGAGCCATCGGTGGCATAATCGGGCATGGGATACTCCGCGCCAATGCGCGAATCAAGAATTTTAAGCTGAATGCTCTGCATGATGTTCCTGTGGCGTTCCGGCGCCGGCGTACAGCGCGGCGACCCGGGTTATCAAATGGCGCGCCAGGCGACGCTTGGAGGTTTGCTCAAGGCGTTTACTGCCGCCTTCCCAGACCAGCAGCAACGCGTTGTCATCGCTGTCGAAACCGAGTCCGCCGCCAACCAGGTTGGCGGCGATCAGTTCCACGCCCTTGGCCATGCGCTTTTTCTGTGCATAGGCCAGCAGATTTTCGGTTTCCGCTGCGAAACCGACGCAAAACGGGCGCGGTTCACTGCGTGCCACCGTGGCGAGAATATCGGTGACCGGCTGCAACGGTAACGACAGTGTTTCGGTCTTTTTCTTGATCTTGTGCGCGGCGGGCGCGGCCGGCCGGTAGTCCGCCACGGCCGCTGCGCCGATGTAGATGTCGCAGCCGGAGGCCAGTTGCGCCTGTACCGCCGCCAGCATCTCCGCCGCCGTTTCGACGCGCACGGTCTCCACTCCTGAGGGAGCGTCGAGTGCGGTGGGCCCGCTGACCAGCACCACCGAGGCACCCGCCTCACGCGCCGCCTCTGCGACCGCATAGCCCATCTTGCCGGAACTGCGGTTACTCAGGTAGCGCACCGGATCGAGCGGCTCCCGGGTGGGGCCGGCGGTAACCAGCACGCGCGCCCCCGCCAGCGCACCGGTAGAAAAACTGTCCGACAACCGGCGCACCAGCTCCGCCGGCTCCAGCATCCGGCCGGGTCCGGTTTCGCCGCACGCCTGTTCGCCCTCGGCCGGGCCCCAGACCGCAAACCGGCGGCGCCGCAACATATTGATATTGTCCTGCGTCGCGTCATTGCGCCACATGGCCTGATTCATGGCCGGTGCCACGGCCGGCGGGCGTTCGCTGGCGAGACAAATGGCCGATAACAGGTCGTCGGCACGCCCCTGCGCCAGTTTCGCCAGCGTATCCGCCGTGGCGGGCGCAATCAGGATACGGTCCGCCCAGCGCGCCAGATCAATGTGATCCATGGCACTGCGATCATCCTGCCAGTTGCACCAGACCGGCTCGCCGCTCAGCACCTGAAAGGTGCGCTCACCGACAAATTCGCGCGCCGCCGGCGTCATAACCACCCGCACACAGGCACCCGCGGCTTTCAGCTGACGAACGAGATCCGCACTCTTGTACGCGGCAATACCGCCGCAGACACCGAGAAGAATCTGTTTTTTCGCAAGAAAACTCATTGTCGTGAGTGTACCAGAAGCGCCGCGCGCGGAAAGACCCGGTCTCGCGCCCGCGCTCACGGTAACAGCGGACTTTACACCGCCCCGCAGACTGACCATTATCGGCTGCAGCACGTCATTCATGACAACGGTGAACAGGGAGGTTGACCATGTCGATCCAGCAATGGCCCGCAGCCGAGCGGCCGCGGGAAAAACTGCTCGCATCCGGCGCGCATACACTGTCAGACGCGGAACTGCTGGCGATTTTTCTGCGTACCGGCATCGCCGGCCGCAGCGCCGTTGACCTGGCCCGCGACCTGATCTCCGAATACGGCGGCCTGCGTGCGCTGTTTCAGGCAGATCATGCCCGCTTCTGCCGTACGCGGGGTCTTGGAGATGCCAAGTTTGCCCAACTCCAGGCAGTCCTGGAACTGGCACACCGCCACCTGGGCGAAGCCCTGTCGCGCGATGATGCGCTGCAAAACCCCGATGACACCGAGCGCTACCTCAGGGCCAGACTGCGCGAGTACCCCTACGAGGTGTTCGCCTGCCTGTTTCTTGACACCCGGCACCGGGTCATCGCTTGCGAGGAGTTGTTCCGCGGCACTGTCGATGGCGCCAGTGTCCATCCCCGCGAAGTGGTGCGCCGGGCGTTGCAACACAATGCCGCCGCGCTGATTCTCGCCCATAATCACCCGTCCGGGGTTGCCGAGCCCAGCCAGGCGGACCGGCGCATCACCGACCGCCTGCGTGACGCACTGGCGCTGGTCGACATCCGGGTACTGGATCATATTGTCGTCGGCGACCAGAAATCGGTGTCGTTCGCGCAGCGCGGCTGGCTATAACAGTCTGTATTGCAATACATTGCACTCGCATTACACGAAGGTCGCCACTCCTGTTGCCGGCCAGACGCCAATGCAAAAACCTTGTCTACCGGCTACTGCTCTGGTATAAAGCGCGGTTCTCGTTGCTCGCCTCCGGGCGGGCCGTGCAAGAATCTTCGAGGAATAGAGCAATGTCCAAAGTTTGTCAGGTCACCGGGAAGCGCCCGGTCTCGGGTAACAATGTTTCCCATGCACACAATAAAACCCGTCGCCGGTTCCTGCCGAACCTGCATACCCACCGTTTCTGGGTGGAAAATGAGCAGCGCTGGGTGAAACTGCGCGTTTCCTCCAAGGGCATGCGTATTATCGACAAGCTCGGTATCGACACCGTGCTGGCCGACATGCGCGGCCGCGGCGAAAAGGTTTAAGGGGATATATCCATGCGTGACAAAATCAAACTGGTATCAAGTGCCGGCACCGGCCACTACTACACCACCACCAAGAACAAGCGCACCATGCCTGACAAGCTGGAGCTGAAAAAGTATGACCCGGTGGTACGCAAGCACGTGACCTACAAGGAAGCGAAAATCAAGTAACTCGCCCCGGCCATTGCACAAAAAAGCCCGGCAGTGCCGGGCTTTTTTGTGGGCGGGAGACCACCGTCACGCCATCTGCAGACTGTAGCCCCTGAGCCGTTGCGCAAATTCCTGCAACGCCCGAACCCCGGTTGCCTCGGCGCGCTGACACCAGTCCTGCAAGGACTGCAACAATGCCTCGTGGCTGGCCGCCGAGCGTTTCCAGACCTGCTGCAACTGTTCGCGGTACTGATAGGCAACGCGCAGATCGGCGAAACGCAACAGAACCCCCTCCAGCAGGCCGCGACTGCGCGCATCCATGGTAGCCGGGTCGCGCACCAGCAAGCGACGCGTCCTGCGCAGACCACGCCGGCATTCACCGTCGCGGCAGGACTGGCGCAGCACCGGCCACAGTACCTCGCGGGCATAGTCGGACATCACGTGGAAACGGGCCACGACCACGGCCTTCACCGTGTCCATGTCCACTCGCGCCTTGCCGGGGACAATACGCGGCAACGGCGCCAGCTTCTTGACCCGCGCCAGCCCCAGTGCCTGCATGATGCGGATGTAACCCCAGCCGAAATCAAACTCCCAGCGACGCATCGAAAAGCGCGCCGAACTGGCAAAAGCGTGGTGGTTATTGTGCAGCTCCTCACCCCCCACCAGGAAACCGAACCAGGAGATGTTGCGTGATGCATCCGGTGTCTCGTAGTTGCGATAACCCCACCAGTGCCCGATGCCATTGATGACTCCGGCTGCCCAGAAAGGTATCCAAACCATCTGCACCGCCCACAGGGCGATGCCCAGGAAGCCGAACAGAACATAGTCAAGCATCAGCATGAGGGCAATACCGAGCATGGAAAAACGGCTGTACAGGTTGCGCTCCAGCCAGTCGTCCGGCGTGGCATGACCGTACTTTTCCAGCGTCTCGGTGACGTCCGCCTCGGCACGATACAGTTCCGCACCGCGCCACAGCACCGTACGGATACCCCGCGTCTGCGGGCTGTGCGGGTCGTCGGGGGTCTCACATTTGGCGTGGTGCTTGCGATGTACGGCGACCCATTCACGGGTCACGGTGCCAGTCGTCAACCATAACCAGAAGCGGAAGAAGTGACTGGTGACAGGATGAAGATCCAGTGCGCGGTGCGCCTGGTGACGGTGCAGAAAAACAGTAACACTGACGATCGTGATGTGAGTCAGTACGAACCCGGTCAGAAGGTAGCCCCACCAGGGGAGATCTACCAGGCCGGCATACCAGGTGAAGCCGGAAAACAATGTAGCCATTAAAACCTCAAAAAATCGCGTTTGGCGCAGCGAAGTTTACCACATCTGCCCCAAGCAACAGTTTCCCGCCGGCCGGCCGACAGCATTACCAAAGCATAACAACCGGAATCTGTTACACTTTATGGACGACACCCAACCCACGACCGAAGCACCATGAACGATATTTTCATTGGCAGACAGCCCATTTATGACCGCAAACAGGGGGTCTACGCCTACGAGCTGCTATTTCGTTCGGCGCAGCGCAATGTCGCCGACTTCGTCGATGGCGACCGGGCAACCTCTGACGTCATCGTCAATACCTTCATGGAAATCGGCCTGGACAATATCGTTGGAGACAAGCTCGCCTTCATCAATCTGACGCGTGCCTTTTTTGTTGACGAAACCACCATCTCGCTGCCCAGGGACCGCGTCGTACTGGAACTGCTCGAGGACATCGAGGCCGATGAGGAAGTGGTCGCCGGTGTCACTCGCTTGTGCCAGCAAGGCTATTCCATCGCGCTGGACGACTTCATCTACCGCGAATCACTCCAGCCACTGGTGGAACTGGCCAATATCATCAAGATCGACATCATGGCGTTGAACCAGGACGAAATCCGTGACCACGTCGCCCAGTTGCGCCAGCACCCGTTGCGCCTGCTGGCCGAGAAGGTCGAAACCCGCGAAGAATACGATTTTTGCCGGGAACTCGGCTTTGACTATTTCCAGGGCTATTTCTTCGCCCAACCGAAGATTATTCGCGGTCGGCGTCTGCCCAATAACCGGCTTGCAACGCTGAAACTACTGAGCCGGCTGCAGGATCCCGACATTACGCCCGCCGAACTGGAACAGCTGATTGCCCAGGATGTCGCTTTCAGCTTCAAGATCCTGCGCTACGTCAACTCGGCCGCGATTGCGCTGCCGCGCAAAATCGACTCGATACAGCAGGCGGTCATTATTCTCGGCATGGCGACGCTGCGCTCATGGACCACATTGCTGGCCATGTCCCAGATCGATGACAAGCCCACGGAACTGGTGGTGACCGCGATGGTCCGCGCCAGGATGGCTGAAAATATCGCCCGCACACGCAAGGAACCCGACCCGCAAGCCTATTTCACCATCGGACTGTTTTCCGCGCTGGACGCGCTGATGGACAACACCATGGAGGAAATTCTCACCCAGTTACCGCTCGCCGACCATATTGCCGAGGCGCTCCTCCACCACCGCGGCACCCATGGCAAAACCCTCGCCTGCGTCCTGGCCTATGAACGGGGGGACTGGGAACACATCCACTGCGAAGGGCTGGACGCCCCGGAAATACGCGATGCCTACCTGTCTGCTGTGCAGTGGGCCAACGAAATCTGCAAGACGCTGATTGAGGACTGACCCCCCCGGCACAACTTTTCTTGACCTGGATCAAGGACGGCCGCCACCAGACCCCATAACATTTGCCGTGGTTGGACTAGTGACCGGTTCGGGGCAGGAAAAGCTATACTGCTCAGCTTTCCCATCCCGCACCATCGAGCTTTGTCTTCCTATCCCGTCCTTTCCGCAGTGTCGCAAGGCACTGCGGATTTTTTTGTCAGCCGCAAACTGCCGTCCCCCTCCCGTCCCAGCGCCCAACCGGGGGCAACCAGCACCGTCGCAACGTCGTCGACCACCAGCAACGGGCCGTCATACCGTTGTCCACAGGCCAGGTCGCGGGGTCGCCACACCGGCACCGCGGCGGAGAATCCCGGCAGATCGGCGAATTCGAGCGGATTTCCGCCCCCCGAAATCGGGTTTTCCTGCACCACCAACGGTTCTCCGGCGGCTGAAAGGGCCACCCGCAGATTGACCACTTCCACCGGCATATCCAGACGGTGACCAAAACGCTGGCGGTGCGCCTCGTGAAATGCCTCGATAGCCGCGGGAACCGTGTCAAACGGGATATTGAGGGTAAAACTCTGGCCCAGGTAGCGCAGATCGAGGCTGTATCGGCAATCCACCCCGTCGCGCTGCACGCCTTCTTCGTTCAACTCGGCCAGCCCCTGCTCCGCGAGGCGCTGGAATGCCGCCCGCAGCGCCCGGTCTTCCTGCTCGTCCAGCAGGCCGCTCAGCGTGCGCGACATCTGCCGCCCACGCGGGGCAACCAGCATGCCGAGGGCCGACAGCACGCCTGCGGCGGCGGGAACCATGGCCTGGCGCATACCCAGCGCGTCGGCCAGCGCGCAGACGTGCAGGCCACCCGCGCCGCCGAAAGCAACGAGCGTGAAACCGGCCGGGTCGATACCGCGCTGCACGGAAATCACCCGCAACGCCTGCGTCATGTGTTCGTTGGCAAGGTCGATGACCCCGTGTGCGGCCTGCTGCAATGAAACGCCCATCTGCTGCGCGAGGGTGGACATCACCCGCCGCGCCGCCTCCATATCGAGCGACATGTCACCACCGAGAAACGCTTTAGGCCGCAGGCGCCCAAGCAGCAGATTGGCATCGGTTACCGTTGCCCGGCGGCCACCACGGCCATAGCAGGCCGGGCCGGGGTCGGCACCCGCCGACTCGGGGCCCACGGTCAGCATGCCCCCCTCGTCCACGCGGGCGATGGATCCGCCGCCGGCACCAATCGTGTGCATGTCTACCATTGGCACGGCCACCGGGTAGTGGCCGATACAGCCCTGCGAGGTCAGGTTGATCTGACCATCGATGAGGGCGACATCCGTTGAGGTTCCCCCCATATCAAACGTCAGCAGGCGCGTAATGCCATGCCGGGCCGCGACATGGCGCGCCCCCATCAGGCCACCCGCCGGACCGGACAGCAACAGGTTGACCGCGCGCTGTGCGGCCTTGTCGGCGCGGATAGTCAACCCGGAACTCTGCATGACGTGAACCGGCGCAGGCCGCACTGCCTGCTGCAGACGTTGCAGATAACCCTGCACTTTCGGCCCCAGCCAGGCATTCAGCCAGGTCGCCATGCCGCGCTCGTATTCGCGTATTTCCGGCAGCACTTCGGACGAACAGGCCACAAACAACCCGTCTGGAAGCGCACGCCGGATCATCTGCTCGAAGCGATCATCCAGCCAGGAAAACAGCAGGTTAATTGCCACTGCCTGCGGCTGCAGGGCCGCGACCCGTTCTGCCAGTGCCCGGCACGCCTCTCCGTCCAGCGCTTCGACCACGCTACCATCGGCACCAAGCCTGCCGCCGGTTTCAAGACACAGCTGCGGAGGCACGGGGGGATGGCGGGGTCGGGGCTGGAGCTGATAGAGCGCATCGCGCGCCTGACGGCCGATGGTCAGCACGTCGGCAAGTCCGTGATTGGTGATATAGACAGTGCGTACCCCCTTGCCTTCGAGTGCCGCATTGGTGGCCACGGTCGAACCGTGTATCAGGTGGAAGGTTCTACCTTCCAGCCCCAGTTCGCGGATACCCTGCAGAATTGCCCGCTCCGGTGCATCCGGCGTCGACAACACCTTGTGGAGACGCATGCAGCCACTGTCAAAACACACGAAGTCGGTAAAGGTACCGCCCGTATCAACACCCAGCAGCATACCTTGCCTCAGTCAGCTTCCGCGACACAGTTACGGCCGGCGCGCTTGGCCTGGTACATGGCATCGTCAGCACGCTGCAGCAGGCGCTGCAAGTCGTCACCCTCGGCTCGCACTGCCAGCCCCTGGCTGATGGTCAGTTGCAACTGGAGGTGTCCCACCTTGATCGGCGAACTGGCAATGCGCTGGCGGATACGTTCCGCGATCAGGCGCGCGGTGTGGCGCGAGGTGTTTTCCAGTACGACGACAAACTCTTCGCCGCCGTAGCGTCCGACAACATCGAACTCTCGCAGCGCGGCGCGAATCCGGGCGCCCACTTCGGCCAGCACCTTGTCGCCCACCATATGCCCGTGGGTGTCATTTATTTCCTTGAAGTGGTCCAGGTCGGCCATGATGATACACAGTGGCTGACCGGTCTTGGCGGCGCGACTGACGGCGCCTTCCAGTTCATTCAGCAAGCTGGTTCGGCTGGACACACCGGTCAGGGCGTCAAGTTGAAGCTGGGTGCGCAACAGACTCTGCTCAAGCTGCAGGTGCTTGACCGAACGATCCAGCTCCAGCACACTGCTGCGATGATAGACCTCGGTGGCGACAGCGATATCCAGCGTGGTCAACTTCAACACCAGACGACCGAGCGCGTGGCGGACTTCCGCGTCACCGGTACTGTGTGTCAGCGCCTCGAGAATGAGCGTCTGCATGACACCGAAAGCGGACAGATACAGCGCCAGCGGCAGCCCCACGCGCGCGTGAGCAATGCCCACGCGGGCACGCGTCTCGAAATAGCTCGCATCGCGGAAGTCCACGCCGAAATCGGTCAGGTAGGCCGACAGCGTCACCTTCAGGCGCTCGACATCGTAACTTTCCAGCAGCGCCCGGGCCCGCGAGTCGTTCAGTAATCGCTCGTAGAACTGGTCGACAATTTGCCGGGATGCGTCGGCGGTCAGCACCTGGCGATGCAACTGCCGGACTGTGTCGCGTGATTCGTCGTCGAGGCCGATCAGCGTCAGCTGGGCATTACGCCAGTCGGCATCAAAGCCAAATTGGTCGCACAATGGCGTTTCCGGTTTTCGTGCTGGCATAATAAAGGACTATCCAAATCCGCAATACTTTACGTTATGCTCCCTTCCGGGCGCGGATATGACACTGTGGAACCCATCATAAAGCACATGGAATCAAAAATCCTGATCAGCGTTGAACAGTTGTCGCGGTATTACGGACACCAGCTTGCCGTCGACCACATCTATTTCGAACTGGCGCAGGGTGAAGTGCTGGGTTTTCTCGGCCCCAACGGCGCGGGCAAATCCACGACCATGCAGATGATCACCGGTAACCTCGCCCCCAGTGAAGGGCGGGTGCGGATCAACGGCGTCGACATGCTCGACGAGCCAAAACGAGCCAAGGCCAGCATCGGCTACCTGCCGGAACAACCCCCGGTGTACCGCGACCTCACGGTGGACGAGTACCTCGACTACTGCGCACGACTGCACCGGGTCGACAAGGCGCAGCGCGGCCACGCGATCAATCGCGCCAAGCGCCGCTGTGGACTGCTGACGGTCAACCGTCGCCTGATCGGCAACCTGTCCAAGGGTTTCCAGCAACGCGTCGGCATTGCCCAGGCCATTCTGCACAATCCGGCCGTGGTAATACTCGACGAACCCACCGTGGGTCTCGACCCCAACCAGATCCGCGAAATTCGTGAGCTGATTCGCGAACTGGGTGAAACCCACGGCATCATCCTGTCCACGCACGTTCTGCCCGAGGTCCAGGCAACCTGTACGCGCGTGCAGATCATTAACGAAGGCCGGCTGGTGTTCTCGAAGAGCATGCAGGAACTCGAACAACAGCTGGTCAGCCACGTACTGGTGCTGGAAACCCGCGAGCCATTGTCCGACGAGATACTCGGCAAGCTCCCCGGCGTGGATCACCGTGAACGGCTTGGCGCCGCGCGCGCGCGCCTGCACTTCAGTGGCGAAAACCCCGCCGGGGCCATTGCAACGTATATCGCGGAACAGGGGCTGGGCCTGGTGGAACTTGCACTCGACCGACGCACTCTGGAGCAAGTATTCGTCGAACTCACCTGTCACGATGAACAACAGACGACGGAGAACGCTGCCTGATGATTGCCACTATCGCCGTGAGAGAGTTCAAGAACCTGTTCCTGTCACCACTGGCCTGGGCCATACTGGCGGTGTTGCAACTGGTGCTGGCTTACCTGTTCCTCTCTCAACTGGAGACCTACATGACCTGGCAGGCGCGTCTCGCCGGCATCGAGGGGGCACCCGGTGTTACTGATATCGTGGTTGCGCCACTGTTCCAGACTGCCGGCTTTCTTTTCCTGCTGATCGCACCCGCGATCACCATGCGCAGCATCAGTGAGGAACAGAGAAACCGCACCCTGACCCTGCTGATGTCGGCACCGGTCGCGATCAGCGACATCGTGCTCGGCAAGTTTCTCGGCATCGCGCTGTTCTTTATTGTTCTGATACTGATGCTCGCCGCCATGCCGCTGTCACTGTACGCCGGCACAACGCTCGACATCGGCAAGCTGTTATCGGGCCTGCTCGGGCTCACGCTGCTGGCCGCGGCCTTCGCCGCCATCGGCCTGTTCATGTCATCGCTGACCGAACAGCCGGTGGTCGCCGCCATCAGCACGCTCGGCGCACTGATGCTCCTGTGGATCATCGACTGGAACGGCGACGCCGGTCAGAATGTCAGTGGCCTGTTCCATTACCTGTCACTGAAAACGCACCTCGATTCCTTCCTGAAAGGTATCTTCAGCACCCGTGACCTGGTCTATTACCTGCTGCTTACCGCGGTATTCCTGACCCTCGGCATCCGCCGGCTGGACCAGAAACGGCTGACCGGATAGCGCCATGAAAATCTCCCGCGCATCACGCCGCCAGCTGCAACTGCAAAACCTGATCTTTGTCATCGGGGTGCTGGTCATCGCCGGCCTGCTGGGCTGGTTGAGCACCCGCTACAATCTGGAAGCCGACTGGACCAGCAGCGGGCGCAACAGCCTGTCGGTCGACAGCCGCAAACTGCTCGACGAAATGGAAGGTCCCGTCCACATCACCGCGTTCGCCCGCGAAACACCCGCGCTGCGCGAGCATATCCGCGACCTGGTGGCACGCTACCAGCGCCACAAGCCCGACGTGGAACTGCACTTCGTGAACCCCGACGCCGAACCGGAACGGGTACGCGAGCTGGGCATCACGATGGACGGCGAACTGCTGGTGGCCTACGACGGTCGCAGCGAAAAGATCCAGGAGCTATCGGAACAGAGCCTGACCAATGCGCTGCTGCGCATTGCGCGCCCCGACACGCGCAGGGTGGTGTTTCTGAGCGGCCACGGCGAGCGTAACCCGCACGGCCAGGCCAACCACGACATGGGGCAATTTGGCAAACTGCTTGGCGACAAGGGCATCAAGGTGGAAACGCTCAAGTTTGCCGAGTCGGCCTCCATTCCCGGTGACACCAGCCTGCTGGTCATCGCCGATCCGCGCAGCTCGCTGCTGCCCGGCGAGGTCGGCCTGATCAACCGCTATCTCAAGCGCGGCGGCAACCTGCTGTGGCTGATAGAACCCGGCACACTGGCGGGTCTGGGACCGGTTGCCGAAACACTCGGAGTGGAGCAGCTGCCCGGCACCGTGGTAGACGCCACCACACAGTTGTTTGGCATCGACAACCCGGCGTTTGCCATCATCACCGACTACCCCATGCACGAAATCACCCGCCGCATGGAGGGCAAGATCACACTGTTTCCGCAGGCCTGCGCGCTCGACGTCGCGCCACCCGAGGGCTGGCAGGCACAACCACTGCTGACCACGCTGGACCGTGCCTGGACGGAACTCGGCCCCATCAGCGGCACCATTCGTTTCGACCAGGACAGCGACGAGCGCATGGGGCCGCTGGATATCGGTTACGTCTTTACCCGTGAACAGGGAGACGACGACGACACGGAGCAGCAGCGCGTTGCTGTCATCTGTGACGCGGATTTCCTGTCCAACACCTATCTGGGCAATGCCGGCAACATCGACCTGGGACTGGCCCTGTTCAACTGGCTCAACCACGACGACCGCTTTATTGCCATCACCGCCCGCACCGCCAGCGACGTTCAGCTGGAACTCGACAAGTTTGCCCAGGCACTGATCGGGTTTGGTTTCCTGTTCGTGCTACCACTGGCACTGCTGGGCGCGGGTGTCGCTATCTGGTGGCGACGCCGCAACCGCTGACCCGGAATCCGATATGAAATCGCGCTGGCTCACCAATATCCTGCTGTTTACCACGGTCGTTATCCTCACGCTGATTGCGCGTTATGAGCCGGGCATCGACAAGCCCGTGACACAGACGGTCACGCCGTTCAAAACGGCCGACGTCGAACGCATCGTGATTACCCGGCCACTGCGCGATGAGTTGGTGCTGGAGCGTGACAACGACGGCTTCTGGTGGATCGCGCGCGAGCCGCGCCTGCCGGCGGAACCGTTTCAGGTCCGCTCGCTGGCGAGGCTGGCCGAACAGACCGTCGTACGCAGCTACCCCGCTGGCGAGATGGATCTTGCCCGACTGGAACTGGACCCCCCGCGCGCCAGTGTGACGCTCAATGACCTGCGCATCGACTTCGGCGGCATCGAAGCACTGGAGAACCTGCGCTACCTGCGGGTCGGCGAGCAGGTGGAGTTGGTGCCTGACCTTTACCTGTACCTGGTCGAAGCGGGCTATACCCAGTTTGTACGGCGCAAGGTGTTGCCGCAGCAGGCGCGCATCACGGCCCTGTCGCTGCCCGGCCTGACGCTGCGCCGGGGCGATTCAGGCTGGGAAATGACACCGGAACGCGACGTTTCGGCCGACGACCTGCAGCGACTCATCGACAGCTGGCAGGCTGCCACCGCCATCAACGTACGGGAAATCGACGGCACACCGCAAGGCGAGCGCATCACCATTGAGCTCGCCAGCCAGGACCGGCCCATCGAACTGGTCGTCACTTCCCGCGAGCACGACCTGGTGCTCGCGCGACCGGCGCTCGGTATCGAGTACCGCATGGGTGACGTAGCCTCACGCATGCTCGACCTCGCGCCGACACCCGACACACCATGACGCCAGACCTCCGGGTCAGGCCTTTTAATGTTGAACCATGCCTGAACTTCCCGAAGTCGAAACCACGCGGCGCGGCATCGAGCCGCACCTGGTCGGCGCACGCGTCAGGGCCATCACCGTGCGCCAGAAGCAGCTGCGCTGGCCGGTGCCCGACACACTGGTTGAAAATATCGTCGGGGCGAAGATCCTGCGCGTTGCCCGGCGCGCGAAGTACCTGCTGATCGAAACCTCGCACGGCACCCTGATCATTCATCTGGGTATGTCCGGCAGCCTGCGTATCATCGATACCACGCTGGCACCCGAAGTACACGACCACATCGACCTGCATTTTGGCGCAAAGCGAATACTGCGTTATACGGACCCGCGCCGCTTCGGCGCCTGGCTGTGGTGCGAACAGGACGCAACACAGCACCCGTTACTGGCGACGCTGGGTCCGGAACCACTGGGCGAGGACTTCAGCGGCGAGTATCTGTTTCGGCAATCACGCGGCAGAAAACTGGCGATCAAGGCGTTCATCATGGACAGTCATACCGTAGCGGGCGTTGGCAACATCTACGCCAACGAAGCGCTGTTCACGGCCGGCATCCATCCTGCGCGCGCAGCCGGCCGCATCAGCCGGGCACGCTACCTGCGGCTCGCTGACGCCGTTCGTGAGGTACTCGCTGAGGCCATCCGCCAGGGCGGTACCACGCTGAGGGATTTCCTCAACAGCGACGGCAAGCCAGGGTACTTCCAGCAATCGTTGCGCGTCTACGGCCGCACCTCGCAACCCTGTTTGCAGTGTGGTGCAGCAATACGCGAAACGCGCAGCGGCCAGCGTTCGACCTTCTACTGCGCACACTGCCAGCGCTGAGGCGGCAACGCTCAGTGCACGCTGGCGAGGCCGATGCCGCGGGGATCGGAAGCCGCCTGCACCTTGCCTGATTGATAGTCGAAATACACTGCCTGCATATTGCCCCAGGTGGATTTCATCTGTTTCAATGCGTACCCGCGGTCGCGCAACGCGCGTTGCGTTTCGGCCGACAGGGCGCCCGGCTCGAACTGGATGACATCGGGTAGAAACTGGTGGTGGAAACGCGGCAGCGCTACCCACGAAGCCGGGCCGTGGCCTTCACTGATATCGAGTATCGCCAGCAACACCATGGTGATGATGCGGCTGCCACCCGGTGTGCCCAGTATCGCCACACCGTGCTCCGACTCGACGAAGGTCGGTGTCATGCTGGACAGTGGGCGCTTGCCGGGCTCAATAGCGTTGGCTTCGGCGCCGACCAGTCCATAGGCGTTGGGTACACCGGGCTTGGCCGAGAAATCGTCCATCTCGTCATTCAGCAGCACGCCGGTGCCCGGCGCCACAAAAGCCGCGCCGAACGGGTAGTTGATGCTCAGCGTCGCCGCGACGCGGTTGCCGTCGCGGTCAAGAATGGAGAAGTGCGTGGTATCGGCACCCGCCGACAACACGGCCTTGCCCGGCAGCAGTCGGCTCGGCGTGGCGTGTTGCGGGTGAATCGAGGCGCGCAATCCATCGGCGTAGCGCGGGTCCACCAGCAGCGCCACGGGCGCCTCGACAAAGTCCGGGTCACCGAGATACTGGGCGCGATCGCGGTAGGCGCGGCGCATGGCCTCGACGATGAAATGGGTGCGTTGTGCCGGCTCGAGCCGCGCCAGCGGATAGCCCGCGAGAATGTTCAGCATGGTCGCCAGCCCCACACCGCCGGAAGACGGCAGTGCGGCGGCGACGATACGCCGACCACGAAAACCGAAGCTGACCGGCCGGCGTTCGATCACCCGGTATTGCGCGAGATCCTCCAGCGTCCATATACCACCCGCCTTGCGCACACCGTCCACCAGGCGCCGCGCAATCTCACCGGCATAGAACCCGTCCCGCCCCTGCTGCGCCAGCGCGCGCAACGTCGCGGCCAGTTCCGGCTGGCGGATTATCGCGCCTTCCTCAGGCACATCGCCATGCTGCAGGAAAACCTTCGCCGCAGCCGGCGAGCGGCGCAACACCTGCTGCCTGAAGCGCGCCATGCGCCGGTAGTGGGCATCGACGGGGAAACCGGCCTGCGCCAGTTCAATCGCCGGCGCCAGCGACTGTTTCAGGGGCAGGCGACCATAGCGCTCTGCCAGCCACACCAGCGCCGCCGGTTCGCCGGGGATCGCGGCCGCAAGCCCGCCGTCCATGGACAAACCCGGCACCACCTTACCCCGTGCATCCAGATACATGTCGCGGTGTGCCGCCAGCGGCGCCCGCTCGCGACCGTCGAGCATGACCTGCTTGCCGTCACGGGCGCGGTGCAGCAGCCAGAAGCCGCCGCCACCGATACCGGAACTGTAAGGTTCCACCACGCCCAGCGCGGCACTGACCGCGACTGCGGCATCGAAGGCATTTCCGCCCGCGGCCAGAATCTGCATCCCGGCCTGCGTCGCCAGCGGGTGCGCAGAAGCAATCGCCTGTGCCGCCGGACGCGGCGGCGCCGGCTGGTCGCCGGCAGGTGCAATCGCGGGCACCAGCAGCAGAAAAGTCACACTCAGGCACAGACGGCGCAAGCCCGCCCGCCGGTGAACCACGCGCATTAAAAAGGCTCCATAAAGGAGCCTGAACAAGGGTGCTGTCACCAGGGCACGAATCACGCCGTTTCCCCGGTCAGCCGACGATATTTTTCCATCAACTCCTCGCGGGTTTCCTGGTAATCGGGATTCAGCGGAATACAGTCGACCGGACACACTTCGACGCACTGCGATGTCTCGTAATGACCCACGCACTCGGTGCATAACGCCGGGTCGATCACATAAATCTCGTCGCCCTGGCTGATCGCGCCATTCGGGCACTCGGGTTCGCACACATCACAATTGATGCATTCATCAGTGATCATCAGCGCCATATCAATCTCCCGGGAAAACGCAGCCGGCCATATAAGTAACGCTTGATATTATCCCAATCGCCGCTTCAATGCAGCCACAACTTCCCTATGAACAAAGGGGGTAACGTCGCCACCCAGCGCGGCGATTTCCCGCACAAGGCTGGACGAAACGTATGCATAGTGCTCGTCCGGTGTCATGAACAGGGTCTCGATCTCCGGCGCCAGCTGGCGGTTCATGCTGGCCAGCTGGAATTCGTACTCGAAGTCGGAAACCGCGCGCAAACCGCGCAATATCACCCCCGCTCCCTGCTGGCGGGCAAACTCCACCAGCAAACCGTTGAAGCCCTCGACCACGACATTATCGTGGCCTTCGAGGACCGCGCGCGCCAGCCCGATACGCTCCTGCCAGTCGAGCGCCGGGGCCTTGGTGCTGTTATCGTGCACCGCCACGATCACGCGCTCGAAACGCTTCGCCGCACGCTCGATCAGGTCGGTATGTCCATTGGTAATGGGGTCGAATGTCCCCGGGTAAACGGCTGTCTGCATAGTGATCCTGTGGAAGCGTCTGTCAATGAATCCGTAAACGGCAATCTACGCACAAGTGCACGCGCAAACAACCGCCTGCCGTGACACGGATGCCTCGTGACGCCCTTCTCAGGGGGTTGTATCGATGCTCCGACGAAACAGGTAATAACCGATCTGGCCGGCCGTTTTCGCCTTCTCCTGGAGCCAGTCAGCGGGCAGTTCGGGCAGCGGCGCCTGTTTGGGAAGCTCCAGGTAAATCCGCCCGCCGGGCTTCACGCAGCCATGGTCGGACAGTTCCGCAATGCTGTCTGCCAGCAACTGCGGATCGGCAAACGGTGGATCCACAAACACCAGATCGAATGGAGCATCGCAGTGGCGCAACCAGGCGCTGGCGTCGGTCGCATGAATTTCGATACGGCCATCATCGAGCCGTTCGCGACTGACCCGCAACGCCGAGACGATTTCCGGGTTGCGTTCCAGCATCACCACCTGCGCGGCTCCGCGCGAGGCCGCCTCGAAACCCAGTGCGCCACTACCGGCAAACAGGTCCAGGCAGCGCGCGCCCGGCACGACCGCGGCGAGCCAGTTGAACAGGGTTTCGCGGATACGGTCGGGGGTCGGCCGCAGTCCGCTGGCATCCGGGAATACCAGCTTGCTGCCGCGCCAGCGCCCGGCGATGATCCGCACCTGGTTGGTTGCCGCCGGCATATCGGGTGCCCGTACTTACGGTGTCGCGCCGTCCGCCACTGCACCGCCAACGATCACTGTTACCATCTTGTCCGGATGGATGCGCCGCTGCCATGCCGCGCGGATCTTTCCTACTGTCACCGCGTCGACCTCGGCGGTGAAACGCTGCAGGTAATCCAGCGGCAGGTCGTAAAATCCGATCACCGCAAGGTATTCAGCGATTTTACTGTTGCTGGCAACACGCAGCGGAAAACCGCTGATGATGTTGTTTTTCGCCGCGGCCAGCTCCTTGTCCGTCGGCCCCGATGCAACAAAATCGGACAAGGTATCGCGCAACACCCTGAGCGCCTCGGCGCGCTGGTCGTTACGGGTCTGGAAACCGAGCAGGAACGGCCCCTGCTGCGCCATCGGGATAAAGTAACTGTAGGCGCTGTAGGCCAGGCCGCGCTTCTCGCGGATCTCATCGCTGATGCGCGACACCAGCCCGCTGCCGCCGAGGATATGATTCCCCACGTACAGCGGGAAATAATCGTCGTCCTTGCGCCGCAGCCCGGGTTGCCCCATCAGCACATGACTCTGGCTGGAGGGGTGCTCGATGAAGGTCTCACGCGCCTCGGCAGGTGCTGTGACCGGTGGTAACGGTGCCGCCTTCTCGCCGGCGGGCAAACTGTCCGCCAGCCGCGCGGCAATACCTTCCGCCTGCGCACGGTCGAGCTTGCCGACGATCACCACCGTGGCATTACGGGCGACGTAGTAACGCCTGTAGAAGGCGCGCAGGTCCGCCACGCCCAGCGCCTTCACACTGTCCACGGTACCGGACGGATGACTGGCATAGGGGTGATCGCCGTACAGTTCGCGGTAGAAGGTCTTCTTGGCGATGGCACCGGGCTTCTGTTTCTCGTACTGCAGGCCGATCAGCATACGCTTCTGCTCACGGGCAAAATCCGCCTGCGGGAAATCCGGCTTTGCCAGCACCTTGCCGAACAGCCCGAGCGAAGGCTCCAGCAACGCCGGATCGACCAGGCTGCGCAGCGACAGCCATGCCATATCACGCTCGGAACCACTGCCCAGTATGGCACCGCGCTGCTCCAGGCCGCGCGCAATCTGGTCGGCACTGAGGCCGTCGGCACCCTGGTCCAGCAGGGCACTGGTCAGCCTGGCGACGCCCGCCTGTTTACCGTCCCGGGCGCTGCCGGCGTCGAATACCAGGCGGATATCCACCATCGGCAACTCCGGGGCCTCGACGAACAGCACCTTCGCACCCTTTTCGGTATTCCAGCTCTGGATATCCGGTAACGCCTGCGCGCTACCGCTCAGGACGGTGAGCAACGTTGCCAGCGCAACGGTGAAAAACGTCTGCATAAGGTTCCCTTGTGGTGTGACCGGCCTAGCGTACATGACCACCTCCGGCACGACGCGGCGGGTGCTTCGGATCGATCGGCTGCGGCACCAGTTCCGCCACCGTCAGATGATCGTCGACCAGATACTTTTTCGCCACCGCCATGATCTGTTCCGGCGTCACCGCCTGAATCTGCCGATGGTAGCGCTCCAGTTCGCGCCAGCTCAGGCCGATAGTTTCCAGTACGCCGATCTGCATCGCCTGATAGAAAATCGAGTCCTGTTCGTAGACCTTTTGCGCACGAATCTGCGCCTTGACCCGGTCCAGTTCTGTCTTGCCCACCGGTTCATCCTTGAGCTTCTGCACCTGTTCACGCAACGCGGCCTCCAGTTCCGCGACCGTGTGGCCGCGCGACGGTGTGCCCGACAACTGGAACAGGTTCTGCATACGGTCATGTGCGTCGTAACTCGCGCCGACCGCGGCGGCAATTGCCGTACCGCGCACCAGGTCGCTGGCCAGTCGCGCACCGCTGCCGCCGTCCAGTACGCCGGCGAGCACTTCCAGAGCGTAGGGTTCCCAGGCTTCGGCCTCGTCCACGGTCAGCACCACGGGGGTCTTGTAGCCCATCAGAAGATAGGGCAGTTCGGCCGGCGCCTTGACCTGCACGCGCTTGATACCAAGCTGTCGGATTTCCCGGCGCGGTTTGAGCGGCGCGATGTCGCTCGGCTTCAGCGGCCCGAAGTAACGCCGCGCCAGCCGCAGCACGTCGTCGGGATCGACGTCACCGGCGACCACTACGGTGGCATTGTTGGGTGCATACCATTGCCGGTACCAGGCGCGCAGGTCCTCGATGCGCATCGACTCGAGGTCGTCCATCCAGCCGATCACCGGTGTGCGGTAGGGGCTGCTGACAAACGCCGCGGCGTTGAACTGCTCCCAGGTCAGCGCCTGCGGATTATCCTCGGTGCGCATACGACGCTCCTCCATGACCACCCGTACCTCCTTGAGGAACTCGTCCTCCGGCAGCACCAGGTTGCGCATACGGTCGGCTTCGAGTTCGAAACTCACTTCCAGCCGGTTTTTCTCCATAGTCTGGAAATAGGCTGTGTAGTCCTGGTTGGTGAAGGCGTTCTCTCGTCCGCCGTTTTCGGAAATGATGCGAGAGAACTCGCCGGCAGGGTGCGCCTTCGTGCCCTTGAACATCATGTGCTCCAGCACGTGGGAAATGCCGGTAATTCCGCCGTGTTCGTAACTGGAACCGACCTTGTACCACACCTGGGATACCATCACGGGTGCACGGTGGTCCTCTTTTACAATCAACTTCAGGCCGTTGTCGAGTTTGTATTCATGAATCGCCGGGGCGGCCCAGGCGAGGCTGACGCCCAGCCCCAGAACGAGCGCGAGTAATCCTCGCATTACTGACTCCTTTTCGTCCTATCCGTAAATGAAGGGGAATGATAGGATACGCGAACCCAAGTAGACAGCAAAAACGATGTTTGGTTTCGGCAAGAAAAAATCCGCTCCGTCCGACGGCAACACCGGCAAGGCACCTGAGAAGGACAGCACGCCCGGCCTGTTCGGCCGTCTGAAGGCCGGCCTGTCGAAAACCCGCAGCGGCCTCACCGAGGGCATCGCCAACCTGGTGCTGGGCCGCAAACAGATCGACGACGAGCTGCTCGAAGACCTGGAAACACAGCTGCTTACCGCCGATGTCGGGGTCGAAGCCACACAGACCATCATCAACGACCTGACCCGGCGCGTCGCCCGCAAACAGCTGGCCGACGCCGACGCACTGATAGCGGCGCTGCGCGAAGACATGACCGCTATGCTCGAACCCGTGGAGGCGCCGCTGGAAATACCCGACTCCGAGCATCCCTTCGTGCTGCTGATGGTCGGTATCAATGGCGCCGGCAAAACCACCACCATTGGCAAGATCGCCCACCGCCTGAAAAACGAAGGGCATTCGGTGATGCTGGCCGCCGGTGACACCTTCCGCGCCGCGGCCGTGGAGCAATTACAAGCCTGGGGTGAACGTAATGACGTACCGGTGATCGCCCAGCAACAGGGGTCCGATTCGGCCTCGGTGATTTTTGACGCACTGCAGGCTGCGCGTTCGCGCAACATCGACGTTCTGATTGCCGACACCGCCGGCCGCCTGCACACCCAGTCCAACCTGATGGAGGAACTGAAGAAGATCCGCCGTGTACTGGGCAAGATCGACGAAAACGCCCCGCACGAGGTGATGCTGGTAGTCGATGCAGGCACCGGGCAGAACGCACTCAACCAGGCGCGCGAATTCAACCAGGCCA
This sequence comes from uncultured Thiohalobacter sp., assembly GCA_964433205.1. GTDB lineage: Bacteria > Pseudomonadota > Gammaproteobacteria > DSM-19610 > DSM-19610 > Thiogranum. The sequence continues at coordinate 34,324 of CAYSRA010000003.1, read as the reverse complement.
TGCACCTCACCGGCATCACCCTGACCAAGCTGGACGGCACCGCCAGGGGCGGTATCATTTTCGCCATTGCCAGTCAGATCGGCATCCCGATACGTTTTATCGGCGTCGGGGAGAGTATCGAGGATCTGCGACCGTTCAACGCCCGTGAGTTTGTCGACGCCCTGTTTGAACGTGATTGACGCACCGTTTTCCCCACACGGCAGCTCGCTACGCCATGATTCGCTTCGATAACGTCTGCAAGCGCTACCCCGGCGGCAAGGACGCCCTGCAGGCCGTCAACCTGCACATGGAAGCCGGCAGCATGGCATTTCTGACCGGGCACTCGGGTGCCGGCAAAAGCACCCTGCTCAAGCTGATTGCACTGCTCGAACGCACCACGCGCGGACAACTGTTTCTCGACGGCGAGAACCTGTCACGCACGCCGAAACGGCGCATTCCCATGGTACGGCGCAAGATCGGCATGATCTTCCAGAACCACCGCCTGCTGTTCGACCGCACCGTGTTCGACAATGTCGCACTGCCGCTGGTGATTGCCGGCTACCGTCACCAGGATATCGGCCGACGGGTACGCGCAGCACTCGACAAGGTCGGGTTGCTGGGCCACGAGCGCGCCTTTCCCGTCACCCTGTCGGGCGGCGAACAACAACGCGTCGGCATTGCCCGCGCGGTCGTCAACAAGCCGAAGCTGCTGCTCGCCGACGAACCCACCGGTAACCTTGATCCGGATCTGTCGCGCGACATCATGCAGCTGTTCGAGCAGTTCAATCAGGTCGGCGTGACGGTATTGATCGCCAGCCACGACCTTGACCTGATCTCGCGCATGCCCTACCCGCAGCTCCACCTGGAACACGGGCAACTGCTGAATACCGGCGAGGTCAGCGGCGCATGAGGCTGCCGCGCCCGGTTCATAATTACCTGACCCGGCATGCGCAGGTTGCGCTGAACAGCCTGGGCAGGCTGTACCGGGCACCGCTTGCCTCGTTGATGACCGTCGCCGTCATCGGCATTGCGCTGGCACTGCCGTCCGGCCTGTACCTGTTGACCGGCAACCTGCAGAAACTTGGCGCGCAATGGGATGGCGGCGCCAACCTGTCGCTGTTCCTGCACCCGTCGGTCAGCATCGGGCAGGCCCGCGCGCTGGAGAAAAAACTGGCCCGCTGGCCGGAAATCGAATCGCTGCAACTGATCACGCCGGAACAGGCGCTGGCGGAATTCCGCGAGGCATCGGGCTTTGGCCAGACACTGGACCTGCTGGACGAAAACCCGCTGCCCGCGGTACTCGCTATCAAGCCGGCAACCACTCACGCCACGGCGCAGGCAGCGGCGGCACTGACCGACAAGCTGCGCGCATTGCCCGAAGTGGAACTGGCCCAGCTCGACCTGCAGTGGGTCAAACGCTTCAATGCCATCGTGGAAATCGTGCGGCGCACCATCCGGGTAATGGCGGCACTGCTGGGGCTGGCGGTACTGCTCATCATCGGCAACACCATCCGCCTGGAGATCCAGAACCGCCGCGAGGAAATCGAGGTAACCAAGTTGATTGGTGCCACCAGCGGCTTTATCCGCCGTCCGTTCCTCTATACCGGCGTGTGGTACGGCTTGTTCGGTGCACTGGCTGGCGCGCTGCTGGTGGAACTGGCGCTCCTGCAGCTGCTCGACCCGGTACACCGTCTGGTCGGCCTGTACCAGAGCAGTTTCAGCCTCGACATGCTCACCGCAGGTGAGCTGCTCTATCTGCTGCTGGGCGGCGCCGGCCTGGGCCTGCTCGGCGCCTGGATCGCTGTAGGACGCCACCTCTCCGCTATCGAGCCACGGTAATGCTCTGATCAGGCTGGAAATGTCCGCCAGCCCACAATTCACTAAAGTTTCCGGATCAAGGCGCCGACACAGTGGGATGCAGGATAGTCTCGAACCAATAACAAGAATCCGCAACGCAGGCGCTTATTCATGCCCCGAGTATTGAATCGAATCCTGGTGGTGGACGGCTCGGAAGTCGCCCGCACTCTCATCACGCGCATCCTCAGCGATGAGATGCCCGACACCGAAACCACCACCTGTGGCACAGTGCAGGAAGCCTGTGCCTGGCTGGAACGCAGCCACTTCGACCTGATCACCACCGCACTCATGCTGCCGGACAAGGACGGGCTGGAATTGTGCCGTTACGTGCGCGCCTCGAAGCACCATCACTACACCCCCACCATAGTGGTGTCCGGCGATGCCGACACCCGTCTGCTGCGCGAAGGTTTCGCCGCCGGTGTCACCGACTATTTCGACAAGTCACTGGGCTACCACGCGTTTGCATCCTTTATTATGGACTTCGCACAGCGCCACTCGGGACTGGTCGGGCGCATCCTGTACGTGGAGGACAGCCAGTTGACGGCGACGGTGATGCTGCGCCTCATGGAACGCCACGGGCTGCAGGTAACGCATACCACCAACGCCGAACAAGCCATCCAGCTGTTGCGTGAGACCGCCGCCGGTAGCCCGCGCGAGAGCGAGGCTTTCGATATCGTTATTACCGATTTTTACCTGCTCGGACGCCTCACCGGCGGCGATCTCCTGCACGCGATCCGCGCCCGTTTTCACTACTCCCAGCAGGAAATGCCGGTGCTGGTACTCACCGGGTCGGAGGCCGGCGAAAAACAGGTCGAGGTATTCCACGCCGGCGCCAATGACTTTGTCTCCAAACCGATCGTCGAAGAGGTACTGATGGCACGCATCCGCTCGCTGCTGATGATCCGCCAGCAGTTCGCCGCACTCAAGCGGCAGACCGACGAAATGCACCGTCTGGCCATTACTGACAGCCTGACCCGGGTCTATAACCGCCGCCACCTGCTCGACCACGGCGAGCAGTTTATCGCCGACCAGCGCAACCACCCGGTTGCCACAGTGCTGCTCGATATCGACCATTTCAAGAAAATTAACGACAGATTCGGCCATATTGTTGGCGATCGGGTGCTCGAAGCACTTGGTCAGCTACTGCTCGACCGGCTCCCGGAAAACGCTCTGCCGGTACGTTTTGGCGGCGAGGAATTTGCCCTGCTGATCCCCCGCTGCAGTGATCGGGATGCCCAGCGGTGCGCTGAACAGCTGCGCCGGGATATTGAAGCCCTGCGCCCGGGCAATGTTCCAATCACTGTCAGTATCGGCCTCGGCAGTAACCAGAACAACCCGGAAATGACCCTCACGCAACTGATCGGCGACGCCGACCGGGCCCTGTACGTGGCCAAGGCCCAGGGCCGTAACCAGGTCTGCGCCTGACCCCCGAAGAAACCGGAAAATTTCATCTGGCACGCTGAAAAAAGGAACTTTTTCTGCCGTTACCACTCTTATTTTTTGAGTGCTAATATTAACGGCAGTGGTTACCATGGAGGAGAGCAAAAGATGAGCAACGCACTGGTCACAACATCGGCAATTGCTCTACCCGTACCCGGCGAACAGCTGGACAGTTATCTTGCGGCAGTCAACCGCATCCCGATGCTTACCGCAGAACGCGAGCGAGAGCTGGCCATTCGCCTGCGCGACCACGGCGACGTGGAAGCTGCGCGCGAAATGGTGCTGTCTCATTTGCGCTTTGTGGTCAAGATTGCCCGCGGCTACACCGGTTATGGTCTGCCGCTGGCCGACCTGATCCAGGAAGGCGGCATCGGCCTGATGAAGGCGGTACGCCGTTTCGATCCGGACGTCGGTGTGCGCCTGGTGTCTTTTGCGGTGCACTGGATCCGCGCTGAGATTCATGAGTACGTGTTGCGCAACTGGCGCATCGTCAAGGTCGCCACCACCAAGGCGCAGCGCAAACTGTTCTTCAACCTGCGCAGCGCCAAGAAGCGGCTGGGCTGGCTGAACCGCGAAGAAGTCGAATCGGTCGCCGAGGATCTGGGCGTCAGCCCGGACACGGTGCTGGAGATGGAGTCGCGTCTGAGCGGCCAGGATATTGCTTTTGACCCGGTCGAGGCGGGTGACGACGACGATGCCTGGACACCGGCGGCCTACCTGGCGGCACCGGTCGACGAGGATCCCGCCAACACGCTGGAGGCCATCGACTGGGCCCAGCAGAACAACCGGCAGCTTACGGACGCACTGGCGCAGCTTGACGAACGCTCCCGTACCATTCTCGAACAGCGCTGGTTGAGCGAGAACAAGACCACGCTGCAGGGACTGGCCGATCAATATGGAGTTTCCGCGGAGCGGATCCGTCAGCTGGAGAAAAATGCCCTCAGGAAACTCAAGACCCTGATGGCGTAAAACGCTGTACCCCTGAATGCAAAAACGGCCCGAAAGGGCCGTTTTTTTTAGCACTCGTGCCGTCGATCAGGAGAAAAATATTACCGACAGGAAGCTCAACCAGGCGATGGTTACCAGCGCAATCACGATGGCCATCGGGAAACCCTGAAACGTAAACATGTTGAAATCCTCTACTATGGATGGCGCTATAGCGGCCGCGTTAAATATTAGCGCTATCTTATCTTAGTCGTCGTCATCCTTCAATTGCGGCTTGCGCGGAATCAGCGGGTCGTCGTCATCCATCAGGATCCGGTGCGCCGGCCCTTCAAGGTCCTCGAACTGCCCCGAACGGATCGCCCACAGGAACACGCCGATGGCGATCGCCATAATGATCAGGCTGATCGGAATGAGCAAAAACAGAATATCCACAACACACCTCTCAACCCTGCCGTAGACGCAGCGCGTTCAGAACCACCACCAGCGAACTCGCCGACATGCCGATCGCTGCCATCCACGGCGCTATCTGGCCGCTGGCCGCCAGCGGCACCGCCAGCAGATTATACCCCAGCGCCCAACCCAGATTCTGACGAATCACCGCCAGCGTACGCCGGCTGGTACGAACCGCGTCTGCAAGGTGGGGAAGCTGCTCCGACAACAGCACCATATCTGCGCTGGCGTGTGCCAGTTGGGTACCGCCGCCCATGGCAATCGATACCTGGGCGGCAGCCAGTACCGGCGCGTCATTCACACCATCACCCACCATGGCGACGATGGCACCCTGCTCCTGCAACGCGCGGATACGCGCCAGCTTGTCTTCCGGTCGGCAGCGTGCCTGCGCGTGCGAGATCCCCAGCTGTTCGGCAATCTGCTGCACGGCCCCCTGCTCGTCACCGCTCAACAGTTCGATTTCCAGACCCAGTTTACGCAGCCGGGTCACGGCTTCGCGCGCATTCTCGCGCAGCGGGTCGGTGAACAGGAAGTGCGCCAGCAGGCCGTTTTCGTCGCCCAGCACGACCCCCCCGGGCAAGGCACCGGCGGGCGTCTGCGACTGCAAGCCGATGACAAACGCCGCGGTTCCGATGCGGTAGCGGCGCCCATCGACGCAGCCCTCGATGCCACCACCCGGCGTGGCGACCAGCGCTTCCGCCTCGCTGACAGTATCCACTTCATGGCCCAGGGCAGCAGCAATCGGGTGCTCCGACGCCTGCTCCAGCGCGGCAGCCAGGCGCAGGCACTGTTCGCGATCGAGCGTGGACAGCAACTCGACCTGCGCAAGTGTCAGCCGGCCTTCCGTCAGGGTGCCGGTCTTGTCGAATATCATGTGCGTTGCGTGCGCCAGCGTTTCCAGCGCGTGCCCCCGGGTCGTCAACACACCCATACGGGTCAGGGCCCCGGTTGCCGCCGTAACGGCGGCCGGCGTCGCCAGCGACAGCGCACAGGGGCAGGTCACCACCAGCACCGACAGGGTGACGGCAAAAGCATGGGCCGGATCGTACTGCCACCACCAGACCGCAACGCCAATCGCCAGTAACAGCAGTACACTGACAAACCAGCCGGCAACCCGGTCCGCGATCCGCGCCACCGACGGCTTCTCCGTCTGCGCCCGGTCCAGCAGGCGCACAATGGCCGACAGCACCGTCTCCTCGCCAATCTTCTCGATCTCCATGACCAGCGGACTTTCGTTGTTGACGGTGCCACCAACCAACAGGTCACCTGGCTGGCGCAGACAGGGCCGGCTCTCGCCGGTCAGCAGCGACTCGTCTACCGAACTGCGGCCCTCGACCACCCGACCGTCGGCGGGTACGCTCTCACCGGGCCGCACCAGCACCCGGTCGCCGACGGCGAGGTCGGCCACCGGCACGCGCTGTTCACCGTCTTCGTCCAGCCGCGCAGCGGTCGCCGGCAACAGCTTGACCAGTTCCTCGGCGGCCTGGCCGGCGCGGTGGCGTGCGCCCATTTCCAGGAACCGGCCCGCCAGCAGAAAGAAGGTGAACATGGTGACCGAGTCGAAATAGACCTCCCCCTGGTTGATGACCGTCGCCCAGGCGCTGGCGAAAAACGCGCCGCTGATTGCCAGCGTGACCGGCACGTCCATGCCCGGCCGACGACGTTTCAAATCGCGCCAGGCGCTGGCGAAAAAAGGCCGCGCCGAGTACACCACGACCGGTGTCGTCAGCAGCAGGCTCACCCAGCGCAGGAACTGACGAAGGCCGGCGTCCATCCCCTCCGCCTCACCGGCGTACAGCGCGACCGCGAGCATCATCACCTGCATCATGCCCAGCCCCGCGACCGCCAGCCGACGCAGGGCACGGGTGCGTTCCTGTTTATAGAGTTGCTCCTGGCGCCCGGGGTCAAACGGGTGGGCGTGGTAGCCGATCGCGCTGATCGCCTCAAGAATTTCGCTGAGGTGGATGCGTTTATTGTCCCAGCTGACGCGGGCACGATGGGTCGAGTAGTTGACCGTGAAGTCGAGCACACCCGGCAGTGACTTGACGTGCCGTTCGTTGAGCCAGACACAGGCCGCGCAGACGATACCTTCGAGGATCAACGACGCCTCACGTTGATCATCCGGCCGCTGACGCACAAAACTCTTTTGCAGGTCGTCGCGGTCGAACAGGGCCAGCTCGTCGAGCTGCTCCGGCACCAGGTCACGCGCCTGCGGAGATTTTTCAGTACGGTAGCGGTAGAAATCGACGAGCCCGCCGTCGACGATGGCACGGGCCACGGCCTGACAGCCACGGCAGCACATCGGCTGCACCCGGCCGTCTATTTCAACGGTGTAGTCAGAACCCGGCGGCACCGGCAGGCCGCAATGAAAACATTCCGTTTTACCGGTTGAGTCATTCAAGGTGCCGTATCTGCCGCGCGAACCGAAGTGTCCGCATGTATCTCGTGCAAGTCGTCACCACGTCGTATCTGCAATAACAGGTGCCACATACCCGGTTGCGGCAAGATGATCCGGCCACGGTACAGCCCCGGCTCGACCTCGGTCAGTTCAAAGGCCTGGTCCAGGCGGCTGTCGGAAGGGCGCTGAAAGCTGCCACCGACCGTGGCACCACTTACCGGCGTACCGTCGCGCCCAAGCACCCTGACCTGAAAAATCTCGGGACGACCGGCACGCGGTGCTTCCAGCCAGCCCTTGCTGACCTGCCAGCCCCGCGCATGCTGACGCTCGACCTGTTTGAGGTACTTGTTATACAGCGCCTCTTTTTTCTGGAAATCGCGCGCCACGGTGCCGGGAAACACTGAATTAACGTTTTCCTGCCCACGCCCCGGTAACAGCCAGTCGGCAATCGGGCGAGGCAGTCCCTGGCTGGATATCACCACCAGCACCCCGTCCACTGCAAACAGCGTAACAAAGAACATAACGATAATAGCCGGCCCCCAGTGGAACCAGCGTTTGCCCTGCACCGTTTCACGCTGGTGTCGCTCGCGTGAAGAACTGACAATTCCGAGCAGATAGGCCGACACCAGCAGCACGGCGACATACATGGCCAGCACATCGGCACCCGGCCAGTCGAAAAGACTGTCGAGGAGCAGCGCGGCAAATGCCAGCATGGCAACGACCACGGCGGCCTGGCGACCGTTCATCGGCGTCAGTCGATAGAGCGCCAGAAACACCAGCACTTCGGTAGCAACGCCCAGCGGCAGAGCCAGCAGCGACTGCAGCATCAGTTTTCGCTGCCCGGCAGGTAGAATGTCGCCGGCGCACTGACCATGCCGATCTCCCGGCGCGTCTGCGGCACGATGTTGAATTCGAAACTTCGCGAGCCCTTGAGTTTGTGGCCGCTGTCCCAGCGTACCCGCGCATGCACGCGCAGGCTGCGCTGCGGCCCGACCTCGATTGACGAAAGTTTCCCGATGTCCAGCTCGGCGCCGGCCAGGCCGCGCAACATGATCACCACCTTCACCGGCTGGTCGGTCTTGTTTTCGATGTGCAGTTCATAGCTGTTCTGTATCCGCCCGTCCGACAGCCGCACGAACAACGGCTGGCGCACCTGCACCACCGACAATTCCAGTGGCGCCTGGTTACTGATACTCCAGACCAACGCCGTCGCCGCTGCCAGCAGGATCAGCCCGTAGCCAATGGTCCTGGGTTTCCAGATCCGGCTTTCTTCGCCGCGCGCTTCCTTTTCGGATGTATAGCGGATCAGGCCCTTGCCCCAGCCGAGCTTGGCCATGATGGTGTCGCATGCGTCGATGCACAGTGCGCAGGTGATGCACTGTACCTGCAGGCCGTCACGGATGTCGATGCCGGTCGGGCAGACCTGCACGCAGTAACCGCAGTCGATACATTCACCAACACCCTGCTGCTGACGCTGCTCCAGCGTTTTCAGATCGCGCGTGACCTTGTGGCGGCCGGCCTTGCCTTCGCCCCGCGCGACGTCATAAGCCACGATACGCGTGTCCGCATCGAACATGACCGACTGGAAGCGCGCATAGGGGCACATGTAGGTACACACCTGCTCGCGCGCCAGACCCGCCATCACGTAGGTGGTCGCGGTAAGGAACAGCGTAGTCGCATAAGCGGCAAACGGTGCCGTGCCGCTGAAAAACCTGACGATCAGTTCCGGCGCATTGTCCCAGTACAGGGTAAAGGTCAGCCCGGTCCAGAACGCAACGGCCAGCCACAGCAAGTGCGTGAGCAGCTTGCGCAGCAACTTGTTGGCGTTCCACGGCGATTTGTCGAGACGGATGCGCGCTACGCGGTCGCCCTGCACCAGCCGCTCGATCAGCAGGTAGAGATCCGTCCACAAGGTCTGAAAACAGAAGTAGCCGCAGAACACGCGCCCCGCAATACCGGTCACGAAAAACAGCAGCAGTGCGGCGACCAGCAAAAGACCCGTCAACCAGAACAGATCCTGGGCGTGTACGACCAGGTCAAAGATATAGAACTTGCGATCGGCGATGTCGAACAACACCGCCTGGTTCGGCCCCGCGTTGCGCTCCCAGCGTAACCAGGGCAACAGAAAGTACACGCTGTAAGCAAGCGTGAGTATGCCCCACTTCAGTGTCCTGAAGCGCCCCTTGACGGAGCGCGGATAAATGGGGATACGCGCCTGGTGCAGTGCCTGACCGGCTTTCTCTGTCATATCAGCAAAACATGCACCCGGCTGCGTCAACCAGCGCTACTGGCCGCCTCCGAGCTCATGAACATAGACTGTCAACAACTTGATCTGGGTGGCATCCAGACGATCCTTCCAGGCCGGCATGGTGCGCTGCACACCGTTGACAATGACGTGCTCGACCAGCGATTTCTTCTTATCCAGCGTTTGTGCGCCCGGTACGTCGGCAATGGTCCAGATCTGGTCGGTCAGATTCGCCGAGCCCTGCGACTTCATACCCTTGCCATCGGTACCGTGGCAATAGTAGCAACCACCTACCTGGGTCTGGAAAATGTCCCTGCCGCGCGCGGCTTCGACCTTATCGACTTCCTGCCCCGACAACGACAGCACGTACGAAGCAACATCGCCAAGCTGCCGGTCGTCGAAGGTCTCACGGAACGACGGCATGAAACCGTAACGCCCATTGGTGATAGTCGCCTCGATATCCTCGACAGTACCGCCCCACAGCCAGTCATCGTCCGCGAGGTTGGGGAACAGACCCATCACACCGGCACCGCCGGCACCGTGACAGGGCATGCAGTTGTCACCGAACAGCCCCACCGCCATGGAACGCGTGAAAGCCATCATTTCTGCATCACCAAGGATGGTCTGGTAATCGGCATCACGCACCTTCTCCAGGTACTCCCGACTCAGCGTTGCAGACTTGCCTTCCTGGAGTTCCTTCAGCAGCAGGGCACGTGTATTCCAGTGGGTGGTTTTTTCCGTGCCGTCACTGTCGATGAAGGTGATATTGTTCATGACACCGGTGGTATAACTTCCACCGACCGGCCAGGCGGGGTAAAAAATCCAGTACACCACGGCAAACACCACCGTCGCGTAGAACGACCACAGCCACCAGTTCGGCAACGGATTGTTGAACTCCTGGATATCACCGTCCCAGGCGTGGCCCGTGGTCTGCACCGCAGACTGGGGTTTCTTTGCATCACTCATCGTTATTTTACCTCGCCGTCACCGGCATCCAGATCTGAATCGTCGTCATCCAGGGGAATGAACCTGTACGACTCCAGTCGTTCGGTCCGGGCCTTCCCCGTATAAACATAAAGCAGGATTCCGCAAAAGGTCACGAAAAACAGCACCACGGCAAACACCTTGGTGTTCTCGAACCGCGTAAACCAGAGCAGCCATTCGGGCATCACGCTCTCCTCGTCCGACCTAACGGAACTCTACGAAGTAACCTTCGTTGTATTTGCTGAAATCAACCATGGTGCCCAGCACCTGCAGGTAAGCGATCAACGCGTCCATTTCAGTAATGCGGGAACGCTGTCCGTCATAATCATTGGACAGCGCCTGGGCCAGCAGATTTTCCTCCGCGTGAAGAATATCCAGCTTGTCCGCCACGGCCTTGCCGAACTGCGCGACATTGGCATCGTACTCCTGCTGGGTCTCCGAGTACGGGACGCCGGCCTTCTTCAGCGCGCGCATCCGGTCCTGTACGTCGGAATAATCGAGATCATTCTCCAGCAGCCAGGGGTAGTTCGGCATGATGGATTGTGGAACGACACTGCGCGGATTGGTCAGGTGCGCCACATGCCACTCATTGGAGTACTTTTTACCCACACGCGCGAGATCCGGCCCGGTGCGCTTGGAGCCCCACTGGAACGGATGGTCATACTGCGACTCTGCCGCCAGCGAGTAGTGTCCGTAACGCAGGTCCTCGTCGCGGAACGGCCGGATCATCTGCGAATGGCAGAGGTAGCAACCTTCACGCGTGTAGATATCACGGCCACGCAGTTCCAGCGCGGTGTAGGGCCGTACACCATCGACATCCTCAACCGTGTCGTTGATAAAAAACAGCGGGACGATTTCAACCAGGCCGCCGATACTGACCACAATCAGGGTCAGCACAATCAGCAGGCCGGCATTCGTTTCGATACTCTCGTGCTTGATCACTTTTCTCTACTCCAGAATCAGATACGCGCCATCTTGGCCGCAAGTTTGGCTTCCAGCTCGGCTGCCTCGACCCGGGCATTACGCACGGTCATGTAGATGTTCCAGGACATCACCAGGATACCCGTCAGGAAGAACGCGCCGCCCAGTGCACGCACCATGTACGGGCTGTGCAGGAATGCCACTGTTTCCACGAAGGTGTAGGCCAGGTTGCCGTAGTCATCAAAGCTGCGCAGCATCAGGCCCTGGAAGATGCCCGCTACCCACATTGCAGTGATATAGAGGATGATACCGATGGTCGCCAGCCAGAAGTGCACGTACACCAGCCGGGTGCTGTACAGGCGCGTATCGTAAAGACGCGGGATCATGTGGTAGAAGGAACCGAAGGTCACCATCGCCACCCAGCCCAGCGCACCGGAATGCACGTGACCGATCGTCCAGTCAGTATAGTGGGACAGCGCGTTCACGCTCTTCAGCGACATCAGCGGACCTTCGAAGGTCGACATGCCGTAGAACGACAGCGCGGTGATCAGGAACAGCATGATCGGGTCGGTGCGCAGACGGTCCCAGGCGCCGGACAGCGTCATGATGCCGTTGATCATGCCACCCCACGACGGCAGCAACAGCATAATGGAGAACGTCGCCGCCAGCGTCGAGGTCCAGTCCGGCAACGCCGTCCAGTGCAGATGGTGCGCCCCTACCCACATGTACAGGAACGACAACGCCCAGAAATGCACAATGGACAGCCGGTAGGAATACACGGGACGCCCGGCCTGCTTGGGTACGAAGTAGTACATCATGCCGAGGAAAGCAGCGGTCAGGAAGAAACCAACGGCGTTATGTCCGTACCACCACTGGGTCATGGCGTCCTGTACGCCGGAGAACAGGCTGTAGGACTTGACCGAGAACATCCCCACCGGCACGGCAAGGTTGTTGAAAATATGCAATAACGCAATAACCAGCAGGAACGCAATGAAGAACCAGTTCGCCACGTAGATGTGCGGCTGCGAACGACGACGCAGGGTCTGTACGTATATTATAAAGTATATCACCCAGGTCACCAGGATGATCAGATCGATAGGCCATTCGAACTCGGCATATTCACGCGCCTGGGTGTAACCCAGCATGTAGCTGATCACACCCAGGGCAATCGCCGACTGCCAGCCCCAGAACGTGAACGTTGCCATCCAGTCGCTGTACAGACGTGTCTGGCAGGTACGCTGAACAATGTAATAGGAGGTCGCAAACAGGGCACTGCCACCAAAACCGAAAATAACCAGTGTGGTGTGCACCGGGCGCAGGCGCCCGAAGGTGATTTGCGGAATGTCGAAGTTCAGAAAAGGCCACGCCAGTTCCGAGGCGATATAAACGCCGACACCCATGCCGAGCACACCCCACACCAGCGCCATAAAAGCGAACTTTCTGATGATTTCATAGTTGTACTGTTGCGTACTTCCCATACCTGCCTGTGCCATGTTTTTTCTGCCTCGTATGTGCGATCTGGCCCTGACCCGGGAAACGGGTCAATAAAATCGGTACATTCTAATATACGACCCCGGGGTGGGTAAAGTCCCTCGCAAATTAAAGGAATATACCACGGCCCTTTTGGGGCTATGCAATATGAAAAATCCGGCGCTTGATGATTACGCGCGCGTCAGCCAACCAGTGTAGTTCAGGATTGAGGACGACGCGCGCGCCGGGCCCGCTATTCCGCCAGGCCGGCCAGCCTCAGCAGGGAGGGAACATAGTGATCGACCAGCAGGGAAGCAAACAGCGCCATGAGATAGATAATCGAATACCCGAAGGTCTTCATCGCCTGCCCGCCACTGTCGTCGCGCATCAGCGCCCAGGCGTGATACAGGAACCCCGCACCCAGACCGAGCGCGCCGACGAGATACAGCAGGCCACTCATGTGAGTGACGAACGGCATTACCGTCACCACTACCAGAAGAATGGTGTACAGCAACACCTGTAGACGCGTGAACTGTACGCCGTGCGTCACCGGCAGCATGGGAATATCGACCTTGGCGTACTCGCTACGACGATGGATTGCGAGTGCCCAGAAGTGCGGCGGCGTCCACACAAAGATGATCAGGAACAGCAGCAGCGCGTTGGGGTCGACCGTACCGGTGACGGCCGTCCAGCCCAGCACAGGGGGGGCCGCGCCTGCGGCGCCGCCGATAACAATGTTCTGCGGTGTCGCGCGCTTGAGGTAAAGCGTGTAGATCACCGCGTAACCAATCAACGAGGCAAAGGTCAGCGCGGCGGTAAGCGGATTGACGAACTCCACCAGGATCCACATTGCCAGCGCGCCGAGCACCAGCGAGAACACCAGACAGTTGCGACCGGTCATGGCGCCGCTGGCAACCGGCCGGTTACTGGTGCGGGCCATGCGCGCGTCGGCATGCCGGTCGACAACATGGTTAATGGCAGCCGCGGCGGCGGCTGCCATACCGATGCCCAGCGTACCGAAAATCAGCGGCTGCCACGGCACCATGCCGGGCACCGCGAGAAACATGCCGACCAGCGCCGTGAACACAATCAGCGCGACGACTTTCAGCTTGCAAACACCAAGATAGTCCCGCCAGTGGGTCCCCGGCGTAGCCGCCATCGAATAGCTCATGCTTGTCCCCCGCGCCCCGTCAGCGCGTATAACCGGATCGAGTAACGAGTCGGTATTTTACCCTAATCCCGAATACTTTAAGAGCCTTTCAATATCCTTGATGATGCCGCGCGGTTCAGCATCGGCCTCGTAGCTCATCATCAGGTTGCCGAGCGGGTCGACCAGATAGGTGCGACCGGCAGACATCGGTGGCGTGCCATCATCAAGGGCAAAAACTTCTATCAGCCCCGCAGGCCGGCCCTGCTCCAGCGGAATGATGGCCAGCCCCGGAAAATGCCTTGCCAGTTCAGTGCGCTGCGATTCGCTGACAGCGTCGATATTCCACAGGAAAAGTCGCTGAAGACGGTCGACATTCTTGCCCTGTGTCAGGCGTACCTGGCGGATTTTGTACAACTGCTGCACACAGGGCTGGTCACACACACCGTCAGCGAGATACACGTATGTCCATTTACCCCTCAGATAGGTTTGATCAATCGGGGCACCCTGCGCGTCGCGCAGGCTGAACGCCGGCAGCGGGCGCACCGGTGTAACCAGCTGACCATGATTCATGGTGGTAGTCGGACGGTATTCGGGAAACACAAAGAACACCAGCCAGGCGAGGATCACCGGTGCAGCAAACACCAGCAACACCGTAACCAGCACAGTTCGCGAGCGGGTTCTGGAAATTTTTTCATTCATGATTCTGATGCACTTTGCTTGTATTAACAACGAAATAAATGATCAACAGCGTCAACGCCAGACCAAACCATTGTACTGCGTAGCCGGTGTTGCGCTCCGGGCCGAACGTTAACGGTTTCCAGTCCCGCACAAGACCATCACCGACATCGCTTTCCAGTAACAGCACCAGCGGCATCAGCGAGCGCCCCAGTTCCGCCGCAAACAGATCGAGCTGAACCGCCTGTACCCGCCACGGCCAGCCGTCACGCGGCGCTTCGTCCGACAGCATAAAGACCTTGTCCGCCGGCAGCTTGATGCGCGCAATGACGCGCTGCTCACCTGCCGGAACCGGCGGATCCGGCAGCACCTCGCGACTGTTACCCAGCGGCACCCAGCCACGGTTCACCAGCACCGTAGTACCTTCAGCATTCAGCACAAACGGAGTCAGCACCTGGTACCCGACATGGCCATTATGCGTCCGGTTATCGAGCAGGAACTGGTGATCTCCATCGAAATGCCCGCTTGCGGTCACCACCCGGTAGTCCATCCCTTCATAGCTGGTCCTTGCCGGGTCGAGGCGCAGTGGCGCAGCTGCAGTTTCAGCCCGGTATTCGGCCAGCAATGCGCGCTTCTGCTCCGCCCTGTCCAGCTGCCAGAACCCGAGAGACACCAGTAACCCGAGCAGCACAAGGGTTGTAACAGTTGGCCAGAGGCCGGGACGGAATTCCAGACTGCCGACACGCATGCCGTGAGCCTACTGAGCGCGCGACGCGCTCGCAAGCGGAATCTGCTTACCCTATACTCAGAAAATCTGATATCCACAGGTGTGCCGCCATGCTCATTAAATTGCTCACCATCGCGGTGTTCATTGCCATCCTCGCCAGCCTGTTCAGCGGCATGTTTTTTATGCTTCGCGACAAGGGGCAGACGACGCGTACCGCCAAAGCGCTGACTGTTCGCATTGCATTGTCGGTTTCACTGTTCGGGCTGTTGATGCTTGCGGTCGCCACCGGCCACATCAAGCCGCACGGCATCTACCCGGCCAGCCACCCGGTTTACCAGAGGCCAGCCGAAAACCCGTGACACGACAGACCCCGCTCACGAAAAAGGCGCCCCGGGAGGCGCCTTTTTCGTCTTTGCGGGTCGATTACAGCATGTAGACGAAAATAAACAGGCCCAGCCATACCACGTCGACGAAATGCCAGTACCAGGCGACCGCCTCGAAGCCAAAGTGGTGATCGGGGGTAAAGTGCCCCTTGATGCAGCGCAACATGATGATCGTCAGCATGATCGCGCCAATCGTCACATGCAGACCGTGGAAACCGGTCAACATGTAGAAGGTAGAGCCATAGATACCGGAACCCAGCGTCAGGTTGAGTTCATGGTAGGCGTGCGAATATTCATACATCTGCAGACCAAGAAAGGTAAACCCCAGCACAACGGTCGCAAGCAGCCACATGACCAGTGCGCCACGCTGATTCTTTTTCAGCGCCCAGTGTGCCAGCGTGACGGTCACGCCACTGCTCAGCAATAACAACGTATTGATCGCCGGAATGCCCCAGGCGCCCACGGTTTCAAATTCGCCGCCGATCTCGCCCGGGCCGTTTGTCGGCCAGGTCGCTTCCCAGCCTTTCCAGAGCAACTGGTTGGTCTCGACATCGCCGCCCCCCAGCCAGGGGACCGCCAGCATGCGCGCATAGTAGAGCGCACCAAAGAATGCGGCAAAAAACATCACCTCGGAAAAGATGAACCAGCTCATGCCCCAACGGAAAGACCTGTCGACCTGCTCGTTGTATATGCCCGCTTCGCTTTCCCGGATCACGGTACCGAACCAGCCGAACATCATCAGCAGGACAATACCGAGGCCGGCCAGCATGACCGTCAAACCAACACTGGAACCGTTCAGGTAATTGGCAAGCCCGACGACCAGCGTGGTCAGGCCGATGGACCCGACAATCGGCCAGCTTGTCCCATGGGGTACATAATAGCCACCGTGTGCTTCGCTCATTCCCGCATCCTCATCTAATGGTATTAGTTCAAAAGTTTGTTTTTATCGAAGAAAGTATAGGCCAGCGTAACCTCGTTGATGTCTCGCGGAAGCTCCGGGTCCACCATAAACACTAACGGCATATCCCGCTCTTCCCCCGCCTCGAATTTCTGTTGGGTAAAACAGAAGCACTCCGTCTTCTTGAAGTGCGAAGCCGCCTGCCCCGGCGTCACGCTCGGAATTGCCTGACCAACCATGGCGTGATCAGTACGGTTCCTCGCCACAAATGACGTGCGATACATTTTCCCCGGGTGGATTTCCATCCGCACAACAGAAGGCCGGAAATCCCAGGGCATGTTTTCATTCACGCTCGCCAAAAACTCTACCACGACGGTGCGCGACAGATCGGGCTCGACAATAACAGCCTGCGCCGGCCCGTCCGCTGTTTTACCGTTCAGCCCGGTCAGATCACAAAACACGTTGTACAGCGGCACCAGGGCAAACACGAAGCCGAACATGCCGGCTACCAAAAACAGCAGGCGTTTTATCGTCCTGCGGTTTGCTGCCTGCAGATCAGGGTTAGACATCTACAGCGCCCCGTTAGCCGTTAACCACATGAAGCCAAAATACAGCGCGGTCGCCACAACACCCAGCATGACCGCCATCATGCGCGCTCGCTTTCTCAAGGACTCTTCATTCATAGCACTTCCTCTCCATCCTCACCCGGGAAAAACTACTTGACCTCGGGCGCCGTGGTAAAACTGTGGTATGGCGGCGGTGAAGACAGCGTCCACTCCAGACCGTGAGCGCCTTCCCAGACCTGGTCGCTGGCCTTCTCGCCCCCCCTGATCGTCTTGTACACGATATACACGAACAACAGCTGGGTCAGGCCGAAGGCAAAACCACCGATACTGGAGATCTGGTTGAACTCCGTGAACTGGGGCGAGTAGTCCGGGATACGGCGCGGCATGCCCGCCAGCCCCAGGAAGTGTTGCGGGAAGAACAGCACGTTAACGAAGATCGTCGACAGCCAGAAATGCAGCTTGCCAAGTTTTTCGTTATACATATTTCCGGTCCACTTGGGCATCCAGTAGTAGGCGGCCGCCATGATCGAGAACACTGCACCGGTTACCAGTACGTAGTGGAAATGCGCCACCACGAAGTAAGTGTCGTGGTACTGGAAATCAACCGGCGTAATCGCCAGCATCAGGCCGGAGAACCCGCCGATGGTGAACATAACCACAAAACCCAGCGCAAACAACATCGGCGTCTCGAACGTCATGGAACCCCGCCACATGGTAGACACCCAGTTGAACACCTTCACGCCGGTTGGCACCGCGATCAGCATCGTCGCATACATAAAGAACAGCTCGCCGGTCAGCGGCAGACCCACGGTAAACATGTGGTGCGCCCACACGATGAACGACAGGAAAGCAATAGACGACGTCGCGTACACCATGGAGCTGTAGCCGAACAACGGCTTGCGCGCAAAGGTCGGGACGATCTGCGACACAATACCGAATGCCGGCAGGATCATGATGTACACCTCCGGGTGCCCAAAGAACCAGAAGATATGCTGGAACATGACAGGGTCACCACCGCCTGCAGCGTCGAAGAAGGAGGTATCGAAGAAGCGATCCGTCAGCAACATTGTCACCGAACCTGCCAGCACAGGCATGACCGCGATCAGCAGGTAGGCCGTAATCAGCCAGGTCCACACGAACAGCGGCATCTTCATCAACGTCATGCCCGGCGCGCGCATATTGAGAATGGTCACGACGATGTTGATGGCGCCCATGATGGAGGAAATACCCATCAGATGAACCGAGAAGATCAGGAACGGGAAAGCATTACCTGTCTGCATCACCAGCGGCGGATACATGGTCCAGCCACCGGCCGGCGCGCCGCCCTCCATGAACAGGGTAGACAGCAGCATGGTGAAGGCAAACGGGAGAATCCAGAAACTCCAGTTATTCATGCGCGGCAGCGCCATGTCCGGTGCGCCGATCATCATCGGCACCAGCCAGTTTGCGAGCCCGACAAAACCCGGCATGACCGCGCCAAAGATCATGATCAGCGCGTGCATGGTGGTCATGGAATTGAAGAACTGCGGCTCGACGAACTGCAGCCCGGGCTGGAACAGCTCGGCACGAATCACCATGGCCATGGTGCCGCCGACAATAAACATAAGCAGCGAGAACAGCAGGTAAAGCGTACCAATGTCCTTGTGATTGGTTGTAAATACCCAGCGGGACAGGCCGCTTGCAGGTCCGTGATGATCGTCGTGTGTAGTTTCAGTACTCATTGTTTTTTCTCCTCCACGACCCTTAACGGGCAGCCTTTACTTCGGAAGGTTGAACCAGATCGCCGGTATTATTACCCCAGGCGTTGCGCTCGTAGGTCGCCACAGCAGCGATATCGATATCGTTCAGCTGCGCACCGAATGCCGCCATGGCAGTGCCGGACTTACCATTCATTATGATGGCGATGTGCTGCGCAACGGGGCCGGTTGCAATCGCGCTGCCCTTGAGCGCCGGGAATGCCCCCGGAACACCCGAGCCGTTTGCCTGGTGGCATGCCGCACAGTTGGTGTTGTAGACCTTCTCGCCGCGCGCCATCAAATCATCCATGGACCATTCCTTGCCGGCGGCCGCCGCATCAGCCGCGGACGCCGACTTCTGGTCACTGACCCACTGTGCGTAATCAGCCTCGTTCTTGGCCACCACCACGATCGGCATGAAACCATGGTCCTTGCCGCAAAGTTCTGCACACTGCCCTCGGTAGGTGCCTTCCTTTTCGACCTTGATCCACATGGAGTTGATAAAACCGGGTATTGCATCCTTTTTCATACCCAGCTTCGGCACCCACCAGGAATGAATCACATCATTGGCGGTAATCAGCAAACGGACCTTCTTGTTGATCGGCACGACAAGAGGGTTATCGACCTCGCGCAGGTAGTGATCGCCCTTGGGAGTCTGGTTATAGATCTGACCGTGCGGGGTGGCCAGGGAACTGATGAAGCTGATGTCATCGTCAATGTATTCGTAACCCCACTTCCACTGGTATCCCGTCACCTTGATACTCAGATCGGAGTTACTGGTGTCCTCCATGTTGACGAGGGCCTTGGTGGCCGGAATCGCCATGCCGACCAGGATCAGGAAGGGCACCACGGTCCAGAGGATCTCAACCGTCGTACTCTCATGAAACTGTGCAGCAACAGCGCCTTTCGATTTGCGGTGACTGAAGATCGAGAAGAACATCACACCGAAAACCACGATGGCTATCACCACACATACCCAGAAGATCAGCATATGCATGTCATATGCTTCCTGACTGATCGGTGTGACGCCACGCGGCAGATTAAGACCGTACTCGGCCAGTGCACCGGGGGCAGCCAGCATCGCTGCCACCCCCCCCGCTGCGGTGAGCAAACGCTTCATTCTTGTAACCAACATGCCACTGCCTCTCCTTCCTCGTCCCGAATCTTGAATTATTTTTTTGTTGCGTCGACTGGATTACGACGCAAGCGCTTCGCGTAATTGTTGCGCGAGCTGTTGCTTTTCGGCTTCGCCCAGATACTCACCGATTTCTGTATTACGGCCATGCGACCCGAGCATCAGCCGTGACGGGTAGCCCTTGATAGCTGCCGCCTCGAACCTCACTCGCACCCAGGCGCGCTGAAAACTGCTGCGATTCTCCGATTTATCCACACCCTCGACAAAATCAACGGAATCTTCATGGATATTCAACATCTGCCAGCGCGCAGCACGTCTCGCCACATGGTAAAGCGCGACAGCCAGCACGAGCATTTCCAGCCCGGCAAACGGGAGAATCAACCACAAGCCCTTCATTGCGAAGGCGATCGCGATACTGAAAGACACGGTGACCATACCAAGGAAAAACCACACTGTTTGTCGCCATGACAACGAACAGTTGGGCCGGATCATGAACCGGCGGGATGCGTTGAAGCTGTCAAACTGGGTTGCGACCACATGTTACCTCTGGCAAACATTCCGGGTCACGAGAAAAAAACCACAGTCTCGCGCGCTGTGCTGCATGCTACAGCACGACTCGATTCAGGTGCAAAAAAATTTATAATTTATGGTTATAAATATTCGCTATATCAGTAACTTATAAAACATAATATAGTTATCTGTTAATGTTCTTATAGACCTGTCGGGTTGAGACGGGTTTTCCGCCCCCTCGCAGCGGCCGGAACCGCCCCGCCGGCAGTCCCGCGGCGACGTTTGCAGCCCGCGCTATCGATGCTGCCCGGACATTATCGATCAATAAGGCTCAAGTGGCTGTCGTTGCTGCCGAAATCATGGGAGAAGACACCCATCCAGTCGCGCTGCAAAGCGCAGCCAGGGATACCCGGACCATGAAAATGCTACTGACACACCTGTTTGCCGCTACGATGCTGCTGTCGGCGGCCATGAGCCACGCCGCAGGCGAGGCTGTGTTCGAACGCAAACTGGCGGCGGCCCAGAGTGGCGATGCAGAAGCACAATACGATGTCGGCTATCGCTATGAAAAAGGTCGCGGCGTTGACGAAGATGAGGAGCTTGCGCTGGAGTGGTACCGCAAGTCCGCGGAGCAGGGTGTTGCCAAGGCGCAATATAAAGTGGGTTACCTTTACCTGAAGGGTGCCGACATCGAAAAAGACGCGGAGAAAGCGCGGATCTGGCTGCAAAAATCAGCGGACCAGGGCTATGCCCCCGCACAGTACAATCTGGGAAAACTCTATGCCGCTCCCGATGGGGGGCGCGACTACCAAATGGCAGTCACCTGGCTGCAGAAGGCCAAGGAAAACGGCTACGAACCTGCCACACGCGAGTTGAACAAGGTCCGGCGCAAACTCAACTAGGACAGCAGGGGCGAAACGTCGATGCGTTGCAGATTCCGTCGTAACACGTCTTCATTCTGCCCGAACGGCAGGTCCGCAAGCAGCGTCACGTCCAGCCGCTCCGTCAATGCCGCAATGTTTTCATCGACCAGGCGACAATCCGGGTCAAGCCGATTGGCGACCCATCCACACAGCGGCAGGCCGCTGCGGCGCACTGCTTCCGCGCTCAACAGCGCGTGATTCAGACAACCCAGTCGTATTGGCACCACCAGCACCACCGGCAACTCCAGCGCCACAGCAACATCCGCCATGGTCTGCTTCGCATTGACCGGCACCAGCCAGCCGCCTACCCCTTCCACGACCACGAGGTCGGCGTCCTCCTGCAACTGCGCGAACGCCGCCTCGATGGCCGGCACCTCGATATCGACACCGGCCGCCTGCGCCGCAATATGCGGCGCAACCGGCGGCTCGAACGCGTACGGGTTAACCTGCGCGTAGGGCAGGGACAGGTTCGAAGCCGCGATCAGGCGTTGCGCGTCGTCGTTGCGCAACCCCTGCGGCGTGCGCTCGCAACCGCTGGCCACCGGCTTCATGACAGCGACCGACCGACCTGCCATCTGCAAGGCCTCGACCAGCCCGACGCTCACGACAGTCTTTCCCGCACCGGTATCCGTCGCGGTCACGAACACGCCGCGGTTCATCGCGAACCCCGCCGTTCCAGTGAAACCGTGCGCGTATCTTCGCTGACCCAGGCGTGCCCGTTGACGATTTCATAGCTGGCCGGCAGCACGCCGTCACGGCGGAATTTTTCATAGGCCTCGACCAGCCGCTGCATGCGCTGTTTTCCGGTCAGGCCACGTGGCCGGCCACCGGTCACATTGTGCGCGCCGATCTGCTTCAGTTCGCGCATCAGCTTCCACACGTCCGGGTAGGTCACCGTCAGGCGTTCCACGTCCATCACCGGGTCGGCGAAACGCGTTCGCACCAGCGCATCGCCGACATCATGCATATCCAGAAAGGTGTTCACGTGCGCGTAGCCGTCGACTTCCCGCCAACTGGCACGCAGTTCCTTCAGCGTGTCCGGGCCGAAGCTTGAGAACAGCAACAGGCCGCCGGGTCGGATGACGCGCCGCAACTCGCTGAACGTGCCGTCCAGGTCGACGCACCACTGCAACATCAGGTTGGAAAACACCAGGTCAAAGCTGTTGTCGGGGAACGGCAGGCACTCGGCGTCCGCGCACACGCAGCGCGGCCGCCGCAACCAGCGACCGCGTCGGCGCGCGTGACGCAACATGGGATGCGCAATGTCCAGCGCCACCACATCCGCGTTACGATAGCGCCCGAACAATCCGTCGATGCAGTAACCGGTACCGCTGCCGAGATCCAGAATACGCTGCGGCTGAAGCCGCATCAGGTCCAGCCGTTCCAGCAGCCGCGAACCGACCTCGCGCTGCAATACCGCCGCCTCGTCGTAGCGGGCAGCCGCCTGCTCGAAACTGCGCCGCGCCGATGCCTTGTCGGGCAGACCTTCGCGATCCGGCAACATCAGCGCGCCACCTCGTTGTTGTGAAACCAGCGCCGCGCCAGTTCGACGCACGCATCCGGATGCGACAGGAACGGCGCATGCCCGGCGCCTTCCAGTACCGCGCGGTGCTGCTCGTCCAGCACAGTGGCGGCTGCGGGCGGCACCAGTGTGTCACGTTCCCCGAACACCCCGAACAGCGGCACCGTGGCGCTACTTATCTGGGTGCGCAGGTCACTGTCCTGCAACAACGCCAGACCGGTGCGCAAGGCAGCCGGGGCAGCGGATGGCCGGGTTTTCAGATCCGAACGCAACTGCCTGAGCAACTCACCGCTGTGCTCGGCGGCGCGCACCTGCAGCGCAAGGAAGCGCCCCAGCGTCTTGTCCGGGTTGGCGTCGAGCTGCCGGGCAAACTGCTCAAACACCTGCGCATCGACCGCGCACGGCCAGTCTTCCGCGCGCACGAACTTCGGCGTCGATGCCAGCAGCATCAGGCCGTTCACCCGTTGCGGTTTGAGCCGGGCCGCCGCCAGCGCGACCAGCCCGCCCAGCGACCAGCCGATCCAGTATCCACCCGCGGGCACGCAATCCAGTACCTGCCGCGCCCACTCATCCAGCGACACAGCGCCGTTCCACGGGCTGTTGCCGTGCCCCGGAAGGTCGGCCACAGTGACATGAAAATAGTTGCCGAGTTGCGTGGCAAACATGCGCAAAAGACCGCCGTGCATCCCCCAGCCGTGCACCAGCACCAGTTCCGGCCCCTGGCCGTAGCGGTCAACGTGCAACATGGCTCACGTCGGGGTAACAACGTCCCAGCGCATCGAGCAACCGGTCCACCTGTTGCGGTGTA
This sequence comes from uncultured Thiohalobacter sp., assembly GCA_964433205.1. Classification (GTDB taxonomy): domain Bacteria; phylum Pseudomonadota; class Gammaproteobacteria; order DSM-19610; family DSM-19610; genus Thiogranum. The sequence goes on along the minus strand of CAYSRA010000003.1, from coordinate 10,602 downwards.
TGCTGTGCCGACAGGGTAATGCGCAGGCGCGCCGCACCTTCCGGGACCGTCGGCGGACGAATGACACCGGCCAGGATACCCTCACGGCGCAGCGCTTCGCCCAGCGCCAGCGCCGCCGCCGCATCGCCAACCCGCAGCGGCTGGATCGGCGTTACCGAGTCCATCAGAGGCAGATCCCGCTGCGCCGCCCCGCTGCGAAAATGTGCAATCAACTCGCGCAGCCGCGCCCGCCGCTCGTCGCCTTCCCGTACCAGCCGCAGCGCGGTGCGCGTAGCCCAGGCAACGGCCGGCGGCGCGGCAGTGGTATAGATAAAGGTGCGCGCCTGCTGGATCAGCGTTTCCACCAGCTCTTCGGAACCCGCAACAAAGGCGCCGAACGTACCCAGCGCCTTGCCCAGCGTCGCCATAAGAATATTGTTGTCGCCTCCGGTTCCGAGTTGTTCGCGGTACCAGCCACCGCCATGCTCGCCGAGCACGCCGAAACCGTGCGCATCGTCGACCAGCAACCAGGCCGCGTGCCGGCGGCACAAGGCATCCATTTCCTGCAATGGCGCACAATCGCCATCCATGCTGAACACGGCATCGGTTGCTACCAGCGTCTCACCGCGTTCGATGCCCGACAGACGACGTTGCAGGCTGTCCATATCGTTGTGCCGGTAACGCAGCAGGCGTGCGCCGCTGAGTTGCGCCGCATCGATCAGCGAAGCGTGGTTGAGCCGATCCTCGACCAGTGTGTCGCCACGCCCCAGCAACGCCGAGGCGACGCCAAGATTGGCCATATAACCGGTCGAGAACAACAGCGCGCGCGGCTGGCCGGTAAAATCGGCCAGATCCTCTTCCAGCGCCTGGTGCGCATAGCTGTGGCCGGTTATGAGGTGCGCCGCGCCACTGCCGACGCCGAAACGCTGCGCGCCTTCGGCGAGCGCGCTGACCAGATCGGGATGGCTGGCCAGGCCGAGGTAATCGTTACTGCAGAAGGACAGAAATCTTTCGCCGTCGATGGTGATTTCGACGCCCTGCGGACTTTCCAGCGTCTGCCGCCGGCGATACAGATGCTGCTGCCTGCGACGCGCCAGCGCCGGTGCAAGTTCGCGCATCAGCAATCAGACCGGGCGCAGGCCCAGTCGCTCGAACAGCCGGCGATCGTGGTCGGCTTCGGGATTGCCGGTGGTCAGCAGTTTCTCGCCGTAAAAAATGGAATTGGCGCCGGCCATGAAGCACAGCGCCTGCATCTCATCACTCATCTGCTCGCGACCCGCCGACAATCGGACGTGCGATGCCGGCATCAGGATGCGCGCCACCGCCAGCGTGCGCACGAACTCGAACGGATCGATGGTGTCGGCATCATCCAGCGGCGTGCCTTCGACACGCACCAGCATGTTCACCGGCACGCTGTCCGGGTGCGGTTTCTGCTTCGCCAGCTGTTCCAGCAGCGATACACGGTCGGCGCGGCCTTCACCCATGCCGACAATGCCACCGCAGCAGACATTGATGCCGGCATCACGCACGCGCATCAGCGTGTCCAGCCGCTCCTGGTAGGTGCGGGTGGTGATGATTTCCCCGTAGAACTCCGGCGAGGTGTCCAGATTGTGGTTGTAGTAGTCGAGCCCCGCCTCGGCCAGACGCCCGGCCTGCTCATCATCCAGCATGCCCAGCGTCATGCAGGTTTCCAGTCCCTCCTCGCGCACCCGTTCGACCATCTCCAGCACCCGCTCGAAGTTCTTTCCGCGCGGGTTGCGCCAGGCCGCACCCATGCAGAAACGGCTCGCGCCGGCCTGTTTGGCTGCGCGCGCCGCGTCCACCACCGCCTCGACATCCATCAGTTTCTCCGGCTCGACGGCGGTTTCGTGGTGCACACTCTGCGGGCAGTAACCGCAATCCTCGGGGCAACCGCCGGTCTTGATGCTCAGCAGGGTACTGACCTGAACCTCGTTGGGATCGAAATGTGCGCGGTGCACCTGCTGGGCACGGAACAGCAGGTCGTTGAACGGCAATTCAAACAGCGCCTCGATTTCGTCGCTGCTCCAGTCAAAACGCGGGGTGCCGGTGTTCGGACCGGCCTGTTCACTAGTGGCTGTGTGATTCATGATGCTCCACGGGTAGTTCCATGTCGGACCAGGTATCGCGGTAGATACGCAGCAGATCCATGACCGACCAGGGGATGAGGACAGCGGCGGCAAGCGCCCACGCAATCAGGTAATAGGTCCAGCCGCCGCCTGGAATAAAGGTCGCCGCAGCCACGAAAAACCCGGTCACGCCGTAAAAGCGGTAGGCTGCCTGCTGGGTGTAATGCCCGACTTTCTCGTTCGGGTGATGGCGGTTCATGGCATACACCAGCATCGACAGGCCGAGCCACAGCATGCCCAGCGGAATCGGCACCAGAATGGCCAGAATGTTGCCGTAGTTGAACAACGCTGCCGCCCGGCGTGCGCGGCGCCCGTACAGCTGCGCAGGACTGGCCTGCGGATCGGCGGGAGGTCGGGATTCGGTCATTGGTGTCAATAGGATAGACTGCGGTTTCGGGGGCGAAACTATGCGTGGCACGACGTCCCTCTGTCAACCAGGGAAGGTTGTCTATGGTTTACAAATGGCTAAAAAACACACACTCGTGGCTGTTCCCGATGTACTGCGAGTTATGCCGGGCGCCGACACACAACGGACTTGCGATCTGCCCGGATTGCTACCAGGAACTCCCCTGGCTGGCGCCGGGCTGCCCGACCTGTGCCAAACCCCGCCCCGTTGACGCCGCCCCGGCGCAGTGTGCAGCGTGCCGGCAAACAGCGCCATTTCTCGACGGCTGCCATGCCCTGTTCGATTACCGTGCACCCGTCGACCAGTGGATTCGCAACATCAAGTTTCACCAGCAACTGACGCTGGCGAAAATGCTCGGGCGGCTGCTGGCGGAACATGTGCCCGAAGGAGACAAAGCAATGCTGATACCCGTGCCCCTGCACCCGCGCCGGCTGCGCGAACGTGGGTTCAACCAGGCGCTGGAAATTGCCCGGCCGATGCTACGGCGGGGATACCAGATCGATGCGCGCTGCTGTGCGCGAACCCGGCATACCTCCGCGCAGTCCAGGCTGTCGGCAACGACCCGTCGCCACAACCTCGACAATGCGTTTCGGGTCCGGCACGACGTCAGTGCCCGGCGGGTAATTCTGGTCGACGATGTGGTAACGACGGGCGCCACACTCAATGCGCTGGCGCGCGTACTCAAACAGGCCGGCGCCACGCAGGTGGAAGCATGGGTGATTGCGCGCACCCCGGAACTCCGGTCGCGTCAGGACCGGTCGTAATGGCGGCACTCAGGGCAACGTATCGAAGGCAAGCAGCGAATTGATCAGCGAGGCGCTGGGTGGGTTACCGAAACCGCTAAACAGGCTACTGAAGCCCGCGGAATCCCCGTTCAGTGACATGTAGTTCAGGATAACGGTCTCAACCAGCAGATTGACGTTGTTTGCCGCAGGACTGGACGCGGTTTCGACCGAACCGTCGGCGCGGAAGTAGCCGATCTGTTGCTTGCGCGCCGTCACCGGCCCGTTGGGGCTGTATACCAGGAAGAAAGACGCCGCAGTGGATGAATTATCGCCGGTCCACACACCCTTGCCCCGGCCATCGACGCTGTTGTCAACGGTGCCGTTGCTGGCCAGCGAACCGTCGCTGAACACATACAGCATCAACGGCACGCCACGCCGGGCCGCATACTCCAGGCAGGCACCCATGCAGCGTCCGGCGCGCAGGTCGCGCAACTCGCCTGTGCTGCGGTCACCGGTATGGTAGTCATAACCGCCCATGGCAATGGTGCCCGCGCCAGCGTGTCCGTCGATGACCATTTTCATCACCGACGCCGTCTTGCGGAATTCCCGGTCACCATCAAACTCGGCCTGCGTGAATATACCCTGTGCCGGGTTGGCGGGATCGACGCCATCGACAATGTCCCCGTCGAGACTGGGATCAATATCGACGCCGGCAAACCGGTCGGCAATATCCGCCGCCTTCAGGTAACCGCAGCGCACCAGGTCCTTGACCACGGCATCCGCACCGGTATTTATGGTCGCCGCCAGCCCCGTGTCGGCCCAACCGAGCTTGCTGTTGCTGATACGGGCCACGGACTCCATGACCGCAACCACGTCAGCGGGATCGCTGAGTATGCCGGTCAGATTGCCGGTATCCACCATACCGGTCACATCGCTGGGACGATCCACCTTGGTCGGGCGGATTTCGGTATTCATCATATTCGCCGGCGCCATGGAGTTGCCGCCGGAATCCGAGTTCCGGGAACCAATCAACGTCACGACGCCACCCGCCGCACCCGCCCTGGCAATGCCGTACATGGGATTATGCGGATTGTTGCCGGTATCATTATCGGACCGCGCAGGAATGACAGCACCATTGATATTGGTCGCCCTTGCACCGGCACGCTCAAGGATGCCGCGCAGAAATGCGCTGTCTGAATGGAAACCCAGACCCAGCGAGGTATCGGTGAAGTCGCCATTACTGGTCGCCGTCGGCGCGGTTTCCGTGCCACCGGGAATCATGTCGCCGGGCAGGCCCAGTTTGCTGTAACCGGCGGTACTCAGCAGGTCGAGTTGCGTCTGCCGGCCTACCAGCACATTGGAGCCGGCAATGTTGGCGCCGCCGGCAAGATCGAAACAGATAAACGGGATCTTGCCGCCACCCACGCCGCCGAGCGAGCAACCGATACTGGTCGCCAGCGAATCCAGGTCGGACGACAATGCTGCCTGGGCAGCGCGCGGGTTAGCGAACAGGCTGAAGATAGAGCCGCCCATCACCATACCCGCACCGGAAATGAAACCCTGGCGGAGGAAATCCCGCCGGTTCACTGGCCGGGAGTGGTTCAGATGATACAGCGGGTCGTCAGGACGCAGGTTTTTTGTACGCTTGGCCATTTTAGTATTCCCCGTTTCTCTATTGAACCAGTACTGCGGCACTGCCCAGTACCGAACCGCACATCGCCTTGACGACGGCGCGGGTACGCGTCTGATCGCAGCCCGTCGGGCAGGCCGATGTGAGCCGGTCAAACAGACTGTTGCTGTTCACCTGCGCACCACCCAGGTCATAGCCGATCAACTCGGTCTTGACCTCCTCGCGCGTCGGCGCATCGACCAGGTCACTGCGCCCCCCTTCCGCAAGACCCACCATCCCGTCGTACAGCGCGTTCACGATCAGGTTCTTCTGGGTCGAATCCCCCGTGCCGAACGCTGTCGCGACATCCTGGGAAAAATCAAATGTGCCGAAGAAGCCGCTCCGCAACCCCGAGTCATCGACCAGCGCGCTGCAATACTCGATGGACAACTGGGCAATCGCCATCTGGTGCGCCGACAGGAAACCATCCAGGTTTTCAACGGCGGGCAGTTGCTGGCGCAGGGTCTGGAAACTTGCCTGCACCAGCGTCGGATCCACGCCGGTCAATGCCGCCATGCTGGCGTTGATTTCGTCAAAGGTACGGACCCCGACCTCCGACACGGCAGGCGGTGTCGGCAGCGGCGCCGGCGTCAGCGGCGAGTTCTCGGTAAACACATGGGTCTGTGTACCGAGGCGCTCGAAGGTAAGGAAGAACTCGTCCGCTGACGGGCCGTTCTCCAGCGCAATCGTGGTGCCCCGTGTCGACAATACCTGGCCGGTCGATGGGTCGTAGGCGACACCGCCGATCACGGTATCCAGGTTGGTCCAGGCCTGGCCGACCGCCGCTTCCTTGCCGTTTATACCGATGCGCATGCCCTGCAGCGGGATACTGGCCGGCGTCACATCCGCATTGAGGTTGATAAAGAACGGCTTGTTGAACAGGTAACTGTAACTGTCGTACTGGCTGACCTCGAATACGATATAACTGTCGGGCAGCGCAATCACATCCCCAATGGAAAACAGCAGGAAGAACTTCTCACCGACGCCGACATCGAGGTTCTGCAGGATCTGCTCCTGGGTCAGCGCCCGGTTATGGATCGCCAGCATGCGTATCTGGCCGGCCCACGGGCGGTCACCGGATACTTCATTGCCTAGCACAAGCGCAAAGGTATCGTCCCATTCCGTCAGGTTGCCTGCCGGCACCGGATCGACATCGCCGGTGAAAACACCGTTGACGTAAATCCTGCGTCCATTGATCGGGTCAAAGGTCACCACCACGTGCTGCAGGGTCGCCTGCAGGTCCTCGTCGGCGTCGGCGGTAGACAGTGCCGGCTCGCCGTTCGCGTCGGTGGTACTGGAGCGTTGCAGGAAGTCGTAATTGTACTGCGTCTGCCCGAGCGTAAAGTTCCGCACCCCGGTTCCGGCCGAGTAACTGACGATGCGCGCCGGACCTTCCTGGGTGACGTTGGCCGGCGCAACCCAGGCCTCTATCGTATATTCGCCGGTCGCCTTGATCAGGTCGTGCAACTTCTTGCTGGCCGTGGTCGAACCCTGGGCGCGCCCGTTGACGATCTCGATGCCCCAGCCGCCGACCCAGTTCACGTCACCGCTCAGCGTCAGGTGCAGCGCCGGCTCGACACCGCTGGAATCGATCGCCACGTTGCCGGACCCGGACTTGAATTCGTACAGCGCGATCACGTCCGATTCATAGCGGTTGCCACCGCTGGCGACCACACCGTCCGCCACCGTGAGTGCCTTGCTGATAACCAGCGCGGGGTCGACCACCGTTGGCGAGATTGTCCCCGCAAACGCTGTAATCGCGGCTTCCATCACGTCCGCGTCATTGGTACAACTCGCCGTCCAGCAGTTATGGAACTCGTTGCGCAACCGAAGCACCAGGCGCGAGTTGGAGGGATCATTGAGATCCATCTTCGACTTTGCTGCCTCATAGGCATCGTCGACGACCGGGCTGGCAAAGAACGGCGACTGGGCGGTGGGCGATGACTCGACGTGACAGCCCGAACAGTTAGCGGTCAGCACCGGCCACACGGTGGTCGCAAAATCCGCCGAGGACGCGGGAAAGTTCTTCGTTGCACCCGGGTCCTTGAGTACCAGCGGAGCGCTGAGCTGGATTTCACGCTGCCCGCCCGAGACACCATTGGCCCAGTTTGCAATATAGTTCTGGATAATCGTGGCGCAGGCGGCATTACTGGTCAGCCAGCAGTTGTGGCCGCCGCCCACCTTGGTCACCAGGCGTGAGTTGGCCGGCGCGTCCAGGTCGACCAGCCCGGCAACATCCGCGTAGGCCTGGTTGACGTCATCCTGACGAACGAACATTGGCGACTGGATACCCGGCACGTGGCAGGCGCCGCAGCGATTCGATGCCCGCAGCGGCTCCCAGACATTAACCTGGAATGCGCGGATATCGCTGGTCAGCGCGACCGGCCCGGTATAACTCGATGCATTCACGGCACCATCGTTCGATGTCGGAGGATTGGAACTGGTCTCCGCACCACCGCCGCAGGCTGACAGCACAAACAACAATGCCAGCACCGCACCCGCCCGCAACGCACCGGCCAGGCCGGACATTTCGTCCCATCGCACACTCTTTGAAAACGCGCTCATAGTCATCCCCTCGCCCGTCACTGCCTAGTTGCCCATGCACTGGGTAGCTGCAACAGCGAACACCTGCTTCATGTTGTAGTTCTGTCCGGTCAACACGCCGACCAGCGTATCCAGCTGCGTCTGGTCGGGTTCGTTGAGGCACACCGTTCGATAGGCCTTGCGGGCCTGGCAACTGGCAAACGCGTTACTGTTGGCGAGTTCCATACCCAGCGAAGCCGCGCCGTTTCCACCGCCGGGCAAACTGCTGCTCCAGCCCAGCGCCGCATTCTGGCCACTGCGCCAGTAGTTGTCCCAGCGGTCGTCGGTGGTCACGTAGCCGTACTCGAAGTTCTCCGCATTGATCAGGTACTTCGGCTGCACCTGGCCCGGGGTATAAACCATCCGCCCGAGACTCTCGTCGTAGTTGTGATAGGCGAAGGCCTGCGTCATGGGGTCCATGCCGGTGTGACAACCAACGCAGGAATTGAGGAAGATCCGGCTGTCTCCGCCCGGACTGCGACTGACGTCCTGGCGAATACGGTCCGCCGGACGGGTGATGTCCTTGAGTTGTTCCAGGTCAGTGCAGAGGTGGTTCAGCACGGTGAAACGGAACATGGCCCGGTTGGTGCCGTCTATAAAGAAAGCCTGCGCAGCGGCCCGCGTTGTTATGACCCCTGCAACACCGGCAACCGGGATACCGTTTCGCACCGACTGTAGATCAGGTACCAGTTTGGTCGGATCGCTCAGATCAATACTCAGATCCTCAAGGTTCTGGTAATGCGTGTTGCTGGAGGGAGAATAGGGCGCCACGCCGGAAATCGAACCATTGCCCACGTAGACCAGGTCGGCGGACAGCAGTGTATTGAACGGCACATCGTCACGAATCATACCGATGACAGTCGCGCTATAGTCGTTGAGTGAATCAAAAACCGATTGCGCCTCGTTAGTCCAGGGCGTCGCGAAGTTCTTCAGCGTAGTGTTATAGAAGTTAAAGGCACGCGGATTGCTGCCAGGATCTATCGCAAATAACGCCGCGGCCACTGCATCGCCGCCCACAATCCGGTCTTCCATCGCTGACAGTACGGCAGGCGTCGGGGGAACACCTGTCAGACGATCATGAATGCGCTTGGCCTGCTTGCGTTCAAGATCGCCCGCCATCGCCGTCGAAGCAACCAGCACCGCGACCACGACCGCGGCCAGAACGCCGCGCCAGCCTGCCTTCCCGTTCCCCCAAGCCCTGTCCTGCTGTTGTGCGTACGTCGAAAACATTGAGACGCCCCTTTAGTTGGTATTTTCCCTGATCCCGTGTCTAGCAATTACCGAACCAGCCTGGTTCCACGCCTTGTTGGCGCAATGTAGACCCCGGGGGACCACAGTGCTGTGAACCAGTCCACACTTGGCGGCAATTGTCCGGCGCGGTTTAACTCACTGTTCAGGTAGCGAAATAAAATTGCCACGGTGTGATCTGGATCGCAGTTTCCCCGCTGCATGGCTGGCTATATTGCGGGCGACGCTGGATCAGGCGTGTCGTCTCCATGAGCCGACAGTGTCTGCACAAGACGACAAAACGGGGCACGGAAACAGCAAAAAGCCTCAATAAACAGTCAATCAGGCCGCAACAGTCGCCTAATGGCCGGCCCGATATTTGCTTGATAAACGCAGTCCTGAAGAAATATAACCTGGCGCAACACGAACATCTCTGGAGAAACACATGCCCCGTCAGTCCCGGCCAAGATCACTGGTAGAGCGCCGCATTGCAGTCGTGCTCGCGGCCCTGCTGCTGGGCGGCTGTGGCGGCGGAACCGGCAGCTCGAGCGACCCTGACCCGCTGGTCGAGGACTTCGGTATTGCCTATGTCAGGCAGCCGGTGCCGGAAACCGACACCGCCGACGTGCGCGAGCCGACCCGCTTTCAACCGGGCGGCGATCTGATCTACCGCGATCTTGCATCACCGGTGGCCCGTGAACGCAATATTACCGCCGGACTGACGGGTGGCATGGGCGACGTCAAGGATGTAGAGGTTTCCTTTGATGGCACACGCCTGCTGTTCGCCCTGCGCCTGCCGGATATAGAGGGTGCCGCGCCGGAAGACCAGCCGACCTGGAACCTGTGGGAATACGAAATCGCCACCGACACCCTGACACGGGTCATCGCCTCCGACATTATCGCCGAAGCCGGGCAGGACGTCGCGCCGCACTACCTCGCCGACGGCCGCATCATTTTTTCCTCCACCCGTCAGCGCGCAGCCGGCGCCATACTCGTGGACGAAGGCAAACCGCAGTTTGCCGCGCTCGACGAGAATGAAAACGAGCCGGCACTGGTTCTGCACATCATCGACCAGGCACGGGAAAACATCCGGCAGGTCTCCTTCAACCAGAGCCATGACCTCGACCCGGTGGTGCTGGGCAGCGGCGAAGTCGTGTTCTCGCGCTGGGACAACGCCGGCAGCAACAGCGCCATCAACCTGTACAAGATGAATCCCGACGGCAGCCAGTTACGCCTGCTTTACGGCGCTGCCAGCCACGATACCGGCAGCGACGGAACGACCGTGCAGTTCCTGCAACCCCGCGAACTGCCGAGCGGCGAACTGGCAGTACTGATACGCCCGTTCACCGGCAACAACCAGGGTGGCGATATCGTCGCCATCGACATCGACAACTACGTCGAGAACACTCAGCCGACCGCCGCCAACCAGAATGTGCTGAACGGCCCGGCACAGGTCTCGCGAACCTTCGGCGACGTGCGCACCGATGGCCTGCCTTCACCCGCCGGCCGCTTCAACACCTTCTTCCCACTGTGGGACGGCACCAACCGGGCAATGGTTACCTGGAGCCAGTGCCGCCTGACCGACGGGACACAAATCCTGCCCTGCACCGATGAAACGCTGGCGGACCCCGGCCTTGTCGAGGCACCACCGCTGTACAGCGTCTATTTGTATGACATGGACAACGCCACCCAGCGCCCCGTATTCACGCCACAGGACAGCTTCCTGTACCGCCACGTGGTCCCCACCCCGGCCCGGCAATTGCCGAATGTCACGTATGACGCCGGTTCCAGTGGCAGATGCGACGACGCTATAGGGGAAGGAAACGACCGCACAGAGCCAATCGCCATAGACCATGACCGCGGCAA
>CAYSRA010000002.1:34025-78351 GCA_964433205.1 uncultured Thiohalobacter sp. | reverse complement strand
CGCGGGGCGCAGGGCAGCCGCTGGGGGCGAGGCGTCGTGGGGGCAGCGCTGTGCGGGATGGGGCAGTGCGGCAGGTGTCGGGAGTTGGGCGTGGAGTCGCTGCAGGGGCAGGGGCGGATCGGGTGCGAAGGCTACGCGATCGGCGGGCTGGCGGTCGGTGAGCCGCACGAAGAGCGTATCCGCATACTGGATGTGCTGGACCCGGCGATGCCGGCCGATGCGCCGCGTTACCTGATGGGGGTGGGTACGCCGGAAGATATTGTCGAGGCGGTAAGGCGCGGGGTGGATATGTTCGACTGCGTGATGCCGACGCGCAATGCGCGCAACGGCCACCTGTTCACGTCGCAAGGTACCCTGCGGCTGCGTAACGCAAGATTTCGTGAAGACACCGGCCCGCTGGACCCGGAATGCGATTGCTATACCTGCCGGCACTACAGTCGCGCCTACCTCTATCACCTGGACAAGTGCAACGAGATACTGGGGTCACACCTCAACACCGTGCACAACCTGCGCTACTATCAGCACCTGATGGCGGGCCTGCGCGAGGCAATCGTGGAACGGCGGCTGGACAGGTTCGTGGCCGATTTTTACGCGAAAAGGGGCCAATCCGCGCCGCCTGTGCCATAATAGCGCGCTTGAATTTGTCGTATTCCCGGGAGCCATCGTGTTTTCTGCGGGTGCGAACCCAAATATTAAAAGGACAGGTATTCAACTATGAGCTTTTTTATCAGCGATGCACTGGCTGCGGCCCCGGCACAGCAGGCCGACCCGATTATGAGCTTTTTGCCCCTGCTGCTGATTTTCGTGGTTTTCTATTTCCTGCTGATCCGTCCGCAGACCAAGCGTGCCAAGGAGCACAAGGCGATGGTCGAGGCGCTGTCAAAGGGTGACGAAGTCGTTACCAATGGGGGGTTGCTGGGACGCATTACGCAGGTGGACGAGAATTTCGTCACCCTGAAAATTGCTGATAACGTTGAGGTAAAGGTGCAACGCCAGGCGATCGCCAGTCTGATGCCCAAGGGCACCAGCAAGGCATCCTGAATAACAATACCGAACAAGGCTCGTTTCCATCATGAATCAATACCCGGCCTGGAAATACCTGCTGCTCGTCGTCCTGATGATTGTCGGCGTGCTGTATGCATTGCCGAACCTTTACGAATCTGATCCGGCAGTACAGGTCTCCGCGGCGCGCAGCGGAGAGCTCAGCGATACGCTTCCAGCACGGATCGAAACCCGTCTGTCGGAGAAGAAGATACCGGTCAAGGCCATAGAGGTTGAAAAACGGCGTCTGCTGGTGCGCTTCAATAATACGGAAGACCAGCTGGCCGCTGCCGACCTGATCAAGGACGAACTGGGGCCGGATTACTCCGTTGCGCTCAACCTGGCGCCTTCCACACCGCCCTGGCTGCAGGCCATCAACGCCCAGCCCATGTATCTCGGCCTGGATCTGCGCGGCGGCGTGCACTTCCTGATGGAGGTGGATATGGATGCCGCCGTGCAGAAGGCACTGGAGCGTTATGCCTCGGACCTGCGCACGGTATTGCGCAAGCACAAGATCCGTTATCTCAGCATCCGCCCGCACAGTGACAAGTTGCTGGTCAAGTTCCGCAGCGAGGCCGACCGGCAGAAGGGCAGCGAACTGATCCACGACGAATACCGCGATCTCCAGCTCAGGGATATCAAGGGCGGCAAGAGCTACGTGCTGGAAGTCACGCTCAGCGAGAAAGAGGTGCGGGAAACCCGCAAACTGGCGCTGCAGCAGAACATCACCACCCTGCGTAACCGCGTCAATGAACTGGGTGTGGCCGAACCGGTTATCCAGCAGCAGGGTGACCGGCGCGTGGTGGTTCAGTTGCCGGGTGTGCAGGATACGGTGGCGGCCAAACGCATTATCGGTGCCACCGCGACGCTGGAGTATCGAGCAGTCGATACCGAGCACGATGTCGAAGACGCCATCAACGGCAAGGTGCCGCCGGGCTCGCGGCTGTACAAGGACCGCCACGGCCGCTACTACCTGTTGAAAAACCGTGTCATCGTCACCGGCGACCAGATTATCAATGCGCGTTCCGGCTTCGACAGCCAGGGCGGCCAGCCGCAGGTGACGGTGACGCTGGACGGCAAGGGCGCGCGCAAGATGCTGGAGTTTACCAAGGAGAACGTCGGCAAGCCGATGGCGGTGGTGTTTATCGAAAACAAGCCGGTCACGCGCATGGTCGACGGCAAGCCGGTGGTGGTCAACCGCAAGGTCGAGGAAATCATCAGCGTCGCCACCATTCGCGGCGTGTTCGGCAGGCGTTTCCAGACCACCGGCCTGGACAGCCCCCAGGAAGCCCACGAACTGGCACTGCTGCTGCGCTCCGGCGCGCTGGCAGCACCCATCCGCATTATCGAGGAACGCACCATCGGTCCGAGCCTGGGTGCGGACAACATCAAGCAGGGCTTCGAGTCTGTTGTGATTGGCTTCATCCTGGTGCTGGTATTCATGGCGCTTTACTACAAGGTGTTCGGGCTGGTGGCCGACCTGGCGCTGGCCATGAACCTGGTGCTTATTGTCGCGATATTGTCCATGCTGCAGGCGACGCTGACCATGCCGGGTATCGCCGGTATCGTGCTGACGGTGGGTATGGCGGTGGATGCCAACGTACTCATTTTCGAGCGTATCCGGGAAGAATTGCGTAATGGCAATACCCCGCAGGCGAGTATTCATGCCGGTTATGCCAAGGCTTTCTCGACGATTGCCGACGCCAATGTTACTACGCTGATTGCGGCGGTGGTGCTGTTCAGTTTCGGCAGCGGGCCGGTCAAGGGTTTTGCCGTGACACTGTCCATCGGTATTCTGACTTCCATGTTTACCGCCATCATGGGTACGCGCGCGGTGATCAACCTGCTTTACGGTGGCCGTCGTCTTAAACGACTGCCAATCTGATTTCAAAGGGACCACATCATGCGAATTCTCGGTAAGGCGACGCAGATCGATTTCATGGGCAAGCGCAAGATTGCGATGCTGGTTTCGACGCTGCTGATTCTGGCGTCGTTAGGTTCACTGTTCGTGCGCGGACTGAACTTCGGTATCGATTTCACCGGCGGTACGATCATCGAAGTGGCCTACCCGGAGACGGCGAACCTTGCTGAGTTGCGCCAGGTGCTTGCCGATGCCGGCTACCCCGATGCGCAGGTGCAGCACTTTGGTACCTCGCGCGACGTGCTGATCCGTATTGCCCCGCAGGAAGGACGCGACCGTGCCGAGTTGAGTGACGAGGTGCTGTCCGCCCTCAAGGCTGCAGATTCCGCGGTGGAGAAACGCCGCGTGGAATTTGTCGGCCCGCAGGTCGGTGAAGAGTTGACCGAGCAGGGTGGTCTGGCCATGCTGTATGCCCTGATCGGCATCCTGATCTACGTGACCCTGCGTTTTGAATACCGTTTCTCACTCGGCGCGGTAGGCGCGCTGGTACATGACGTGATTATTACTCTCGGTGTGTTTTCACTGGTACAGGTGGAGTTCGATCTGACCGTGCTGGCGGCGTTGCTGGCGGTGATCGGTTATTCGTTGAACGACACGATCGTGGTGTTCGACCGCATTCGCGAGAATTTCCGTCGCATGCGCAAGGGCACGCCCGAAGCCATTATGAATGCCTCGATCAACCAGACCCTTTCGCGCACCCTGATGACATCCGCAACCACTCTGCTGGTGTTACTGGCGCTGTTTTTCATCGGGGGTGAAATCATCCACGCCTTTGCCCTGGCGTTGATCGTCGGTGTGTTTATCGGTACCTACTCGTCGATTTTTGTCGCGGGTTCGACAGCACTGGCACTGGGTATCAGCAAGGCGGACCTTATGCCGGTGCAGAAAGAAGGTAGAGAGGTCGACGACCGGCCCTGAGCGCCGTTCCTCGCGGGTTTCAACGTGCCTTGCGGACCTCGTCAAAGGGGTCGCTTTCGTCGGCACCGGACATGATCTTGTTACACAGTGTGCTGCCGGCCCGTTTACACTTGTCGTCATCGGTGTTGCGTATCGTGATGGCCGCCCATACAGAAGCAACCCCCCACATGCCGATGCCGAGTAGTATGGTATTGATGCTGGGCCCCATCAAATTGGTAGGCCCACCAACCAGTCCGTAGACGATGCTGGTGATACTGGCAAGCCAGAACACGCCAATCGGCGCCGCGCAACAGCCGGCGCAGCCGAAACGGCACGCGGCGAACGGGGGTATCAGCAGGGTGAGTACAGCTCGTTTCATACATTCATCCCGATACAGCCTGAGTCAGTAACTCTGTGTATATCACACAATCAGATGGCGGGTAAAGGCTGTTTCCCACGTTTGCGAAGGCTGTATCAGTCGTCGCGGGTGCCGCCTCGAAAAGGAAGAATGCGGGCTTTAACTGTATCCGGTGACTTTTCGCAGAGCGTGGGTTTGCGTGGCTGTCGGTGTGTCGGCGGTGCATTTTCCGGCGCCGGCTCGTCGCAACCGGATGTGGTTTCATCCAGACTCGTTGATGCTTCCATGCTGTGCAACAGTTTCCGTCCAATAAGTCTCAAGGCCTTATCACTGAACTTCATCATACGATGTTTTTACGGCTACCCTGTTTGCGGTCTTGTTGTGATTTTTGGCGGCGACAGAAGTGTCCGTGCCGTTGAAAAATGTAGCGGCCAGGGAGGCGCAGTCCTTGAACCCCCGGGGCGATCGGCAATGAAATTTTGTGACGGCCTCAGCTTTTCAGTGCGTCGCTGAGATGGGGCCTGATTTCGCGCAGCATTGACGGGAACAGCTTGGGCGCGGCGGCAACAATATTGCCTGATTCGAGATGATTGTGACCGCCGCCGAGATCACCGACCAGTCCGCCGGCTTCGCGCACCAGCAGAATGCCCGCCGCGATATCCCAGGGCTTGAGTCCGATCTCCCAGAACCCGTCGAAGCGGCCGGCCGCTACGTAGGCCAGGTCCAGCGCCGCGGAACCGGGGCGACGGATACCGGCGACCTGCGGGATCAGGGCGCGAAACATCCCCAGGTAGGCGTCGAGGTGCCGCATGTCCTTGTACGGGAAGCCGGTGCCGAGCAGCGCGCCTTCCAGGCCTTTCAGGTTGCTGACGCGGATGCGGCGATTGTCCAGGAATGCGCCGCCACCGCGGCTGGCGGTGAACAGCTCCTGGCGCATCGGGTCGTAGATAACCGCCTGCTCGAGTTTGCCCTTGTGCTGTAACGCAATAGACACGGCGAACTGGGGAAAGCTGTGCAGGAAATTGGTGGTACCGTCGAGGGGGTCGATGATCCACAGGTATTCCTCGTTACCCTGGTGTTGCCCGCTTTCCTCGGCCAGTATGCCGTGGTCGGGGAACGCCTTGCGGATAATGGCGATGATCTCGTCTTCGGCCTGCCGGTCCACTTCGGACACGAAATCGTTGCGGTCCTTGCTGGTGACGGTCAGGCGGTCGATGCGATTCAGGTACCGGACGATGATGTCGCCGGCGTTGCGCGCGGCGGTTACCGCGATATTGAGCATGGGGTGCATAGGATTTACCGGCTTTCTCGGGCGTCAAACAGCAGGCAATTGTACCGGGTTGTCGGGGACCTGTGAATCGCCGTGACCGCCTAATTGTGCCGGCGCTGGTATTCTTCCCTCAGGCGGCGCCGTTCTTCGGGGGAAAGTCGTTCGTATTCCTGGCGTTTTTGCCGGATCTGGCGACGCTTGTCCGGGGGCAGGCTCTGGAAGCGCCTGGCACCTTCGCGGATACGTTGCTGGCGCTCGCTGTCATAGCTGTCCCAGCTGCGCCGGTATTTCTGCAGCGCCTCCTGTTCCTCGCGGCTGAGTGATTGCCAGGGGATCTGTCCGTTTGCCGCCAGATACAGACGCTGCGGGTCGATGGCAGCGCTGGCCGTGCTGCCGAGCAGCAGGGCGCCGAGGATAGCGGCAACGATGGCGGTGTTTCGCGTATCGGTCATGATCAGCTTCAGGTGGTGGAGTCCGCGTTGTCCTTATGGTCGGTCAGCCACAGGTAGAAGTCCAGATCTTCGTAGAGCACAGGGGTGGTTTCCGTCGGTGTCTGCGCCAGCTGTGTCCGGGCCGGCTGGTCCTGCAGTGCGGGCTTCACCAGCACCACGGCGACCAGTGCCAGTGCGGCCGCAACGGCCAGCGGTAGCAGGCGGCGCGGGGGGGCAGGGGCATTGATCGCCTGTTCACGCAGGTTAGCCAGTTGCTCGACGGGGGCGTCGAGCGGCAGCCCCCCTGGCTTGAGATGGCCGGACCAGTCGTAGCGTTTCCGGCATGCCTCGCAGTCGGCCAGGTGCGATTCGATGCCGGTCTTGAGCGCGTGCTCGTCGTCGAGCAGACCGGCGCGCAGGCGGTCGAGTTGTTCGCTGTCGGGGTGTGCTTCATGCATGTTCATGTTCCCATACCTCTGCAAGTTGCTTGCGCATGGCGCGCAGGGCGCGGAAATGGTGCTGTTTGATGCTGTTCTCGGAGCAGCCCAGCGTTTCGGCGGTCTCGCGGATGCTGAGTCCCAGCTGCTCGCGCAACAGGAAAACCTGCCGCTGACGTTCCGCCAGTTTACCCAGTGCCGACGCGATATGCTGTTTCAGCTGGCCATCGGTCGTGCCGGCTTCCGGCTGGCTGAAGCCGTCCTCGTGCCCGGGCTGGGGGAGGTCGTTTTCCAGCATGCCGTTCTGTTCGTCGTTGTGTGACGGGCCGAGCCCGGTCAACGACAACAGTTTGCGCGTGGTGTTGCCCAGCAGACGCCTGCGTCGCTGGTCGTTGATTTTACTGTTGAGCACGGTGCGAAACAGCGCCGGCCAGTCCTTTTCCGGTTTGTTACGGTAATACTCGACAAAGCGCAACATGCTTTCCTGTACAACGTCGAGCGCGACCTCGCGTTCCCACAGCGCCCCGTAGGCGACATGGTAGGCCCGGCTCTGTACGTCGGCGAGAAAATCGTTCAGCGCTGACTGGCCGGACATGGATTTGCACGCAGGGATGCCTGCCTCCAACGGGTTCAAGGACGCGTTCTCCAGTGTCCGGTCAGCATACAGGAATGCCGGAGACTCAGTAATATCCGTTATACGCATAGCCGGTGTGGTGGCGGCGTTCGTGCCGGTCGGCGTGTTTGCGGTGGTGCCCGCCGCGCCGTCCCCGATACTCCCGGTATTCGCGATACTCGCGGTATTCGTGGTCGCGTTCCCGGTAGCCGGGAACGTTGTACACCCGTTTTTCGATATAGGTGTCGATATGGACGGGGGGGCGTTGGTACGGGTCACAGGCGCGAATCCGGGGCCGGTAGCCGTGACTGGCGTATGGGACGATATAGCCGCTGGAAATGCTGAAGCTGAAGCTTGTATCCGCCTCGCTGGCGGTGCCCAGGCCGAGGCCCGACAGGCCGAGTATCAGTGCCGGAAGGGTGCGTGATATCAGGTTCATGGGTCGTCCTCTCAGGTGTCCTGATAAACGACTAACGTGGGCGTCCCGATAAGGTTAACGCGGTTCAGTTTACGGCAGCAATGGCTTCGCCCATGCGTAGCGGGGCTTCGGCAACCAGCATGGACTGCCAGCGTACCGCCTGCGGGCCAAACAGCAGGATCACAGTCGAGCCCATGTTGAACCGGCCCATTTCGCTGCCGCGTGCCAGGCGAACCTCGTCACCGGAGAACTCACGGGTTTCGATATTGCGGCGGTGCGGCGGCGTTACCAGCCCGGCCCACACCGTTTCGATGGCGGCGACGTTGATGGCGCCGACCAGCACCGTGGCCATAGGGCCGGCGCAGGTATCAAATATCGCCACCAGGCGCTCGTTGCGGGCGAACAGGCGCGGCACGACCCGGGTGGTGTGCGGTGCCACGCTGAACAGGCGTCCGGGTATGTACAGGGTTTTGCGCAGTTGCCCGGTCAGCGGCATGTGGACGCGGTGGTAGTCCCGCGGCGACAGGTACACTGTCACGAAGCTGCCATCGCGGAACAGGCTGGCGGCCTGCGTATCGCCGCCGAGCAGCCCGGTGATGCTGAAGCAATGGCCCTTGGCCTGGAAAATTTTCTCGTCGTCGATCTCGCCGAACTGGCTGATGTGTCCGTCTGCGGGACTCACGACGGTGTGGTCGTCGCCTTCGATCGGGCGAGCGCCGGGCGCCAGTTCGCGAGTAAAAAAGGCGTTGAAATGTTCAAAATCTTCCGGCCGCTGGTACAGCGATTCGTCCCAGTTGACGCGGTAGCGGTCGGCAAACCACCGGATCAGCGCATTCTTGAACCAGCGCGTGCGGATGCGCGTCAGGCGCAGGGTAATTCGCGAGATGGCGTGGTGGGGGAGCAGGTACAGCGGCAGCGACTTGAGGTAGTCCTGCCAGCAGGCGGCGGATGATCCGGTCATATCGGTGTCAGGGCGCCCTGACCGGCGCCTGTATGCGTTGCGAGTGCCCGTCGGCAAACTGCAGCTCCAGTTCTACCCGCTCACCGGCCCTCAGCGGCTGGTCCGGGGCGGCCATCATCAGGTGCAGGCCGCCCGGTTCGAAGCAGACACGTTGCCCGGCCGGGACGTCAACCGTGTCCTGATGCATCATACGTGCCATGCCCTCGCGGATTTCGGTGCGGTGCATCATGATGTGCGGAAACAGCGGGCTTTGTACACCGACCAGTGTTGCGGCAGCGCCTGTTGTGTTATGCAGGCACAGGTAGCCGGCCAGCATTGGCGCGCCCGGTGGCGCCTCGCGTATCCAGGCATTGTCGATCTCGATGGTGCCCGTCGCGCCGGCTATACCGCTGCACAGCACCAGCCACCCTGCCAGCGCGTTGCGTAATCGCCGTATCATCGGCTTGCCTCGTACCAGTTGCGGATCGCCACGAAGTCGCTGGCAATCTTTTTTGCGTCGTGGGGCGTACCGAACAGTGCCTGGTAGTGGCCCGCCGGGTTGAACAGGATGATCGCCGCGCTGTGATCGACCAGGTAATCGTTGTCGTCGCCGCCGGGTGAACGCCCGTAGAGGATGCCCAACTGGCGGGTCAGACGTTTGAGCTGTTCGTCCGGGCCGGTAATGCCAACAAATGTCGGGTGGAAATAGCTGACATAAGTCGCCAGCTGTTCGGGGGTATCACGTTCCGGGTCGACGCTGACAAAGAGTATCCGGGGTAATGGTGTTTCGCCGGCATCTTCAAGCAGCGACTGGACCCGTTTCAGCATGCCGAGAGCATTGGGGCAGACGTCCGGGCAATGGGTATAGCCGAAAAAGGCCAGGCTCCACTGGCCGCGCAGCGAGTCCTGGGTGAACGGCTTGCCGTGATGATCGACCAGCGAGAACGCGGCCAGCTCGCGGGCCGGCAGCAGCAGGGTGGCGCCGGCCAGTTGCGGGGGTTGCGGCGGGGTACAGGACACCAGCAACCACACGGCTGCGAGTACCGGTATAATGCGTCTCGCGACGCGGGGCGTGACATTTATCTTTATCATGGGGGTGTATTATTCCACTGACGTGTCCCCGGTGACAGGAATCTTTTTTATGGCTGATCTGGCAGAATTACAAAGCATCAGGGATCTGGTGCGCTGGGGCGCAAGCCGTTTCCGCGAGGCCGGGCTGGTGTTCGGCCATGGCACCGACAATGCGTTCGACGAGGCGCTGGTGCTGGTTTCCCATGCATTGCACCTGCCGGTCGGGTTCCCGGAACACTATATGGATGCGCGGGTCACGGCGGCGGAGCGCGAAACCGCGACGGCGTTGTTGCGGCAACGCATCGACACGCGCAAGCCGGCCGCGTACCTGACCGGTGAGGCCTGGTTTGCAGGCATGCCGTTTTATGTCGACGAGCGGGTGCTGGTGCCGCGCTCGCCAATGGCGGAATGGATCGAACGCGGGTTCACGCCCTGGCTGGAACCCGATAATGTGGAACGGGTGCTGGATCTGTGTACGGGCAGCGGTTGCATCGGCATCGCCTGTGCGGTGCACTTCGATAACGCCGATGTCGACGCGGTGGATATCTCGCCGGAGGCGTTGGCAGTGGCGCGTCTCAATGTGCAGCGGCACGGGCTGGAAGACTGGGTGACGCTGGTCGAATCCGATCTGTTCGAGGCGCTGGAACCGGCCCGCTACCAGCTGATTATCAGTAACCCGCCCTACGTGTCCGACGAGGAGATGCAGACGCTGCCCGAGGAATATCACCATGAGCCGGCCCTCGGCCTGCGTGCCGACCAGGCCGGGCTGGCAGTGGTGGTGCGCCTGCTGGCGCAGGCGGCCGACTGGCTGGCCGACGACGGCATTCTGGTGGTCGAGGTCGGCAACAGCCAGGACATGCTGGTGGAGTGTTTCCCGGACGTGCCCTTTGTCTGGCTCGATTTCGAGCGCGGCGGCCACGGGGTGTTCCTGCTGGATGCCGCGCAGGCACGCGAGTACCAGGAAACATTTCGTGGTGTTTTGAATTAAACAGGTTTGGAGATCAATTCATGTTAGGAAGACCAAAAACTGCTGAAGCCTATGTCGATCTGGTGGAGCAGGCGCTGTTCGAGATCGAGGACCTGCGCGCCGCGGCGGAGTACGATATGGACTCCATGGGGGCGGCGACGGAATTTCTCGAAGAGCTGGAGCGCGATGTGCGTGCACTGCGCGCCTCCATGGCTGACGGCAGCTACCAGTTTGGCAGCGAAGACCTCCCGTTTGTCAGGGTTGTTGCCAAGCAGGATGAGCGTATCCTTCCGTTCAAGTCCCTGTTATTGAAGATAAACGAGACGCACCGCAAAGGGCTGGAGATCGAGGAGGAATAGCGGTTATACGGCGCGGCGGCCCCCGCTTGATGCAGGTCAATGCGGTTTAGGCATGCCGGGACTAGGCTGGTTACGAATTTGTGGAGAAACAGATGCAGCAGACGGTCGATTTCGACGCCGGCCTGATCCGGCGCTACGCGGGCAGCGGGCCGCGCTACACCTCGTACCCCACCGCCATGGAGTTCGGCCCCGATGTCGGCGCGGCGGAGCACGAGCGCTGGGTGCGCGCCAGCAATGACAGCGGCCGACCGTTGTCGCTGTATGTGCACATCCCGTTCTGCGCCCATGTCTGTTACTACTGTGCCTGTAACAAGATAGTGACGGCTGATCGCAGTCGTGCCCGCGACTATCTCGACTACCTGTACAAGGAAATCCGCCTGCAGGCCTCGCTGGTCGACCCGGAACGCCGCGTCGAGCAGTTGCATTTTGGTGGAGGTACGCCGACCTTCCTCAGTGAACCGGAACTGCGCGAGCTGATGGGTGTACTGCGTGACAACTTCAACCTCGGTGGTGACGACAGCGGCGAGTACTCCATAGAAATTGACCCGCGCGAGTTGCGCGAGAATACGCTGGCTACCCTGCGCGAACTGGGTTTCAACCGGCTCAGTCTCGGTGTGCAGGACATCAATCCCGCCGTGCAGAAGGCCGTCCACCGGGTGCAACCGCTGGAAGAGACACTGGCGGTACTGGACGAGGCGCGCCGGCTCGGCTTCCGCTCGACCAACATGGATCTGATGTACGGCTTGCCGTTGCAGACGGTGGACAGTTTTTCCGCCACCCTGGACGCGGTCATCGACGCGCGTCCGGAGCGCCTGTCGGTTTTCAACTATGCGCACCTGCCGGAACGCTTCAAGCCCCAGCGCCGTATCAATGTCGAGGACTTGCCGGATGCCGACGAGAAGCTCGCTATCCTGGCGCTCACCATCGACCGGCTGACCTCGGCCGGTTACCAGTACATTGGCATGGATCACTTCGCGTTGCGCGACGACGAACTGGCGGAGGCACAACGCACCGGCAGCCTGCACCGCAACTTTCAGGGTTATTCAACGCACGCGGATTCGGACCTCGTCGCCATGGGTGTCAGTGCGATCAGTTCGATGCCGGGTGGCTATACCCAGAACCATACGGACGTCCAGGAATACTACCGCGATCTGGATTCGGCGCGCCTGCCGGTGGCGCGTGGCGTGGCGATCAACGACGACGACCGTTTACGGGCCGAAGTGATCCAGCAGTTGATCTGTCACAACAGCCTGGACATGCGCCGGGTGGAAAGCGAGTTCGGGATTGATTTCGATGACTACTTCGCGCCCGAACTGGGACAGCTGGAAGAGATGCAGGCCGATGGTCTGCTGGAGATCGCTGATCGGCAGATCAGTGTCAACCAGCGCGGGCGCCTGTTGATCCGTAACATCTGCAAGGTGTTCGATCGCTACCGCGCGCAAAAGGAAGGGCGCTTTTCGAAGCTGATCTAGACGATCCCTGCCTGCAGCCAAACCGCTGCATAACAGCGCGTCAATCCTTGTGCCGGTAGATCAGGCCGGGTTCCACCAGAACTTCGTTTTCGCTCAGGCGGTCGAGCGGGAATTCGTCGTCTTCGTACTGGGCGATGCGGTCGAACACATAGGGTTCGTCCTGCACTTCAATCGATTCAAGTATCGGTTTTCCGAGATAGGTACCAATGGTGTTGGCCGGATGGCTCACAGCGTCCCCCTTTGTCTGTTCAGGATAGTAGAACGTTACGGCAAGAATAACGGCGCAATGCGGCGGGCCTTTAACCGCGCCGTTTCCGGGACCTGCGTCACATTTTTACCGTACAATTCCCAGCCACCCAAACTTCTGTACAATACGGCCCATGTCGGGAAACAGCATCGGAAAACTCTTTACTGTCACCAGCTTTGGCGAAAGTCACGGGCCGGCTATCGGCTGTATCGTGGACGGGTGTCCACCCGGCATGGCGTTATCGGAGGCGGATCTTCAGGCCGACCTGGATCGTCGCAGGCCCGGTACCTCGCGCCATACCACCCAGCGGCGTGAAGCTGACGAGGTGCAGATTCTGTCCGGCGTTTTCGAGGGCCGGACCACCGGCACGCCGATCGGGCTGATCATCCACAATACCGACCAGCGCTCCAAGGACTACTCGAAGATCATGGACCGTTTCCGTCCCGGCCATGCCGACTATACCTATCAGCAGAAATACGGGATTCGGGATTACCGCGGCGGCGGCCGTTCGTCGGCGCGCGAAACCGCCATGCGCGTCGCTGCCGGCGGTATTGCAAAGAAATACCTCAGGGAATGCTGTGGCATCGAGATCCGCGGTTATCTCGCCCAGCTTGGTCCGATTGTGCTGGAGCACAAGAACCAGGATGCAGTGTATGAGAATCCGTTCTTCAGCCCTGATCCGGATCGGGTGCCGGAACTGGAGGCCTACATGGACGCGCTGCGCAAGGCCGGTGATTCGGTCGGCGCACGCATCAACGTTGTCGCCAGCGGCATGATCCCGGGACTCGGTGAACCGGTGTTCGACCGGCTGGATGCCGATATCGCCCACGCCATGGTCAGTATCAATGCGGTCAAGGGTGTGGAGATCGGCGCCGGCTTCGAGAGCGTTATCCAGAAGGGCACTGAACATCGCGACGAGATGACCCCGGAGGGGTTCCTCAGCAACAATGCCGGTGGGATCCTCGGCGGCATTTCCTCGGGACAGGACATACTTGTCAGCATTGCGCTGAAGCCGACTTCCAGCCTGCGGCTGCCCGGGCGTTCGGTGGATATCAACGGCAATCCGGTCGAGGTCATCACCACCGGGCGGCACGATCCGTGCGTTGGTATTCGTGCCACCCCGATCGCCGAAGCGATGCTGGCGATCGTGTTGATGGATCATCTGCTGCGCCATCGCGCCCAGAACGCGGAGGTAAAATCCGCGACCCCCGTTATCCCCGCCGCACCCTAGTGGCGGTGGTCACGGTGCGGATCGACTGACGCCATGTACTGGCGACTCTCCGGTTTCTATTTTTTCTATTTCGCCTCGCTCGGCGCGCTGATCCCTTACTGGGGGCTGTACCTTAAATCACAGGGTTTCAGTGCTGTCGAGATCGGCGAGCTGATTGCCATCATCATGGCGACCAAGATCATTGCCCCCAATATCTGGGGATGGATCGCCGACCATACCGGCCGGCGCATGCTGATCATCCGCATCGCCAGTCTGTTGGCGGCGCTGGCGTTTACCGGCGTGTTCATCGGCCGGGGCTACTGGTGGCTGGCGCTGGTGATGACCGCGTTCAGTTTCTTCTGGAACGCGGCACTGCCGCAGTTCGAGGCCGTTACGCTCAACCATTTGGGTAGCGAGACCCACCGTTACAGCAGCATCCGTTTGTGGGGGTCGATCGGTTTCATTGTTGCCGTGGCCGGGTTGGGCATGTTGTTCGATTACGCCGGCACCGGGCTGCTGCCTTTGATTCTGACGGTGTTGTTCGCCTTCATCTGGTTCAG
Source organism: uncultured Thiohalobacter sp. (assembly GCA_964433205.1). Lineage (GTDB taxonomy): Bacteria > Pseudomonadota > Gammaproteobacteria > DSM-19610 > DSM-19610 > Thiogranum. Next base: position 64,139 of record CAYSRA010000002.1, on the reverse strand, counting down.
CAGCCTGGCCGTACCGGAACAGGCCGCCGGGCACCAGGCGCCGGGTCACGAGCCTATCCTGAACGTGTTGCGGCGCCCGGCTGTGGTGTCGCTGCTGCTGGTGTGTTTCCTGATCCAGGCCAGCCACGGCCCTTACTACACCTTTTACAGCCTGTACCTGGCCGACCATGGCTACAGCGAGTCCGCGATCGGCCAGTTGTGGGCGCTGGGCGTGGTGGCGGAAATCGGTGTGTTCCTGCGCATGCACCGCTGGCTGCCACGGTTCGGCGCACGCCGGCTGTTACTGGTGGCCACGGCACTGACGGCGCTGCGCTGGTTGCTGCTGGCGCTGTTCGTCGAGCAGGCGGCGATGATGATTTTCGTGCAGACGCTGCATGCCGCGAGTTTCGGCGTGTATCATGCGGTGGCGATCTATCTGGTGCACCGGCTGTTCGTCGGCCGCCACCAGGGACGCGGGCAGGCGTTGTACAGCAGTCTCAGTTTCGGTGCCGGTGGTGCCATCGGGAGCCTGCTCGCGGGCTATCTGTGGGAAGGTGTCGGGGCGCAGTGGATGTATGCGGGTGCGTCGATCGCCGCGTTGCTGGCCGGGGTCGTAGCGTGGCGCGGTCTGCGCGAGGTGGAAGCATAACAGGAGGAAAGATGTACTACAGATGGATGCTGTTGTTACTGTGCCTGGCAACGCCGGTGCAGGCCGGGGAAACGCAGGTTCTGGGCTACCTCGCTGCCGAGTCGATGCTGTTTGTGTCGGACGCCGCCTATCCCGATCAGTTCAACGGAGTGCAGGCGGCTTTCATCGCCCAGCCGGAATTCCGCTTCGAGAGCGATGACCGGCGCAACCAGTACAGCCTCATCCCGTTTGCGCATCTCGACAGCCAGGACCAACGGCGTACGCACGTGGACCTGCGCGAGGCCTGGTGGCGGTATATTGGTGACGACTGGGAATTCCTCGCCGGCGTGAATCGCGTGTTCTGGGGCGTCGCCGAATCGAATCACCTGGTCGACATCATTAACCAGACCGACCTGATCGAGAACATCGATGGGGAGGACAAGCTGGGACAGCCCATGTTGCAGCTGGCGTTCCAGCGTGACTGGGGTGAGTTGAGCCTGTTTATATTGCCGGGGTTCAGGGAGCGCACCTTTTCCGGCAAGAACGGCCGCTTGCGTTTCCCGCTGATTATCGATGGTGAAGCGCAGTACAGTAACAGTCGCGAGCAACGGCACGTTGATCTTGCCCTGCGTTACTCGCACTACCTGGGGGACTGGGACTTCGGTGTAGCGTTGTTTCATGGCACCGGTCGTGAACCCCGCTTCGTGCCGGATGCGACGTTCTCCCGTTTTATCGCCGTCTATGACGTGATCGACCAGGCCAGTGTGGACATACAGTACACCCGCGAGGGCTGGCTGTGGAAGTTCGAGGGTTTGTGGCGCGCGCAAAACGGCGAGAATTTCCTGGCGGGTGTCGGTGGTTTCGAGTACACCCTGTACCAGGTCGTGAACAGCGATGCCGATCTCGGCCTGTTGCTGGAGTATTCGCGCGACGGTCGTAGCGAGGACTTCACGGCGGCGCCACCGGTCGTGCTGGACGACGATATCTTTGCTGGCGCCCGTCTGGTACTCAATGATACGCAGAGCAGTGAGATACTGGCCGGTGTTGTGGTCGATCGCAACGACCGCGCCTACCAGTTGTCGGTGGAAGCCGAACGCCGCCTGGGTGACCGCTGGAAACTGGAACTGGAAAGCCGCTGGTTTCTGAATACCCGCAAGAGCCCGGTATTGTCAGCGTTTAAACAGGACAGCCACATCACGCTGCGCCTGTCGCGGTACTTCTAGTCAGGCGCTGGTGGTGCCTGGCCCCTGGCCAGTGTCAGGGTGAAATAGAAGGTGGCGCCCTCGCCGGGGGCGGATTCGGCACGAATCGTTCCGCCATGGCGGCGTATGATGCGTTTCACGGTTGCAAGGCCGATGCCGGTGCCTTCGAATTCCTCTGCGCGGTGCAGGCGCTGAAATACGCCGAACAGTTTGTCTGCGTAACGCATGTCGAATCCTGCGCCGTTATCCCTGAGATAAAAACAGCCGGGTTCTTCTGTCAGTGAGCCAAACTCGATGCGTGGCGTGTCTGCCCTGGCGGTATATTTCCAGGCGTTATCGATCAGGTTCTGCATGGCAATACGAAGCAGCCCTGGGTCACCCTCGACAAGCATGGTTATGTTGACCTGCACCTCGACGTTGCGGTCCGGCTGTTGTTTCTGCAGCGTGCCGCAGAGTTCCCGCACTATAGCTGAAAGGTCGACGGGTAGACGGACCATTTCCCGACGGCTGACCTGGGACAGCGCCAGCAGGTCCGAGATCAGCTGCTCCATGTGGCGGGTGTTGTCGCAGATGCGTCGCAGTGCACGCCTGCCTTCGGTGTCGAGGGACTGCGGGTAGTCTTCCAGCAGCAGCTCACTGTATCCGTTTATGGCGCGCAGCGGCGCGCGCAGGTCGTGGGATACCGAGTAGCTGAAGGACTCCAGTTCTAGATTGGACTGGCGCAGTTCGCTGGTACGTTCCTCGACCCTGTCGCGCAGACGTTGTTCCTCGCTGCGCAGTTCGTTGTATGCGCTGTTCAGGCGCTCCAGCATGTTGCTGTATTCGCGGGCCAGGGTGCCGACTTCGTCCGTTCTTTTCAGTAGTGTGTCGTCCAGTGACTCGACGCGTGCAGCCCCCAGAGACACCCTCGTGATGGAGTCAGCGAGTCGCTTCAGCGGGCGGGTATGGCGGCGGATGATCAGTAGTGTGGCGCCAAGCAGTAGCAGCAGGAACAGCGCCAGAAGCCCCAGTATCCTTATCGCCATGTCGCTGCTCAGGAGTCTGTTCTGGTCCAGATAGTAGGCGACATGCGCATCCGCGAGGTGTTTGTCACCGACGGTTACCGGGTATACCACTTCCTGCACCGGTCTGTGGTCGTAACGGGTCATGACGGTATAAGGCGCGGGGCCGGGTGCTGCGTCGATATTTGTGCGACGCCCGACCATGTCGACCCGGGTATGTGTCAGAATGAGGCCATCCGGCCGGGACAGGAAGGCATACGCATAGTTTTCACCTGGCAGTATCGATGACACCCAGCGCTCCATGAGTTCGTAGTCTTCTGCGCTAAGCGCATCGACGGTGCCGTCCGCCAGTGTGTGGGCGAGTGTGCGGGCAACCGTAAGTCGTTCGGTTTCGAGGCGCTTGCCGGCGTCGGACACTAACATGTAGCCAAGCGACAGCATGGCGATGCCGAGCAATACCCCGAGGCTGACGGCCAGTCGCGGATAGAGCCCCCAGCGCATAATCAGTGCGGCAGTCCGGCCTGTTCGATGAGATCCCGGGTTATGTCTTCCAGCGCCGGGTCGTAGGGAACAAAGCGTTTTACTTTCATGGATGCCATTTCGGTCAGTACCCGGGAACCCGCGGGGTCATCCTGCATGCCGATGGCGGCATCGCGAAAGCCCTTCACCAGTCGGGGAGGCAGGTCCGTCCTGGCAGCGATAAGGTTTTCCGGGTAGGGGTCGCTGACGGCGATAATTTTCAGTTCGCCGGTCTCGATTTTTTTACTCATCAGGCGGAAGTTGACCCCGCACATGCTGGCGGCGTCGAGGTCTTTCAGCAGTACTTTGTGTATCGACGTCGACAGGTTTTTGGTGAACACTTCGTGCACACCTGTCCCGACGGCGATATCGTGTGAGCGCAGGTAGGCGAGTGGTGCCAGGTAGCCGCCGGCACCCATCGGGCTGATGAACGCAATGGTCTTTCCCCCGAGGTCGTCGATCGCGGAGATTCCACTGTCGCTGCGTACGAAAATTTCGCTACGGCTGGTGGTCAGGCCGTCGGTGTTCTGCATCTGCGCCACGCCGATAGCCTGGCCCGCCTGTTTCAGGCGATAGAAGACGTGGGAATTGATATAGAAGAAATCCACCTCGCGGTTTGCCACGGCTTCCTTCATGCGGCCAAAGCCGCGCGGGACGACGATGTTAACGGGGCGACCGAGTTTTTTGCCTATGTAGTCAGCAAACGGTTGCCAGCGTGCATAGATGCGCGATGGTGGTGCAATCGACAGGATGCCAAAGCGAACCGGTTCAGCGGTATTCGGGGCGCCGCTGGCCGGATTATTGCCCAGCAGGGCGAACAGCAGGGCCATAAGGATGAAGGGGAGCGGTGTCCTGGCAAGGCCGGTCATAGCGCCGCCGGCTCCCGTGCAATATCCTCGATAATCATGCAGCAGAGTATAGCGGGATTTCTTCGGTGCGGGCGAGGGTTGGCGCCGTTGCCGACAAAAACGTATGGACTCTGTCAGCTACCGCCTTTTTCGTGGTGCCCGCCAAACTGAAAACGCATGGCAGAGAGAATCTTGTCGGCAAAGTCAGCTTCACCACGTGAACTGAAGCGGTTGTATAGCGCGGTGGTCAGCAGGGGGGCCGGTGCGCCAACTTCGATCGCGGCAATGCTGGTCCAGCGTCCCTCGCCGGAGTCCGACACGCGACCGCTGAATTCAGCGAGTTCGGCATCGTCGTGCAGCGCGGTCGCTGTCAGGTCGAGCAACCAGGATGCCACCACGCTGCCACGTCGCCACAATTCGGCGACCTCCGGCAGGGCAATGTCGTACTGGTATTCCTCGGGATTGCGCAGCGGCGACGTCTCGGCGTCGATATCCTGGTTCTGTTTGCCAACGCCGGCGTGCCTGAGGATGTTGAAGCCTTCTGCATAGGCGGCCATCAGGCCGTACTCGATGCCGTTATGGACCATCTTGACGAAATGACCGGCGCCGGCAGGGCCGCAGTGCAGATAGCCCTGCTCGGAGGTGGACGGGTCGCCCTCGCGGCCGCTGGTACGTTCGATGTTGCCGATGCCGGGTGCCAGTGTGGCGAATACCGGGTCGAGGTGTTTGACTGCGCCCTGGTCGCCGCCGATCATCAGGCAGTAGCCGCGTTCCAGTCCCCATACACCGCCACTGGTGCCGACGTCGAGGTAGTGGATGCCCTTATCCTGAAGCCGGCGTGCGCGGACAATATCGTCCTTGTAATAGGAGTTTCCACCGTCGATGACGATGTCGCCGGCGTCCAGCCGTGTCGACAGTTCATCGATGTGCTGGTCGACCACGGCAGCCGGCACCATCAGCCAGACGACGCGGGGGGTGTCGAGTTTCGACACGAAGTCGTCCAGGTTTTCAGAACCAATGGCTCCTTCGCTGACCATCTTCTCAACCGGGCCGCGGCTGCGGTTGTGCACCACGCAGGCATGCCCGCCCTTGAGCAGGCGCCGAACCATGTTGGCGCCCATGCGCCCCAGACCGATCATTCCCAGTTGCATCATGTGTCCCCTTGTTCGCTGTTTGTGACAGAGGTCATGATACCTCAGCGCATGAAGGCTTTGCGGATCCAGTAGTCCATACTGACATAGCGGCCGGCTCCAATGAAGAACAGCACCAGCAGCATAATGAAGTAGGTTGCGGCGAATTCGATGCCGTTGTTGAGCACCACAAAGTTTCCATACTCGGTCAGCCAGTCGTAATCGCCGTATTGCTGAAGAATCTCCTTGGCCCGTTCCAGTCGCTCGATGGCGGCGATGGTGCGTTCCGTCGCGAACGGGCCAGTTGCCTCGGCAATTGCAAGCCAGCCATTGGGCAGGTGCACGGTGAATATGGCAACCAGCATGGTGATCATCAGCGGTATGGAAATCCAGCGCACGGCAAACCCGATCAGCAGCAGGATGGCGCCGCCGGCCTCGGTGAGTGCGGCGGCCCAGGCCAGAAACTCCGGAAACGGCAGGCCCAGCCCCCAGTCCGGGTTGCCAAACCAGGCGATGATGCTGTCCATGTCGGCCAGTTTTTTGGTGCCCGCCATCCAGAAGATCGGCACCAGGTAGAGGCGCAGGGCCAGCGGCCCGAGGAAGTCGAACGCGCGGGTCTTGTCGAGCATTTGCTGAAGCCGAATGAGCAGATACATGGTGTCGTTCTCCGGACGGTTGGGCGTGAGCCTGTGACTGAATTTATTATTCGGGTAGATCTTCGCTATCCACGGGGTTGGCGCCCAGCACGATGTCGCGCTGTCGCCAGGCTTGCAAAATCTGCTGGCCTCCATCGATAACTACTCCCGGCTGCGGGTGGTCCAGTTCAGCAGCAATAGCCTCGAGCGCCTGACGCCCGGTCAACGTGCCGCTTTCCTGTAGCAGCGCGAACAGCCGCGCACTGATGGCGTTGAGTTCAATGAATCTCACGTCATCGTGAGTGTCGCGGTAGACCAGCAGGTAGGTGATCTCGTCGCCGGATCGTCCGGGCCGGTAATCGGGGGAAATACGGTGTACCGGATACCGGTAACTCAATGGCCATGCAAGGCTGGACAGCACCGGTATACCGTCGAGCAGATCGCCGTCAGGGCGGGTGCAGGGTGGTTGGTCCGTCTCGGCAACCGACAGCGCCAGCTCCACCCACTCGTAGTGGGCCAGCTCGCGCAGGAACGGAAGATCGTTCCTGTGTTCGCCACGTTCTTCTTCGAGGTAGCCAAGAAATTCGCGCGAGATCTCCATGAACAGCGGCGAGTGGCAGCGGTGGTTGGCAAAAAAATCACGCGCCATGGCGTGCCAGCTGGCGTCGTCCATGAGCGCACGCAATACCGGGAAACCGTCAGACAAAAAGCTTTCCACGTTGTTGTAGAACAGTTCGCGGTAGATCGCCATGCGGCGATCCTCAATGCCTTGCGGGGCCGGGTTCCTGTCCGGCTGACGAATGTGCGCGGCAAAGGCATACTGCTGTTGTGTGAAGCCGTGCTCAGCCATGTGTCTTGTTCGGCACGCTGTCGTGTTGCTTCCATGCCTGCTGCATGGAAGCAATCCGGTCCACTTCGGTCAGCAGCTCGGCCAGTGGCGGGATGTTGAAATCACGTTCCAGTAATGTCGGCACCGGCCCGAAGTGTGCGTACGCCTTGTCCAGCAGCGCCCACACAGGGTCAACGATGTCTGCGCCGTGGGTATCGATGACGAGGTCGTCGGCCTCCCGGTAGTGGCCGGCAACATGAAAATAAATTACCCGTTCGGCGGGTAGTGCAGTGAGGAACTGTTCCGCGTCATAGCGGTGATTGATGCTGTTGACGTAAATATTGTTCACGTCGAGCAGCAGGTCGCAGTCGGCCTCTTCGAGTACGGCGTTGATGAAATCGATTTCCTCCATTTCCTTGCCGGGTGCTGCGTAGTAGGACACGTTCTCCATGGCAATGCGCCGTTCGAGAATATCCTGGGTGCGACGGATGCGTTCAGCAACATAGTGCACGGCCTGTTCCGTGAAAGGGATGGGCATCAGGTCATAGAGGTGCCCGTCATCGCTGCAATAGCTCAGGTGTTCGGTGTATGCGCGAATCCGGTGTTCGTCCAAAAAGCGTTTTATTCTGCGAAGAAAGGTCTCATCCAGTGGGGCCGGGCTGCCGATGGAAAGCGACAGTCCGTGACAGATGAAGGGATAGCGTTCGGTAAATGCGCGGAACTGTTTGCCCCAGCGGCCACCCATACCGATCCAGTTTTCCGGTGCGACCTCGTAGAAGTCCACCTGTTCCGGGGGGTGGTCTGCCAGCGGACCCATCAGGGTCCGCCGCAGGCCCAGTCCTGCTCCATGAACGGGGTAGCGGGACGTTGTCATGACGGGTACAGCTTACTTCTTCTTCATGCTGCCGCCGCACTTGCCCTCGCCACACTTGCCTTCCTTCATCTTGCTCTTGGGCATGTTGCTGCCGCACTTGCCTTCTTTCTTCATCTTTTCGGCCGTTGCGCCACCACACTTGCCGTCCTTCATTTTATCCTTCTTCATGCTGCCGCCGCACTTGCCTTCCTTCATTTTTTCCTTGGGCATGTTGGACATGTTGCCACCGCACTTGCCTTCCTTTTTCTTCATGTGTGATGAACCACATTTCCCTTCTTTCATGCCGCCCTCGGAAACCATATAGCCGCTGGAGAGTTCGGTCATGCCAAAGGGGTTTTCCGCCGCATTCGCAACTGAGGCACCGGCCAGTGAAGTAACAAAAGCCGCGCCCATTGCCAGGGCCAGGGGTTTGATTGCAGTAGTTTTGGACATTGTGATATGCCTCCTTAAGGCTTATAAGTATTGGCGCCCCGCAGGGTGCCCGGTTGAACTGGCAGTTTCCGCCATCGATCAATGCAAACAACAGCCGTTACGACCAGTGGGTGGTTAAAAAGTTTCCGTGCCGTCAGATAACAGGATTCCGCGTTAAGGTTCCTTTTTCCAGTAACTTCAGACATTTCAGATAACAGGCTTCGTCTGGCGGTGTGCCGGTCTTCTGTGTTTGCCAGATCATTTCCGCAAGGCACTCCATCATTTTATGTTCCAGGTCGTGCGCATCCCGGTACTGTATGAGCAGGCGCTGATATAGTGCTTTAATGCCTGCGGGGCGGTCCGTCTCGACCTGCTCGCGCAGACCCAGGTGCATGCCCATGTGCAGAAACGGGTTGGTTTCCCCGAGCTCCGGCAAATAATCCCTGCCGAGTGCCTGTTGTGGATGTTCCAGCAGCGGCTGATATTCCGGGTGCTGCTCAATGACGTTGACGATCTGTGTCTGCAGGGGGTCCAGTGTCATGCCCGCGCGTCGGGCTTGCCATGCCTTGCAGTAGTAGCCGCGCAGCTGATCCCGGTCTTGTCCAAACAGCATAGCCTGTTTCCGCTTCGAATCGGTTTGAGAGGGTACTCAGTTATCTGACTGGGTTGCAAGTTTTTGCCTGTCGCCAATTGGCGTCAGTTTTCTGTCTTGTGGCGGTATTCGCACAGATCCTCGATGACACAACTGTCGCAGCGTGGCTTGCGCGCAATGCAGGTGTAACGGCCATGCAGAATCAGCCAGTGGTGGGCGTCCTGCCTGAATTCGTCCGGTGTGAACCGGACCAGCTTGCGTTCCACCTCGTTGACGTTCCTGCCCGGCGCGAGTCCGGTCCGGTTGGAGACGCGGAAAATATGGGTGTCCACCGCAATCGTGGGGTGGCCGAAGGCGGTATTGAGTACCACGTTCGCCGTTTTGCGACCGACCCCCGGCAGTGCCTCCAGTGACTCGCGGTCTGCCGGTACCTCGCCGCCGTGTTTTTCCACCAGAAGTTTGCAGGTCTTGATGACATTTCCTGCCTTGGTGTTGTACAGACCGATAGTTTTGATGTGCTGCTTTAAGCCCTGCTCCCCCAGCCTGAGCATGTCCTGCGGCGTTTTCACCTTCCTGAACAGCGCCTTGGTTGCCTTGTTAACGCCCACGTCGGTAGATTGAGCGGACAGCACCACAGCGACCAGTAACTGGAAGGGATTGCCGTAGTTGAGTTCGGTCGTGGGGTGCGGGTTTTCGTTGCGAAGCCGGGTGAAGATGTCGACGCGTTTCTGTTTATTCATTCATTATTGATATTAGCTGGTCTGGGGGACCGGTGTACCGACCGTGGCCGTGGCGGCGCGTGTCTGCGCGCGCTGGTCGATGATATTTTTCAGGGCGATCAGCAAGCCCAGTCCGATGAAAGCACCCGGTGGCAGCACCGCCAGCAGGAAACCGTTGTAGTGGTCTGAAAATACGATGGTGATGTCGGGCAGCAACTCACCGAACATGCGGTGTGCGTGCGAAAACAGGGTGCCATGACCAATGATCTCGCGCATGGAACCGAGCGTGACCAGCACCAGTGTGAAGCCCAGGCCCATGCTCAGCCCGTCGAGGAAGGAGGGGATGATACTGTGTTTTGAAGCGAAAGCCTCGGCGCGGCCGATAATGGCGCAGTTAGTGACGATCAGGGGAATAAAAATGCCCAGCACCTTGTACAGGTCATACATGTAGGCACTCATCAACAACTCGATGATGGTCACGATCGAGGCGATGACCAGCACGAAGACCGGGATGCGCACTTCCGGTCGCACCAGCGAGCGGATCGCCGACACGGTTACGTTGGAGGCAATCAGGGTGGCCATGGTCGCCAGTCCCAGTCCGAGGCCGTTGATAAAGGTGCCGGTAACCGCAAGCAGCGGGCACAGGCCGAGGATCTGCACCAGGCCGACATTGTTGGTCCATAAACCGTCGCGGATGATGGTTCGGTTGTCGATCATGGCTCGGTCGTTACCTCGGGGTGTTGTTCAAACAGTTCGTGGCTGTGTTCGCGGTAGTATAGCAAAGCATTGTGAACCGCTTTCACGACAGCGCGCGGGGTTATGGTGGCGCCGGTGAACTGGTCAAATTTACCGCCGTCACGTTTGACTTTCCAGCCGTCCTTGTCCGGATTGTCGAGCGACTTGCCGGCAAACCCGAGTATCCAGTCCGACCGTGAGGTTTCGATAGCGTCGCCCAGTCCGGGGGTTTCGCGATGCTGTACCACGCGCACGCCGGCCAGCGTGCCGTCCAGGTTGATCGCCACCAGCAGGCGGATGCTGCCGTTATATCCATCCGGGGCAACCGGCGCCAGTACCGCGGCAACCGGCCAGCCGTTCTTGCGTGCCCGGTAGACCGGCACCGGTTTGTCGGTGCCAAGCAGCTTTTTGTCGCGGACATAGAGTATGTCGTGGAAAATGTCGTTGTCGTAGCGGTCCGGGGGGATCAGTTCGTTCAGGCTTTTCAGCAGTGCGCGACGCTCGTTGTCGTGGATGCGGTCGGCGGTCCGGTCGTGCGTGAACGCCACCAGGCCGCTGCCGATGACAGCAAACAGGAACAGGAAGGCGGCGGAAACCAGAACCGGACGGTAATTCATGCGTCAGTCGTCCTGTTCCTCGCGCTGGCCGAACACGCGCGGTTTGGTGTAGTAGTCAATCGTGGGCGCGGCCATGTTCATCAGCAGCACGCCGAAGGCAACGCCGTCCGGATAACCGCCCCAGGTACGTATCACGTAAACCAGTATGCCGATACCGGCGCCGTAGTACAGGCGACCGCGTGGTGTGGTCGCTGCCGATACCGGATCGGTGGCGATAAAGAAGGCGCCGAGCATGGTGGCACCACTGAACAGGTGGAACAGCGGCGAGCCGAAACTGTCAGCGTCAGCAATATAGAACAACAGTGACACGACGAACAGCGCGCCGAGCATGCCGGCCGGAATCTGCCACTGAATGGATTTGCGTTTCCACAGCCACAGGCCGCCCAGCAGGAATGCCAGATTGATCCACTCCCAGCCGTAGCCACCGTAGTTGCCGAAACGCGGATCGGCCAGGATTTCCGCCCAGGTCAGGTTCAGGCCGCTGAGGGTTTTCGCTTCGTCCAGCGGCGTGGCCATGGTGATACTGTCCAGCGTGGTGCCGGCCGGCAGCGTTTCGGTCAGTACCAGTCGCAGGGTGTCAACGAAGCCGGCGGTTTCGTGGCCGATACCGTTCGGAGGAGACCACAGTGTCATCTGTAACGGGAAAGAAGTGATCAGTACCACGAAGCCGATCATCGCCGGATTGAAGGGGTTGTAACCGAGACCGCCATACAGCTGCTTGGCGATAACGATGGCGAACAGTGTTCCGATTACCGGGATCCACCAGGGCGCGAGCGGCGGGAGTGCCAGTCCCAGCAGCAGACCGGTCAGTGCCGCGCTGCCGTCGTACAGTGCCGGGCGCACCGGCTTGTTACGCAGCCGCAGTACCGCAGCCTCCGACAGCAATGCGGTCGAGGTCGCAATCACCAGGTTGAATATCACCCCCCAGCCAAAGAACCAGAACAGCGCCAGTGCACCGGGGACCAGTGCCAGCATGACGCTGACCATCAGACGCGACAGGTCGTTGGACAGTGGCAGGTAGGGCGAGCTTCGGGTCGGGAATTCCATGGGCTTCAGGCTCCGTCGGCCTTGCCGGCGCGACTTCGCTCGATAGCCTCGATTTTCGCCTGCTGGTCCGTGGTCAGGTTGTCAGTATTGCGCGGTGTGGCATCCGTTGCGGATTCGTTCTTTTTCGCCTTGACGCGCGCCAGCGCTGCGGCGATCTCGGCCTGCTTGGCGTCGGCGTCGCCGGCTTTGGGTTTCTTGTCCAGCGCCTTGCGGGCGCGGGCACGGCGCTCTTCCAGTGCTTTCTTCTCGCGTTCCAGTCGTTGCAGCCGTGCCTCGTGGCGGCGCCGGGCGAGATCTGCCTTTTCGCGCTCGCGCTCCATGTCCCAGATCTCGGTCTTGGCGAAGCGGTAGTATTGCACCAGCGGAATATGGCTGGGGCAGACCAGCGCGCAGCAGCCGCACTCGATGCAGTCAAACAGGTTGTAGTCCTGGATTTTCTCCATATCGCGGGCAAACGCGTACCAGTACAACTGCTGGGGCAGCAGGCGGGCCGGACACACATCCGTGCACCGGGCGCAACGGATGCACGGGGCCGCTGCCGGCGGATCCGGTGCTTCCTCCCGGCTGGCGGCGAGGATGCAGTTGGTCGTCTTGATGACCGGCACCTGATCGGAACGCAGCGCAAAACCCATCATCGGCCCGCCCATCAGCAGACGCGCGACAGCGGGGGTGTAGCCGCCGGATTGTTCGATCAGTTCGCTGATCGGCGTGCCAACGCGTACTTCGAGGTTGCACGGTTGCTGAACGCCCGCGCCGGTCACCGTTACGATACGCGAGATCAGCGGCTCGCCGTGGTGGATGGCACGGGCAACAGCCGCCGCGGTGCCCACATTGTGGCAGACGACGCCGATATCGATAGGCAACCCCTGACTCGGGACTTCCTCGCCGGTCAGTGTGTAAATCAGTTGTTTTTCGCCGCCGGCCGGATAACGGGTCGGGACAGCGACGATACGGATGTCCGTGTCGTCTATCCGGGCCAGTTCATTTTGCAGGCATTCGATGGCATTCGGCATGGTGTCCTCGATGCCGATCACTACCTGCCTTGCATGCAGGGCATGGCGCATGATGCGAATGCCCTCGATAATGTCGCCGGGCCGGCAGCACATCAGTGCCTCGTCGCAGGTGATATAGGGTTCGCATTCGGCGCCGTTGATTACCAGCAGGTCGACTACGTGGTCGGGGCCGGGGTTGAGTTTGACCGCGGTGGGGAAGCCGGCGCCGCCCAGCCCGACGATGCCGGCATCGCGTACCCGCTGGCGGATATCCGCCGGGTCGGCATCGTATACATTGTCCATTCGCAGTCCGGTATCTGCCGCCCGGTCCTCGCCGTCGCTGTCGATGACGATACAGGGGGCCGACAGCCCGGAAGGATGCGGAACCGGGTAGTCGCCGACGTCGCGGACCACGCCGGAGGTGGGGGCGTGCACCGGCGCAGAGATATAGCCCAGCGAGCGCGCGACAAGCTGGCCGCGCAGTACCTTGTCGCCCGGCTTGACGACGGCCTCCGCCGGTTCGCCGATATTCTGGCTGAGCGGTACGTACAGGCGTGCGGGTATGGCGGCGGGCTTGAGCGGTTCGGTCAGCGACTGCGACTTCTCCGAGGGCAGGCGTAAGCCCCCCGGAAAGGTAGCGGGTTTTTCGAGCAACGTGACCATGTGCTGACGCATTGTACAGGGTTGGAGCTGAAAAATACTGTGGCAATCATCAGCTGTTTGATTGAGATCAATCGTTTAGCGTCGGGCAGCCACTTCGCGCTGTGGGATTATTTGCCGGCGCTGGCGATTTCCGGGTGCTCCGGTTCCGGGTAGGGCCACTTCCACTGGCTCAGGTCACGCTTCACCGGCACCATTTCGATACAGTCGACCGGGCAGGGTGGCAGGCACAGCGCGCAGCCGGTGCATTCCTCGGCGATGACGGTATGCATTTGTTTGGCGGCACCCAGAATTGCGTCCACCGGGCAGGCCTGAATACACAGTGTGCAACCGATACAGGTCTGTTCGTCGATGACCGCCACCATTTTCTCCGAGTGTTCGCCGTGTTCCTCGTTGAGGGGCTTGGGGTCGACGCCGAGCAGGTCGGCGAGCGCCTGGATAGTCGTTTCGCCACCTGGAGGGCACTGGTTGATATCGGCTTCGCCCGCGGCGATGGCTTCGGCATAAGGCCGGCAACCGGCGAAGCCGCACTGGCCGCACTGGGTCTGCGGCAGCAGCGCGTCGATCTGGTCGACAATCGGATCGGATTCCACCTTGAAGCGGATAGCCGAATAGCCCAGCAGCAGCCCGAACAGGGCGGCCAGTGCGCCGATGGCAAGCATGGCGGTGAGCATGCCGTCAGCCCTTGATCAGGCCCGAGAAGCCCATGAAGGCCAGCGACATCAGGCCTGCCGTTACCAGCGCGATGGCTGCTCCCTGGAACGGTTGCGGCACATCGGCCACGGTAATGCGTTCACGCATGGCGGCGAACAGAATCAACACCATCGAGAAGCCGACCGCCGCGCCAAACCCGTAGAAGGCCGATTCGACGAAGCCGAAGTCCTGCTGTACGTTGAGCAGCGCCACGCCGAGCACCGCGCAGTTGGTGGTGATCAGCGGCAGGAAGATACCCAGCACCTGGTACAGCACCGGGCTGGTTTTGTGCACCACCATTTCAGTGAACTGCACGACCACCGCGATGACCAGGATAAAGGTAATGGTACGCAGGTATTCCAGCCCCAGCGGCGCCAGCAGGTATTCGTTGGCGAGGTAGGCGCACACCGATGAGAGTGTCAGCACGAAAGTGGTCGCCAGTGCCATGCCGGTGGCGGTCTCCAGTTTGCGCGACACGCCGAGGAAAGGGCACAGACCGAGAAACTTCACCAGCACGAAGTTGTTGACCAGCACGGTGCTGATGAGGATGAGGGTGATTTCGGCCATGGGCCTATATTACTGCGGCGACCGGGTTGGGGGAAGTTGTTCGGTTTTTTGTGCGGGATATGGTGTGTTTGAACCGTCGAGGGTGTGTCCCGGCTCCGTCAGGCGATGACTTGCCCGCTGCGCGGGTCCCCTGCGCTTCTCGACATTTTGCGCGCTCGCGAAACTCGCGGTCCGCGCTGGCGCGCGAACCACTCAGACAACGCTCGCTTGATCGCAAAATGTCTGCGATGCTCGGCTGCGCCAACGCCTGACGGAGCCGGGACACACCCTCGACTCCCCCGCTAGGAAAAAGAGGAAAAAGGGGACGGAGGGATTAAATTTTAATCCCTCCGTCCCCTTTTTCGTCCCCTTATTTACTTATTTCCGCGCGAGTAGCGCAGGGGAAACCGCGTAGCGGGCAAACCGTGAGCCGGAAACCTCCGGCACACTGACGCTTTATATCGCTATTTGACCCGCATGCCCGGTTCGGCGCCTTCATCCGGGGACAGGATGAACAGGTTCTCGCCGCCCGGGCCGGCGGCCAGCACCATGCCTTCGGAGACGCCGAAGCGCATCTTGCGCGGCGCCAGGTTGGCGACCATCACCGTCAGGCGGCCTTCGAGATCTTCCGGTGCGTAGGCGCTCTTGATGCCGGCGAACACGTTGCGGGTTTCGCCGCCGATATCCAGTGTCAGCCGCAACAGCTTGTCGGCCCCCTCGACGGCTTCGGCCTTGACGATGCGCGCGATGCGCAGGTCCAGTTTGGCGAAGGTGTCGAAGTCGATGGTATCGACGATCGGTTCGTCGGCGAGTGGTCCGCCGGCAGGCTTGTGTTCGGTCACCTTCAGGTCCTCTTTTGATGCTTCCAGCATGGCTTCGACGGCCGCCGTTTCGACGCGTTTGGCCAGGTGTTTGAATTTGTTCAGCGTGGTCGGGAATGCGGCCGGCTCGAGGTCATTCCAGGCAAAGGTCTGCGCCTTGCCGAACAGTTCTTTTGCCACGCGTTCGGTCAGCGTTGGCAGGATCGGTGTCAGCAGGATGGACAGGGTATGGAAGCCGTGCAGGATGCGCGAGCAGATGCGGTGCAGAGTGTCTTTCTGATCGGGGTCCTTCGCCAGCTTCCAGGGTTCGTTGTTGTCGAAATACTGGTTGATATGATCGGCCAGTTTCATGATTTCGCGCACCGCCTGGCCGTATTCACGTGTTTCGTAGTGTTGCGCCACGTTGTCGGCCACGCCCAGCACATCGGCCAGGTAGCTGTCGCGCTCACTTTCGCCGGTAACCGCCTCGTCGAGCCGCAACAGTTCGCCGTTGAACTGTTTCACAATAAAGTTCGCGGTACGGCTGGCAATGTTCACGTACTTGCCGACCAGGTCACTGTTGATACGCGCGATGAAGTCTTCCAGGTTGAGATCGATATCGTCGATGCCGCCGGACAGCTTGGCCGCGTAGTAGTAGCGCAGGTATTCCGGGTCGATGTGCGCCAGCCAGGTACGCGCATTGATGAAAGTGCCGCGCGACTTGGACATCTTCTGGCCATTGACGGTCAGGAATCCGTGTGCGAACACACGCGTCGGCTTGCGGTAGCCCGACCCTTCCAGCACGGCGGGCCAGAACAGCGTGTGGAAGCGCAGGATGTCCTTGCCGATGAAGTGGTACAACTCGGCGTCGGAGTCCTTCGCCCACCACTCGTCGAAGTTCATCCCGCGCTGGTCGCACAGGTTTTTGAAGCTGGCCATGTAGCCCATGGGCGCGTCCAGCCATACATAGAAAAACTTGCCGGGCGCATCGGGGATCTCGAAGCCGAAGTACGGCGCGTCGCGCGAGATGTCCCAGTCCTGCAGGCCTGCCTCCAGCCACTCCTTCATCTTGTTGGCGACCTCCGGCTGGGTGGAGGTTTGCAGGTAGTCGGCCAGCATGTCGCTGAAATCCGAGAGCTTGAAGAAATAGTGCTCGGACTCGCGTTCTACCGGCGTGGCGCCACTGAGTACCGAGCGCGGGTTTTTCAGTTCACTGGCGTCGTAGGTCGCGCCGCACACTTCGCAGTTGTCGCCGTACTGGTCCTCGGCGCCACACTTCGGGCAGGTGCCCTTGATGAAGCGGTCCGGCAGGAACATCTCCTTTTCCGGGTCGTAGTACTGGGTGATGGTGCGTTTCTCGATGTGGCCGGCGTCGCGCAGGCGCAGATAGATCTGCTCGGCGAATTCGCGGTTCTCCGGCGAGTGGGTGCTGTAATAATTGTCGAAGGCGACGTGGAACGCGGCGAAGTCAGCCTGGTGCTCCACGTTCATCTTCTCGATCAGTGCCTCCGGCGTAATGCCCTCCTGCCGGGCGCGCAGCATGATCGGTGTGCCGTGGGCGTCGTCGGCGCATACGTAGTAGCACTCATGGCCGCACATCTTCTGGAAACGCGCCCATATATCGGTCTGGATATATTCCACCAGGTGGCCGAGATGGATGGAGCCGTTGGCGTACGGCAGGGCGCTGGTGACCAGAATCTTGCGGGGCGCGGTAGACATGTTATTCCTGAGTGATTAGACAGATAGCGGGGCATTATGCCAGATGTTCGGGGTTCTGGCAGAGCGGCTGCAGCTTTGGGCGGGTGGCTTCGAGGCGAGTCCTCCACCGGCAGCACCCGTCGGGCTTCGGCGCAGGCATGCGCAAGGCGCCCGCCGCGCGCTGCCGGCGGAGGACTCTCGGTTCGGCGGGAAATGGCGGGCGGCACAAACTCCGAACGAACCCACAAGAAATCTGCCACTTAGCCCCGGATCGGAGCCCCTTTCAGGGCGCCTTGCGCATGCCTGCGCCGAAGCCCTGAAAGGGGCTCCGATCCGGGGCGAGCTGATCAACCCCCCTTCTAAACCGTACAAATCGGGATGAAGACCGGAGTCCTCGAACTGTGTACAATCGCCGCTTCAAATTTTCAGGATTTTCAAGGCCGGACGGCCGGTTATTCGAGATCTAGAGGAACAGCACCATGGCTGAGGTTACCCAACAGCAAGTCGAGAGCAAACTCAAGGAATACATCGATCCTTATCTGGAAACGGATCTGGTGTCCGCCAAAACAGTTCGCAACATCATGGTCGAAGGCGACCAGGTGGTTGTCGACGTGGTCCTGGGGTTCCCCGCCGATGGTTACAAGGGCGAGCTGGCCTCCAGACTGAAAGACATGGTCGAGTCGCTGGACGGTGTGGCGCAGGCGCGTGTCAATATCAGCACGGCAATTCAGGCCCACTCGGTGCAGAAGGGCGTCAAGACCATTGGCAGCATCAAGAACATTATCGCGGTGGCGTCCGGCAAGGGCGGCGTAGGCAAGTCCACGACGGCCACCAACCTGGCGCTGGCACTGTCCGCCGAGGGCGCTTCGGTCGGCGTGCTGGATGCGGATATCTACGGACCCAGCCAGCCGCGCATGCTCGGCATCAGCGGTCAGCCTGAGTCCAAGGACGGCCAGACACTGGAGCCCATGGTCAGCTACCACATACAGACCATGTCGATCGGCTTCCTGGTCGATGAAGAAACGCCGATGATCTGGCGTGGCCCGATGGTCACCCAGGCCCTGCAGCAGCTGCTCAACGACACCAACTGGAGCAACCTCGACTACCTGGTTATCGACCTGCCGCCGGGTACCGGCGACGTGCAGCTGACGCTGGCCCAGCAGGTGCCGGTCAGTGGCGCGGTCATCGTCACCACGCCGCAGGACATCGCGCTGCTTGATGCCCGCAAGGGTCTCAAGATGTTCGAGAAGGTCGAGGTGCCGGTGCTGGGCATCATCGAAAACATGAGCATCCACATTTGCAGTGAATGCGGCCACGAGGAGCACATTTTCGGCGAGGGTGGTGGTCAGCGCATGTCCGACCAGTACGATGTCGATTTCCTCGGCGCTCTGCCGCTGGACAGGAAGATCCGCGAGGAAGTCGATGCCGGTCGCCCCTCGGTGGTTGCCGAGCCGGAAGGTCGCATCGCGCAGATCTACCGCGAGATCGCTCGTCGTACCGCGGCCAAGCTGTCGCAGAAGTCAAAGAACCACGCCGCCAAGTTCCCACAGATCGTGATCGAGAACAACTGATCCGGCGGTTGGCAGACCCGGCCCGGCGCCTCCATCGGGAGCGCCGGGTTTTTTTATGGCAGGATGGGCTATGAGCATCGTTTGGCAGAAGCGCGCCGACGGCGTGGATTATCAGGTGCGTCGCGCCGGCCGCACGCTGCGCCTGTACACCAACGGCGTGTTCCATAGTCAGTACAATCCCGCGCGGCCGGTGACCGGCAGCGTGTGGGACCTGCTGCTGTTGCCGGCATTTTTTTTCCGGCCCGGTGAACTGCGGCGCATTCTGGTGCTGGGCGTGGGCGGTGGCGCGGTGATCCAGAACCTGCGCCGTTTCGTGCAGCCGCAGCAGATTACCGGCGTCGAACTGAATCCGGTTCACCTGTCGGTCGCAAAGCGCTTTTTCGGTGTGCACGGTGACGATGTGCAGCTTCTCGAGGCCGATGCCATCGACTGGGTGCGCCGGTATGAGGGGCCGGCTTTCGACCTGGTCATCGACGATCTGTTCGGCGAGGTGGATGGAGAGCCGCAACGCGCCATCCACGCCGGTGGCGAATGGGTGCGTTCGCTGCTGGGCCTGCTGAGCGGCGACGGTGCCATCGTCAGTAACTTTGCCTCGCGACTGGAACTGGACGTCTCTGCCTATGTGGCCCAGGCTGCGTGCCGCAACCGCTTCGAATCGGGCTTTTGTTTGACCACCCCACAGAACTACAAGCAGGTTGGCGTATTCCTGCGCCGGCCGGCAACTACGCGTCAGTTGCGCGAGCGGCTGGTGGATATTGCCGAGCTGAATCCGCGTCGCCGCTCCAACGGGCTGGCCTACCGGATTCGCACACTGTTTGATTGAGGTTTGCCGCCATGAACGAAGACACCCCGCGCTACACTCACGCCGACCTGCTCAAGGAAACGGCGCGCATCAGCTGGCGTGCGCTCGAACCCCACTTCGCCCGTGGTGTCGTTATCCAGGTCGACGGTGCGCTGGACCTGATCGAGGTGGCAACCAGCTTTGCCAACGATGACAAGGCGACGGTCGAGGTCTGGTTGACCAGCGAGAAGGTGCGTTACCTGCCGAATGACGTAGCCCGTGACTGGAGCAAGCGTGACCCGGAACTCTGGGCCACGGTGGTGGCTCCCTGGGTGGTCGTGCAAGAACGCCAGCGCTGATCCGCCATGTTTCCGGCGTTTTTGCACACGTGAAGTTATCCACAAATTCTGTGGATAAGTCTGTGGAGTAACCGTTTGAAAAAGCGTTTTCCTGTGTTTACTGCAGGTTTATCGTTAAATCGATCAAAAAGTCATCAGTTTGTAATATAATATGTAAAACAGTAGGTTACGTAATCTAATTTAAGCATGACAGAAAGTCAGACGGGTTTCGCGCTGAAATTTTCAGGACGCTGATTTTGCTGTGTATAACATAACGCTTATATGCAGGGATGTACCGCACTGCGATCACGTTCAGGAATCCGGTTGCCGTAATACCGGCACTTTCTTTTGGGCATTGTGCGGGAGCCGCGCGTGGCGTACCGTGGCGCAAAATCACTGAGGGCGACACAGGGTTTATGGGTGTTTCGATTTACGGTTTGATGGGCGATCGCGGCAATGGTGTGGTGAAGGAAATTTTTGCCGTGGTGTACGCGCCAAAAAAGAAGAAGCGTGTGCCGGCCAACTGCGTGACGGAAGTGGACTCGGAGGAAGCTGCGCTGCAGGCCTCAAATCCCGAGCGCAAACGGCACGCGGCCATCGTCGCCGGGCCGTCCACCTCGTCCGAGAGCCAGAAGATATACTACCTGGTGCGCTGGCTGAACTGAGCGTGCGGTGCGTCAGTCGTCCAGTGGCTGCTTGATACTTACGGCCCCGCGCAGCTCACCGACCCTGTAGCCAGTCGCGCGATCGTGCGGGTACAGCACCCTGAGCTGGTGGCGCACTGGTCCCGCAATCTGTTCGGCGGGGCCGTGGCAGACCAGGCACTGTGGTGCGACGCCAATCGCCTTCATGAAGCGCAACGAGCGTCCGGCCGGTTCCTCGACGACTTCGTAGTAGGTCATATCGTGGAACTTCTCGCCTTTTGCCGAGCGTTCCTCGAACGCTTTCAAAACACGCTGTTCCCAGGCATCCGGCATGCCGAGCATGCTGTTGCGTACCCGTGTCCCGACACGGGTCACTTTCCAGCCCTTTTCCAGCGAGATTTCATTGGCGATACGCGGGGCCTGTTCGCGGCATACCTTCATGGCGGCGACCGGGCCGCCGGCCTGCATTTCCCTTTTCATGGTGCCGCCCAGTTGTTTCATAAAAGCGCTGGCGGTCTGTCGTGCCGCTGCCACCCGAGCCTGGATATCGGCGTCGTCCGTCGCAGATGCGGCCTGGGCTGGTGAAACCAGGACACCTGCCAGCAGCGTGACGGTAATTATCCGGTACAAATATGTCATCGTCATGTCCGGTCTCCTGTGGTTGGGCTGGCGCTATTCCACACCATGAACCGGCTGTCGCGACATGATCTGAATCAATTTTTCCGCGCCAGCATACGGTCCAGCTGGTTGGCGAATGCCTGGCGGTCGGCCTGGCTGAACGATGCGGGGCCACCGGTATCGATGCCGCTGCTGCGCAGGGTGTCCATGAAGTCGCGCATATTCAGGCGTTGGCGGATATTCTCCTCGGTATACAGGTCACCGCGCGGGTTCAGCGCCACGCAGTCGTTTGCGATAACCTCGGCGGCCAGCGGGATGTCGGCGGTGATCACAAGATCGCCGGCATCGGCGTGTTGCACAATGTAGTTGTCTGCCACGTCAAAACCCGCGCCCACCTTTACCGTGCGGATATAGCGCGAGCCCGGTACCTGGATGTGCTGATTGGCAACCAGTATCACCGCTATGCCGACCCGGTCCGCGGCGCGGAACAGGATCTCCTTGATGACATTCGGGCAGGCATCGGCATCGACCCATATCTGAGTTGGAGGCATTGTTTTTTTCCGGCATCGCCGTGAGCGTTTCGGGGCCGGGCATTATACTGCGCCGCCCGCTGACGCCCAGTTTTTCATTTTTCCCCACGACGGGTCGGGATTCTGATATACTGCCGGCTTTCCGGGTGCCTGACCGGTTAGCACCCTTTGCGACACTGGTTGTCGCCGGAAAAACTCTTGAGCCGTTTGCCCGCAGTTCCGGGGCCTCCCGCAAGCAAGAATTCCCTTAATCCAGCCCGGACCGGCTCCCGCCAGCAAATGCTGCCGCAGGGAGGGCAAGACTGGAGTCATAATCTCAATGTCATTTGATACCCTCGGCCTGTCGGCCGACATCCTGCGTGCGATCAGCGAGCAGGGCTATAACGAACCCACCCCCATTCAGCGCAAGGCCATCCCCGTCGTTCTCGACGGCAGGGACGTACTGGCCGGCGCCCAGACCGGTACCGGCAAGACGGCCGGTTTCACGCTGCCCTTGCTGCAACGGCTGAGCAACAGCCCGACAAAGGGCGGCTGTCGCCCGGTGCGTGCGCTGGTTCTGACCCCTACGCGGGAACTGGCCGCGCAGGTCGGTGACAGTGTGAAGACCTATGGTCGTCACCTGCCGCTGCGTTCTACGGTCATCTTCGGTGGCGTCAAGATCAACCCGCAGATCGACAAGCTGCGCCGCGGTGTCGATATTCTGGTGGCCACGCCGGGCCGGTTGCTGGATCACGTCGGTCAGCGCACCGTGGATCTGTCGCAGGTCGAGATCCTGGTGCTGGACGAAGCGGACCGCATGCTCGACATGGGATTTATCCATGACATCCGCAAGGTCATGGCGTTGCTGCCCGACAACACGGCGCGCCAGACCCTGTTGTTCTCTGCGACCTTCTCCAACGAGATCAAACAGCTCGCCAACCGCCTGCTCAACAACCCCGAGCTCATCGAAGTTGCGCGCCGCAATACCACTGCGGAGCGCATCGAACAGCGCATCCATCCGGTGGACAAGCTGCGCAAGCGCGAACTGCTGAGTTACCTGATCGGTTCCGGCGACTGGCGCCAGGTATTGGTGTTCACCCGTACCAAACACGGTGCCAACCGCCTCGCCGAACAACTGGGCAAGGACGGCCTGACTGCCTCCGCGATTCACGGCAACAAGAGTCAGGGCGCGCGTACCCGCGCGCTGGCCGGTTTCAAGAGCGGTGATGTGCGTGTACTGGTGGCCACCGATATCGCCGCACGCGGTCTGGACATCGATCAACTGCCGCACGTCGTCAACTACGAGTTGCCCAATGTGCCGGAAGACTATGTGCACCGCATCGGCCGCACCGGGCGCGCCGGTAACGAAGGCGAAGCGATTTCGCTGGTCTGCGTGGATGAACTGAAACTGCTGCGTGATATCGAACGTTTATTGAAGCGCGAGATTCCCAAGGTGACGCTGGAAGGGTACGAGCCCGACCCGAGCATCAGGGCGGAGCCGATCCAGAACGGGCGTAACGGCAAGGGCCATTCCCCGTCCTCGCGGCACGGGGACGGTCGCGGCAACGGCGCGCCGAAACGTGCCGGCGGTGGCCGCCGCAAGTCAGGCAGTACGCCAGCCAAGTCCCAGCACCGGCATTCTCGTTCCGGGGGGGCGAAGAAAAAGGCCATCTGATCCGTCCGGTTGGGTCTGCTGACAGGCGAAAAAGGCACGCAGATTCGGTACCATTGCGCAGCATGAAAAATGGTCTTAGCGGATAATGCAGGTCGCCGATGTTACAGATTGAAGAGAAACAGCCGCGCGGAGCGGCGTGGTTGCGGCTGGGTTTCCGGCCGTTTTTTCTGGGCGCTGGCGCATTCGGCGCGCTCGCCATGCTGACCTGGCTGTTCGTCTTTGGCCGCTATCTGACACTGCCGCTGTCGGGTCTTCCCGCCATCGCCTGGCACGGCCACGAGATGCTGTTCGGCTACAGCATGGCCGTGATAGCCGGTTTCCTGCTGACCGCGGTGCGTAACTGGACCGGCATCAATACGATACGCGGTACGCCGTTGTTGCTGCTGTTTTTGTGCTGGCTGGCAGCGCGACTGCTGCTGGCTTTCGGCGATATCACCACCCTCTGGTATGCCGCTACATTCGACCTGCTGTTCAACGTCGGTTTTCTTGTGGCTATTTCGATCCCCGTAATACGCGCGAGGAACTGGGCGCAGGTCGCCATCCTGCTGAAGATCGCGCTGATGGCCGGTAGCAACCTGCTGTTCTACCTGGGCGCGGCCGGTGTGCTGGCATCCGGTATTTTCGTCGGCCTGTACTCTGCGCTGTACCTGGTGCTGGCACTGATCCTGATGCTCAGCCGGCGCGTCATGCCGTTCTTTATTGAGCGCGGCGTGGGTTATGCCGTACAACTGACCAACCGCAAGTGGCTGGATATCAGCAGCGTGGTGTTGTTCGTGGCGTTCTGGCTGGTTGATATCGTACGCCCCAACGGTTTGCTGGTCAGCCTGCTGGCCATCGCACTGCTGGTGCTGCACGGCATACGGATTGTCGGCTGGTACACGCCGGGCATCTGGAAAAAGCCGCTGCTGTGGTCGCTGTATCTCGGTTATGCGGCCATCATCGTCGGCTTCGCGCTGAAGGCGGCAGTGTACTTCCTCGACATCTCGCCCTATCTGGCGTTGCATGCGTTTGCCGCCGGCGGTATCGGCATGATCACTTCAGGCATGATGGCACGCATTGCGCTGGGTCATACCGGCCGCGATATCAGCCAGCCCCCGTCTGCGGTGACGCCGATCTTGCTGCTGGTAGCCACTGCGGCGCTGGTGCGCGTGGCTTTCCCAATGTTCGATATCGAGCACTACCGCTTGTGGGTAACGTTGTCGCAGAGTTTGTGGATCATCGCCTTCAGCTGGCTGACGGTGCGCTACTTCCCGATCCTCACACAGCCGCGTGTCGACGGCCAGGACGGCTGAGCGAAAGAAGGCCATGGCGAAACCCCTGATCCTGTCAGTTGTCGAGTCACCTTCCCACCCCAATTTTTCGCCGCTTTACCGGCGCCTGGGGTTCGACGAAGTCAAATTGAACTCACAACGCAAGGCGATCGGTGAACTCAGGAAGTCCAGCCCGGCTTACCTGGTGGCGGAGTTCAACTACGGCTATGCCAACAATTACGCCGGCGTGAACATCAGCAACCTCGATACCCTGCTAGCAAGCCTGCGGCGCTACTCGCCGGAGACGCGGGTGATCGTACTGGTAGAGAAGCTCGAACGGCAGTACGTAGACAAGCTTGCAGAACTGTTTCCACTGTACGAGGTATTAACGTTGCCGGTCACGGCAGGGCAGATGGAAACAGTCCTGGAGAAAAAAGGGGACGGAGGGATTAAAATTTAATCCCTCCGTCCCCTTTTTTCTTTTTTACTTTTTTATTTTTTACCGTTTTCGTCCATTTCCTCCAGTGCGTCTGCTGCGACATCCCGTACCGCACGTTCGCGGTCTTCGGTCATTTCCCTGAGCCTTTCCTTCGCTTCCGGTAACCCTGTCAGCATCAGGAAGTGACAGGCATCGGCGCGCACGCGTGGGTCATTGTGCCGGCTCAGTTCCAGCAGTGCCGGCAGCTTGTCTTTCAGTGTCTTGCTGCCTTCCAGGTCCTCCATTACCGCGCTGATACCAATACGTACGGTCAGATCGGTGTCGGCGTCGCCGGCCAGTTGCAGCAAGGGGTCGAGGTGTTGGGGGTTGCGCCGGATCATGCGGATGACGGTGTCCAGTTGCCCGGTTCTGAGCAGTTCGACGAAGCCTTCGGCAACGCCGTTTGGTGAAGCTGCACGGCTGGCCCATTCTGCCAGCTCGGCCGGCGAGTGCAGGCCTTCCAGTTCGAATTCGCCGATGCGTATCCATGGCACGCTGCGCGCCCCGTGTTCCGCGGCGACTTCCGGGTGCGCCTCGATGTTCACGGCTTCCAGTCGGCCGATGCGGCCGGACTTGACGAGGTCGGACAGACCCTGCAGCACGGCCGGGCAGTGCGGGCAGCGGCTGGTGAGCAACAGCAGGGCGTCGGGCGGCGGCGGGGTCGGGGACATCGGACTGTCAGGTGCCGGGCCAGATGAATTCGACTCGTATGCCACTGGGTTCGTAACACATCATGTGTTTCGCCGGTCCCTGCCTGAGTAACTCGGGCGCGAACTCGATTTCCACGCCGCCATCGAGCAGTTTTTCGTGCACGGTCATCAGGTCGGCCTCGCTTTCCACCATAAAGGCGATATGGTGCAGCCCGACGTTCCGGTCCTTGTCAAAGGCAGTGAATGGCGTTTCACCGCTTTGCCAGAGTGTGATCATTGTGCTGCCGTCGCTGACGAAAACGGCCGGGTAGGTGTCGTTCCGCAGTACTTCGGTCCAGCCCAGCAGGGAGGTAAAGAAGGCTGCACTTTTTTCCAGCATCGAGACGGTAAGGCCGATGTGATGGACGCCTTTGGTAATAGGGTTATTCATAGTGCGTGTGGTATTCCTGCTCCGGTGTTGAGGTTAGAGGACGATGTTACCGCCTCGGACCACAGTTGACCAAACAAACCTGCCGATGAATTGTCTTTTCCCTGCGTGTAGGATATGTGCAACCGTCCTGCGCGGATTTTCGGAGGAGTACGACTATGGCCAATACCATAAAGGTCCGGGCTAACGGCCCGCTGCTATGCACCGGGGACATTGTGGTTCAGGATGTCGACGGTAATATTCTGGAAAAATCCGCTGACATAGCGCTTTGCCGTTGCGGGCATTCGCGTAACAAGCCGTTCTGTGACGGTGCCCACAAGGAGGCCGGTTTCACGGA
This sequence comes from uncultured Thiohalobacter sp., assembly GCA_964433205.1. Classification (GTDB taxonomy): domain Bacteria; phylum Pseudomonadota; class Gammaproteobacteria; order DSM-19610; family DSM-19610; genus Thiogranum. Next base: position 37,706 of record CAYSRA010000002.1, on the reverse strand, counting down.
TGACGGTTGTTTTACCGACGACAGGGCCGAACCGCTGGAGGGTGACGGTCCGCTGGTGATTACGGTACGCGAAAATGCCATGTTGATCGCGAAGGGGCCGATGACCATCGTCAGTGCGGATGGCAGTTGTGCGACCACGCGCAACAAGGCTGCGCTGTGCCGTTGCGGCGAGTCCGACAGCAAGCCGTTCTGCGATGCCAGCCACCGCAGTTGCGGTTTTACCGGTTGACGCCGTCTTCCTTGCGGTACTTCCAGCGCCTGTAGGCCCATAGCCAGGCTTCGGGATGGTCGAGCACCTGCTGTTCGACGGCGCGTATGTAGCGTTCCATCAGTTCGCCTTTCGCGAGTTCCCACGGTGGTTCGCCCAGTGGCTCGAAATGCACCCGGTAATAGCCTCGTCGGGTGCGGGTGACGCGGGTAAACACCAGCGGCATTTCCAGCAGCCGTGCCAGCTTTTCAATGCCGGGGTAGAAGGCAGTCTCCTGGTTGAGAAAGGTTGTCCAGTATTTTTCCTCGTGCGGTTGCGGTCCCTGGTCGGCGAGTACGGCAACGATGCTGCGTTCACGAGTGAAGCGCACCAGTCTTGGCAGTGCGCGTTGCGCGGCGATCATACGGCCGCCGAAGCGTTCGCGGATCTGGTTGAGCAGGGTTTCGATACCGGGGTGGTTGAGCGGTTTGTACAGGGTGGCCAGCGGTGCAGACATACACAGGGAGCTGGCCATTTCCAGCCATTCCCAGTTGCCCTGGTGGGCGGCGACCGCGAGTACCTTGCCGTGCCGGTCGAGCAGGCGGTCGAGCAGTTCGGGGTTGTCGAACGTTACACGGCGGCGCAGTTCGGTTTCCGGCATGCGCCGGGCGTGAATGGCCTCGAATACGACGTGCAGCGTGTTGCGGTAGCTGGTGGCGGCGATGCGCCGGCGTTGTTGCCGGGGCATGTCCGGAAAGGCGCGCCGGAGGTTGCCGGTGATGACGCTGCGCTCCAGCCTGATGATGTGGTAGAGCAACAGGTACAGCGTGTCGGCGATCAGGTAGAGGAACGGCAGCGGCAGCCGGCCCATGGCGCGAATCAGCAGGACGAGCGTGCGTTCACCGGGCTGTACAGGCTGTTTTCCTGGCATGGGGCGGGATTATGACACGCTTTGGCTGCAGGGGTTGCGCCGTTTAGTGACTGGCCTTCTGTTCCACATGGCGTGTCAGGTAGCGCCACACGATGCCGCTGGGCCTGTCATCGCCGGTGCGTGAGTAGTACAGCGCCTGGTGGTCGCGCATGTTATGTTCCAGTTGATAGCGGGCCTCCTCGCGCCCGCAGAACAGGATCTGGTCACTGGCCTGCAGGCGTTCCTGCATCTCCGGCAACAACACCGATTCGTGCTCACGCTTGATCAGCAGGGGTACGCAGGGCAGGGGGGTATTACGGTCACGGGGGTCGCTGCAGATGTGCGAAAGGCGAACTTCTTCTCCGCGTATCAGGCAGTCGAACACCGCCGGTGTCTCCAGCGGTGAGATTTGTACCGCCCAGGTTTCCGGTGCGATGTCTTCCACCACGCCCGCGACCCGGCTGACCAGTACGTTGGCCCAGGCGTCGTCGCAATCGTGCGCCAGGCGCAGGAAGTCATCCAGCAGGGGCGCCAGGATCAGGTTGAGGATGTACTGGGCGGTGATCGTGCCGGGCTGCATCACAAGGTCGGGGTTTGCTGCCTGGAAAATGGCGTCATTGGCACGGTGGTTCTGGCGGATGACACTGAACAGTTCAGGGTTCAGCTTACAGGCCGTGATCAGAATAGACAGGTTGTTGGTGTCATCGTCAGTACCGACGATGATGCCGTCGACGCTTTTAATGCCGGCGAGAATCAGAGTACCGGCTTCGGTGCCGCGGCCCTCGATGCTGCCTTCAGGCGGCCCGGTTCGTTCGATGTCGGCCTCGATGATGCGGGTGTCCACGCCCTCAACCGCGAGGTGCTTTCGCACCGCCTTGCCGAAGCGCCCGTAGCCGCACAGTATCCAGTTGCCGTGAGGCGGACTCCTGAATCCGGAGAGGGGCGCGTTGTGCACGCCGGTCATCCACTCGTACACCAGGTACATGCTGGGCGAGTGAAACATCATGGCGAAACGGCTGGCGAAGATCTCGAATGGATCGACGGTGTGGTCGGTGCCGAAAGAGGACATGTTGGCGGCCGTGTCTGCCGAGTCCGACTGGCAGATGACCGGCAGGTCGGGGGCCAGCAGTTTGCTGGTAATGGCAATGGTGAGGTTGGCACTGTCGCTGCCGGTGAGGCCGATGACGCCGATGCAGTTCTGTAATTTGAGCCCGGCGGTAAGCAGCGAATCGGCTTCGGTGGCGTCTGCGTGCAGGCCGGGGACCGAGTAGGCCAGGTCCTCGACTTCGAGATCGAGGATCTTGTCCTGGTCGTTGTCGATAACCACGCACTGCATGTTGCGTTCGTTCAGCTCCCGTACCAGCCAGCTGCCGGCATCGCCGTAGCCGCAGATAATATAAAACGGTTCCTGTATGCGCCGTACCTTGCGCGCCAGCGCCGACCGCGCCAGCACCCGGCGGAAGCCCTGGTCCTGAATGAGGGTGAGTATGGAGCCGATGGCATACAGCCAGGACACCACGGCGGCATAGATGATGATGGTGGTCCACAGGCGTTGTGCGGCAGTGAATGGATAGGGAATCTCTCCGAAGCCGATGGTGGAACCGACGAAACTGACGAAGTAGGTGGCGTGAAAGAAGTCCATGCGCCAGGGATTGCCCTGATCGTCTACGCCGGGGATCAGCGTCAGGCCGACGATAGAGATCGCGTAGGTCGAGATCAAAACGATCAGCGGCATGCGCATGCGCCGCAACAACAGGTAGATGACTTTCTGCATCGGCCCGGCTACCGGCGGAAGGTGATCGACTCGATGACCAGCAGGATCACCGAGATCAGGTTGGCGAGCAGCGCACCACCCGACAGCGAAACGATGCTGGCGATGGCCATGGGAGAAAGACCCGCTTCGCTGATGTTGACGGCGTAGCCCCACACCAGTGCGGCGGTGATCAACTGCAGGTCGGCGACCAGGCTGGTGGCAAGCAGCAGGGCGCCGATGTGCGCCCGGTCGCCGAACTTCATAATGGTGGCGATCAGGCTGACAGTGAGGGCAGCGAACAGCTCGTAGGCATTGTGGTGCGCGGGGTCATCCAGTTCACCGATGAAGAACCCGAAGTTCAGGGTCAGCGCCAGAATTGAAAAAAAGGCGAAGATGACTTTTTCGAGATTCATGGCCGGCAACTGCTCCTGTTATTGTGGTTTGCCGGCAAGTGTAACGGAATTTTCCCCGGCCAACAGCCCGCCGGACTCACGGCAGATAGAGCGTAAAGCGTCCGCCGCCGCCGATACGGATCAGCCGGTTGGCGTACTTGTAGGCGTTGTTGATCACGCTGCTGATCAGCCCGCTGACCAGTTCCTGGTCGAAGAAGCCCTGCAGGTCATCCTCGCAGTCCATTTCGATATCGATGCCCTTGAGTGCCAACAGCCCCTCGTTGTCCAGCAGGCATTCCTCCAGTACTTCGCTGGCATCGTTCCCGGTGATGTCGGGTGCCCAGGATGACTCGTTGACCCGGTACAGGGTCAGCACCTGGACCAGGTTGGAGTTGAGGCGCTTGCCCTCGTAGCGCAAGCGGGAGAACTGCTCGCGCGA
>CAYSRA010000002.1:0-33925 GCA_964433205.1 uncultured Thiohalobacter sp. | reverse complement strand
TTTTCATGTCGTGCACCGAGTTGGCGAGGATGATATTGAAGTCAGGTTTTTTGGTGTCGTCGGTCATATCGGGTGTCCGGGTCAGGCGGGTTCCTTCTCACCGGTGTTCTCTGCTGGCAGGCTGGCAGCCAGTTCGCGACAGGTTGTCAGCAGACGGTTCTGACGATTGCGGTGTGTATCACTGGCACCGGCAGCCTGGATGTAGCCCAGTGCCAAAGTGAGTGTCGGACGGTCTGCGCCGGACTCACGCATTCGCCGGATAAGCGATTGTGCCGCATTGAGATTGATGACCGGGTTGCGCGGCATGCTGCGCGCAGCGCGTGTGAACAGTTCTATGGAGGCCTCGATTTCCCCGTCTTTCAACAGCTTTACGCCTTCGTTGTTTATGGTGACAATTTCCTTGCGGGTAGTCTCGATCAGGTCGCCGATGGCATCGCGGGAACCGGCCTCGTTGTACAGGCGGCTGATCTCGGCGAGTATGGTTTCGTCATCATCGTGGTTGCAGATGACCTGGCGGATAACGCGATCGGCGTCCTCCCGGCGTTTGAACTCAAGGCAGCTGCGTGCCAGCGACATGCCTATATCCGCAGAAACCAGTTGCGGTTGTTGTTCTGCCAGTGCCAGGGCTTCCTCCAGCGATTCGGCGCTCTCCTTCTCACTGCCGATTGCGCTGTAGACGTTGCTGGTGATGGTGGCAGCTTCCAGTTGCGCCAGCGGACTGTGGTCGAATTCAGTGTTTATGGAGCGGGCGACGCGCAGGGCCTCGGTGGTGGATTCACGCTTCACCAGTACGCGGGCCAGCGCGGCGAAGTCCGCCGGCTGGCGCAGGATGGAGCCCTTGCCGATACGTATCGCCTTGCGGCGGGCGGCCTCGGTGAGCTCCAGGTTGTCATTGCGGTCGGCCAGATCCGCGAGCGCGCGTTGCCGGAGCAGGGAATGGGGTGAGCGCTCGACGCCCTCGACCAGGGCTTCCTGGGCGCGGAAAAGATCGCCGAGCCGCTCACGGGTTCTGGCCAGCCAGTCATAGGCGGCGATGAATGCGGGGTTGCCTTCGAGCAGTTTTTCGAACAATTCGGCGGCGCGCGCATAGTCCTGCTGGAAGAAGCAGATGCGGCCGATGTCGAAGCGCGCCCACGGCAGCTCGCGTCCCGCCAGTACGGCTTCGCAGAGATTCTGCGCGCGTTCATAGTCGCCCCCGCGAATCAGCAGGTCGCTCTTCAGCTTGTAGAGTTCAAACCGGTACTTGTTGTTGGCTTCGAGATAACGGTCGATGAGTTCCAGCGCCGCCGGGTACTGCTTGCGATCCATTGCGCGGGTGATGTTGCACAGCTCATCCTGCTTTTTTACGAATTTCTTCAGCCTGACCTGCAAGGTGACCTTGGTAACCGGTTTGGAAATGTAGCCATCCGGCTGCTGTTCCATGGCGCCCATGACCATCTGCGCGCTGGTTTCGGCGGATATCAGGATAAAAGCCGAACTGAACGGCAGCAGGTTGCGGTAGCGGGCTTCCTCCAGCACCTGCTGTCCGTTTTTGCCTTCGCCGAGATTATGGTCGCAGAGGATAATGTCGAAACGGCCCTGTTGCAGCTTCTCGATAGCGTCGTCGCCATTGCGGGCGGTCTCGATACGCTCCGGCTGCCACGGTATAAGCATACTGCGCAAGGTGGAGCGCATCTCCGGGAAGTCGTCGACGATCAGGATCGTCCTGTGTTTGAGGCTCCAGAGTCCCATGTGTGTAACGGCTGCGTCCTGCCTTCCCTGTGCTTGCGGTGGCCCCGCGTTTTACGAATATATCGCCCGTCCGGTGGATTCCCTACCGGCAGAGAGCAGGTTTGTCATGTGACTTTCACACGCTCCCCCGGGTTACAATCGGCCTATGTTGCGATTCACTGAACTTTCCCTGCGGCGTGGGCCGCGGTTGTTGTTTGAACACGTCTCCCTGCAGATCCACCCTGGCTACCGCGTGGGTCTGACCGGCGCCAACGGAACCGGCAAATCGAGCCTGTTTTCGCTGATTCTGGGCGAATTACACGCCGATTCGGGTGAATTTTACCTGCCGCGCGACTGGGTGGTGGCGCATGTGGCGCAGGAAGCGCCCGGCGGCGACCGGGCGGCTATCGAGTATGTGCTGGACGGGGACCGGGAATTGCGCACGCTGGAGCGGCAGCTGACGGCGGCCGAGGCACGGGACGACGGGACCGCTATTGCCGAACTGCACGCACGTTTTGAGTCGATCGGCGCTTACCAGGCGCGCAGCCGCGCGGCGCGCCTGATGCACGGTCTGGGCTTTCCGGCGGCCGACGAGGGCAGGGCGGCCAGTGAGTTCTCGGGCGGCTGGCGCATGCGCCTGAATCTTGCCCAGGCGCTGATGTGCCGCTCCGACCTGCTGCTGCTCGACGAGCCCACCAACCACCTCGATCTGGATGCGGTCATCTGGCTGGAAAACTGGTTGAAGGCCTACCCGGGTACGCTGCTGCTGGTATCCCACGACCGGGATTTTCTCGACAGCGTGACCGATCATATCGCCCACGTTGAACAGCAGCGCATTGTGCTGCACGCCGGCAACTACTCGGCATTCGAACGCTACCGGGCGGAGCAGCTGGCCAGTCAGCAGGCGCAGTACGTGAAACAGCAGCGCGAGATCGCCCACATGCATGCCTACGTGGAGCGGTTTCGCGCCAAGGCGACCAAGGCCCGCCAGGCGCAGAGCCGTCTCAAGGCGCTGGAGCGTATGGAGCGGATCGCCCCGGCACACGTTGACTCGCCATTTCATTTTACGCTGCCGGCGGCAGACAAGATGCCGGCGCCGCTGTTGCAGCTCGACGGGGTCTCGGCCGGTTATACGCAGGCGCCTGTGATCCGTGGCGTGAACCTGGGCCTGTCGCCGGGCGACCGCATTGGTCTGCTCGGTCCGAACGGGGCGGGGAAATCAACCCTGATCAAGCTGCTGGCCGGTGAACTGGCGCCGCTCGACGGTGAATATCTGCCCGCGCAGGATCTCAATATCGGTTACTTTGCCCAGCACCAGATCGAACAGTTACACCCCCGGCACAGCCCGCTGGATCACCTGCAGCAACTCGACCCGTTAGCCCGCGAGCAGGCATTGCGCGATTATCTGGGTGGTTTCGGCTTTATTGGTGACCAGGCACTGGCGCCGACCGGCCCGTTCTCCGGCGGGGAGAAATCCCGGCTGGCACTGGCCCTGCTCGTTTACCGGCGCCCCAATCTCCTGTTGCTGGATGAGCCCACCAATCACCTCGACCTGGAGATGCGCCAGGCGCTGGCCACGGCGTTGCAGGATTTTGAGGGTGCGATGGTGCTGGTGTCTCATGACCGCCACCTGTTGCGCGTCTGTTGTGACCGGTTGTTGCGTGTACACGATGGCGGAGTGGATGAGTTTCCGCTCGGCCTCGATGACTATCCAGGCTGGCTTGCAGAACAGGCGCGACGGATGCAACCTGCCACGCAGGCCGACGGGAAACCTTCACGCAGCGCGGATTCCCGCAAGGCGCAGAAGCGCCGCGAGGCGGAACAACGCCGGCGAGTGCAACCGCTGCGCAGGAAGCTGGACGTCGCCGAAGCACGACTGAATATGCTGCACACGCGCCAGTCAGAGCTGGAAGAACAACTTGCGTTGCCGGAACTCTACGATAATGGTAACCGGGAACGGTTGAAGGCCCTGTTGCGTAACAAGGCCGACGTCGACCGTGACTGCGAGGCGGCCGAATCGGACTGGCTGGAAGCCGCCGAAGCGCTTGAGTCAACCATGGGACAGTCGAATTGACTTCATTTTTTTCGATGCATTGCTACACTTCTGACGATGCGTTTTCCGGCGTCCCGCGTTTGACCACATGGTCAGCATGTGTCAATTTGCCGCATTGGTTGATCCAGGTCAAAAAGACGCGCGTGTCGGCACTCCATAATGGCTACGCCCTGGCAAAAAGTGTGCTGTCAGCTTGACAGCCAGAGGCCAGCAGAACAGAGAATACACCTCGATATATGGGTAAGCGTGCATGGGAGAAACGGCTGTCACAATTTGCTGCAGCTGCGCCGGTCGCCGTCATACTGGCGAGTGTTCTTGTCGGCGTGCTGTTGTGGGGCGGCTTCAATACCGCGCTCGAAGTGACCAATACCGAAGCGTTCTGTATTTCCTGCCATGAGATGCGCGACAATGTCTACAAGGAGTACCGGGAGACTATTCACTACAGGAATCGCACCGGCGTTCGTGCGACCTGCCCCGACTGCCATGTACCACGCGACTGGGTGCACAAGGTTGTGCGCAAGATTGCGGCGACAAATGAGTTGTATCACTGGATGATGGGCTCAATTGACACCCGGGAGAAATTCCTTTCCAAGCGTTACGAACTCGCACAACACGTATGGCGCAGCATGAAGCGTACCGATTCCCGTGAGTGCCGCAACTGCCACGACTTCGAGGCGATGAAGCTGCCGCGCGGCACGCGGGTAGAGGACGACCGCCACTGGCGCGCCAACATGGAAGGAAAAACCTGTATTGATTGCCACAGGGGGATTGCACACCACCTTCCCGAGGAATTCCTGGAAGAAGAACATGCCCGCTTCGAGAAGGAAAAAGTCCCCTGTTACCAGTGTCATGCTGATATGCAAAAGCCGCCGGACGATGACTGGGATGACTGACGCGGCGATAGCCGGAGATTTTCGAATATTTTATTGTAATGAGAGGTGCACCATGGGAGGTCAACAATGCTGAAACACAACAAGGCCGCTGCGCAGCTGCTGGGCGGCATGCTTGCGGCTATCTTCAGTACCGGGCAGGCAGTTGCCGCGCCTGATGCTGCGCTGGTCGCCAAAGGCGAGAAGCTCTACAACCAGAACTGTGCGGTTTGCCACCAGCCAGACGCTATTGGTAAGCCGGGTTTTGCGCCGTCGCTGGCCAATCCCGAGTTTCTCAGTATTGCTTCCGACAAGTTTTTGATGAGCACCATCCGTGATGGCCGGGTGGGGACAGGCATGCCGCCGTTCTCGCATCTCGGGCGCGAGTCGATCAAGGCTATCGTCGCGTATCTACGCTCCCATGAAAAACTGCCCAATCGGGCGGCCGAAGTGGACGCCCAGCCGGACGCCCACGGTGATCCCCGGCTCGGCGAGCAGTGGTACGATTACATCTGCTCGACCTGTCACGGCATGGCCGGCGACGGTTACGCGGCAGGCGGTACCGGTACCGCGATCGGCAAACCCGGTTTTCTGCACAAGGTATCCGACGGGTTTATTCGTACCACCATCAAAGAGGGTCGTTCGAATACTCGTATGCGGGGGTTCCAGGGTCCTGACGGCCTGGCAAATCTTTCTGACCAGGAAATTGACGACATTATCGTCTACCTGCGCAGCCTGTCGAAATAGTAAGGAGACAACAGCATGAAACGTTTTAAAATTACGCGAAGAAACTTCCTCAAGGGAAGCACCTTCATTACCGGTTCGGCAGCCGGCTCGGGCTTGTTCGTCGGCGTTAACCCGGAACTCGAGGCCGCGCCGGCCGCGGCGGGAGATACCGCAACGCGCACTACGGCGCTGGCACAATGTCCGTATTGCGGCGTGGGTTGTGGCACCGTCATCCAGGTGGAAAATGGCAAGATCGTCTCCATGCGTCCAGACAAGGACCACCCGACCAACTATGGCCTGCAATGCATCAAGGGCCTGACCGCCGCCGAACCGATCTATGTCGATCGTATGGAAGGCGACCCCTATGTCCGTAAGGATGTCTGGGCCGAGTGGCAAAAACCCGGGCACGGTGACCTTGAATACGTGACGAAGACCAAGGGGTCATTCGAGGAAGAACACTTTGTCCGTGTGCCGTACGAGGACGCCTCCAAGATGGTGGCGCACAAGATCGCACACCTGGCAAAGAAGTACAGCGGCAATTCTATCGGACTATATGGCTCCGGCCAGCTCACCATGGAAGGCCAGTACCTGGAAAACCTGTTCATGAAGGGTGTGCTGGGTTCCAACACCATCGAGGCCAATGCCCGTATGTGCATGACCTCGGCGGTAACCGGTTACTTCGCCACGCTGGGTTCCGACACGCCGCCGCTGGCCTACGATGATATCGAGATGTGCGACATGATCATGCACTTCGGGCACAATGCCCGTGAGTCGCATCCGATCATCTTCTGGCGAGCAGCGGACTACAAGAAGAAGGCGGATATCCCCACTGTTGTTGTTGATCCGCGGCGCACCGGTACGGTGATGGGCTATGAAGACATCAACCCGAAGAACTCCGTGCATGTGCCCATCCTCAACGGCGATATCAGTTTCCTGAACTCCATTGCTCATGTGTTGCTCAAGGAGCATCCGGATGTGATCGACTGGGATTTTCTCAAGGCGCACGTCAAGGGCTGGGAAGCCTATATAGACGGTGTCAAGAAAAATTACAGCCCGGAGCAGGTGCAGGATCGCATGGGTGGAGTCAACCACGACGTCAACCCGGCGTTGATCCGTCGCGTCGCCGGCATGTTCGCTGATGCCACCCGCAAGCGCCTCGCGCGCAGCAAGGGCAAACACAGCGGCAAGGGCTACGGTGGTGTCATCATCATGTGGGGGATCGGTTACAACCAGCATATCCATGGCCAGCACAATGTTATTTCTATTGTGAATCTGCTGACGTTGACCGGTAATCTGGCAAAACCGGGCTGCGGTCCGTTCTCCATGACCGGCCAGCCCAATGCCATGGGTGAACGTTTCACTGGCGGCCTGACAGGGCGTCTGCCGTTCAACGAACCGCTCAGCAATGAGAAACATCGCCTGAAGATGGCGAAGCACTGGAATGTGCCGGAGGCGAATCTCAAGAACGCGCTTAACTCGAAAAACCCGGGTATGGCCGTGGGTATGATGGAACGCGCCTTGAAAGGTGACGTGAAAGCCATGTTCCTGGTCTACGCCACGCACATCGACCTGCCGGATCAGGAGAACCTGGTTCGACCTGCGTTGAGCAAGACTTTCAACGTGGTGCAGGAGATTTACCGTCATGCACCCAACAACCTGTACGCCGATGTTATCTTCCCGGCCGCGACCTGGGGCGAGGTCAACGGTGTGTACATCAGTTCCGAGCGCCGCATCAACATCTGCGAACAGGCGGCCATGCCGCCCAAGGGCTGTTTGCCCGACCTCGATCTTGTGGTGCATAAGGGAAGGGAGATTGCCAGGCTGTTGGGCATGGATGGCGACAAGATATTTCCCTGGAAAACCGACAAGAACGGCTTTATCGATACCGAGGAAGTGTTCCGTGACGTATGCCGCGCCTCGGCCGGTACCGACACCGATCTGACCGGTATCCTGGAACGCGAAAAGCTCGACGGTATCTCGCCCTACGAGCAGCTCAAGGAACTGCGTGGTATCCAGTGGCCGGCGCCGACCTACGAGATCGCCAAGAATGGTGGTTCCAAACGGCGTTACATGATGCAGGAAGGGCAGTGGGAAAACCGACCCTACGGTTATTTCCGCACCAAGGACGGCAAGGTGCACATGAAACTGTGCAATCAGGACTACAGTGACCGCGAGGAAGTGACCCGCAAACTGATGGAATTCGGTCAGAAGAAAGATCATTATACGATTGATCATATGGACCTGATCAAGGAAGCCCGCGACAAGGGCCTCACCCCCGACCTGCCGGATGAGAAGTACCGTGGCCGGCACTGGAAGGAGGTGCCGAAGGACAAGTACCCGTACTGGTTTGGCCTGGGCGTGGTGTACGAGCACTTCCATACCGCCAAGTCCAATCGCAGTCCGACCACGCGGCGACTGGTGCCGGAAATGTATATCGAGATGCACCCCGACGATGCGAAAGACCTCGGTATCAAGGACGGCGACAAGGTGCGCGTAGTGACACGTCGCGGCCAGCTGGAAGCCCGTGCCCAGGTCGGTACCAACAGCCTGGTGAAGCCGGCGCGTAACAACGTACCGCGGGGTTACATGTTCGGGCCCTGGAACCTGTCGGTCGCGGACAGCGCGGTGCCGGAGAAGAACAAGTGGCTGGCCAACCGTGTCACCAGCCGCGTGTGGGATCCGGTGTCCGGGCAGGTGGACTTCAAGAAGTCCGCGGCGCGTATCGAGAAGATCTAGTCAGTGGGAGGCGATGGTTCGGGAACCGGCCTTACCCGCCGGTTCCCGGGACCGGAAGCCAATATCGGATGCAACGCAGAACCTTTATCAAGTCGATAGGTATAGCAGCCGGCACGGTTGCTGCGCCGGCTGCAAACGCTGTGTTGCCAAGGCGTTCGTCACTGCGTTATCTGCGTCCGCCGGGCGCGGTGGCCGAGGACGAGTTTCTCAGCCGCTGTATTCGCTGCGGCCAGTGCGGTGAAGTCTGCCCCAACCGCTGTATCAGTTATTTCGGTGTGGGGAACGGGCTGTCCTCCCTGGACACGCCGTACATTATTCCGCGCGAAAAAGGCTGTATCCTGTGCATGAAGTGTGGCGATGTGTGTCCCAGTGGCGCTATCCAGCCGATTGTCCGCGAGCTGGAGCCCATTCTTGAGGGCGTGCGTATGGGGCATGCCGTGGTTGACAAGCGCCTGTGCCTGTCCTATCAGGGCAAGACCTGCGGGGTCTGTTACCGCGCCTGCCCGTTACAGGACGTCGCTATTACCGTCGGGCTGCTGGAACAGCCGCATGTCACCGACAAATGTGTAGGTTGCGGTTTGTGTGAACGTTCCTGTATCCAGATGCCACAAGCCATTCGTATCGTCCCCAACTACGGGTAAGCCATGCACGCGAAGCGGACACCATTTTTTCTCTGGCGGCACCTCAACAAACTGCGCTGGCTGACGCTGGCGACCGTATTCTCCATGCTGGTGCTGTTGCCGTTTCTGCACCTGTACCAGACTTATGTAGCGGCGCATGCCTACGACCTGCTGGCGCCGCAGGAAAAGGAACTGTATGACACAATGGAAGCGCTGACGGCGCCGTTCGTCAGCGATCCCGCCGAAGACCTGGACGCGATCAAGGGTAATACCTGGTCGGGTAACCTGTTTGGCCTGAAACTCAGTGATCCACTGGCGGCGCTCGGCCAGATGGCGGCGGGCTGGACGCTGTACACGCCATTTCTGCTCACCGCGCTGATTCCCGTGGTGCTTACCCTGTTGTTCGGACGTTTTTACTGCGGCTGGATCTGCCCGGCCAGCTTCCTTTATGAACTGAACAGCAACTTCGCCATTTTGCTGCGGCGGATCGGGCTGCATACCGGGCACCGCAAGCTGGACAAGCGCTTCAAGTACCTGGTGCTGGCCGCGGGGGTGGTGCTGTCGATGATGACCGGTTCGGTCATCGTGGCAGCGATATATCCGCCAGCGGTGCTCGGAAGGGAAATCTATTACGCCATTGCGCTCGGTGGTTTCGGAGCCGGGGCGGTGTTCTTTGCGGCGACGCTGCTGTTTGATCTGATGGTTGCGCAGCGGGGTTTTTGTCGTTACCTGTGTCCGGGCGGGGCGTTGTATTCCCTGCTGGGTCGCTACCGCCTGCTGCGTATTCAGCGGGTGGTGGAAAACTGCAATGACTGCGCCAAGTGCAATGCCATTTGCGAGTTCGGGCTTGATCCGTTGCGCGACGGTTTCGGGCAGGAATGTAACAACTGTACGGCCTGCATTGCAGTGTGTCCGACCGATGCCCTGACATTCGAGATCAAGTTGAAGGACGTGGGTTACCAGGGACCGGGACACCTCGGAAAGCGTTACCGGCATCAGCAACAGAAAGAGGCGCGCGCGGAGGATGCTGCGTGATGCGGCGACGGACACTGTTGCAGCGGTTAATGTATGCTGCCGGTATCGCCGCGGCCAGTACCCTGCCTTACGGTTTTGTCCGGCTCACCGCGCCGGAGGCACGGGCCGATCCACGCACACACTTGCGGCCGCCGGGGGCGCTGAAGGATGACGACGCCTTCAACAGTGCCTGCATCGGCTGTGGTCTGTGTGGTGAAGTCTGTCCGCCGCGCTGTATCCGTTTTTACCAGCGCGAGGGCGGTGACCGGGTCAATACGCCCTATATCAATCCGGAGCAAAAGGCCTGTATCCTGTGTAACAAATGTATGGAGGTCTGCCCCACCGAGGCGCTGACGGAAACCCCGCGCAACGAGATTGACATGGGTATTGCGCAGATTGACCGCACGGCCTGTTACCCGTGGGTCGATCGTGGCATCTGCGGCGCCTGTGTCAGTATCTGCCCGCTGGGAGAACGAGCTATCGGATTCAAATACTGGAATCAGTACCAGCCCATTGTAAAAACGGATTGCGTTGGCTGCGGCTTGTGCGTGGAAGTCTGTCCACACCCGAGTCTGCCGATTCGCATTGTTAAACGTTCGGAAGGAACGGTCGTCCGTCACCGCCTATGAAAAACATTCGACAGTTTGTGTATGCCTTCGGTCTGCTGGTTCTCGCTACACCGGCACTGGCCCATCATGTACTGGGACGCCCGGCCTACAGCCTCAACGAGGACTCCAATACGCCGCCCAGCATGCAGGTGGAGACCCAGATCGGCAATTATTTTGTCACCTACATGGTATACCCGGCTTTTCCGCGTGCGGGTGAACCGGGGCGAATCAACCTGTACGCGACGCATATAGACACGGGCGAACCCTTTACCGGCAATGTGACCTTTACGGTGCGCGACGATGCATGGTTTGGCGGCGCCGAACCGGAAGTGCTGGGCGTGCAGCCACCGGACGACAACGTGTTTCGTCAGGGGTTCGTGTTCAGTGACGATGGTGATTATGTCATTCGTGCCGAGTTTCAGGCCGACGGTGAACCCTACCTGGTCGACTTTCCGCTGCGTATCGGTCAGCCTTCGCCGGTCGGGCCGATCACGATTTCGGTGGTGGCGCTGCTGCTGGTGCTGATCGCCGCCAACCTGTTCCAGCGCAAGCGCCTGCAGCGTGACCGCATCCGCGCGGCGCACCGTGACGAGCGCGCCAGCGCTGCCGGGGGGGAGGATACACCGTGATCATGACCCACCCGGGGTTGCCCGCTGTCTGGGGCATGGCGGTGATCGGTGGCATGATCATCCTGACCCTGTGGGCTGTGTTTGCGCCCCTGCCCGGTGTGACCGGAGCGGCCGTGTACAACCTGACACGCGCACCGCTGCTGCGCGGCCTGGTGCGCTACCTGGTTTCCAGTCCCGGAATCCTGCTGGCCCTGAAACTGGTGTTTGTCGCGATGTTTCTGCTGGTGATCTATGCCGGCCTGTTTGGCAGCCAGATCCCGGAACGTAACCTCGCCACGGTGCTCACCTGGAATATCTGGTGGGCGGGGCTGATCTTTTCGGTATTTTTTCTGGGCACCGCCTGGTGTGCCGTGTGCCCGTGGGACGCGCTGGCAAAGTGGCTGGTGCGTCGGCGCCTGTGGAAACGCGCGGAACCCAACAACAGCCTCAACTTACGGGTGCCACGCGTGCTGCGCAATATCTGGCCTGCGTTGCTGATGTTTATCGCGCTGACCTGGCTGGAACTGGGGCTGGGCATTACCACCAACCCCTACGCGACCGCGGTGGTGGCGCTGCTGATGGTGGTGCTGGCGACCACTTCGCTGGCGATCTATGATCGTAGCGCCTTCTGCCGCTATTTCTGCCCGGTCGGGCGCACGGTGGGGTTCTACTCACAACTGGCGCCGGTCGAGTTGCGTCCCATCGATACGCAGACCTGTGCCGACTGCACCTCGCTGGCCTGTTATCACGGCGACAAGGATACCGAGCCGTGCCCGACCTGGCTGGTGATGGGGCGGCTCAAACAGAACAGCTACTGCACCTCCTGCGGAAATTGCGTGCGCAGTTGCCCGCACGATAATGTGGCCTGGAGACTGCGTTCGCCGAGCGTCGAGGCGGTGCAGGATGCGCGACCCCGCCATGACGAGGCCTGGTTCATGATCGGCCTGCTGGCACTGACCGGCTTCCACGGCCTGTCGATGATGCCGTTCTGGGAAAAATGGATGAGCGACGTCGCGCGTATCCTGAACGACTCCGGACAGCTGTTGATGAGCTTCACGGTGGGCATGTTTGGCAGTATGGCAGCGGTGGTGCTGGTGTATGCGCTGTTTGTGCTGCTCACCCGTCAGCTGGTGGGGACGACGATATCGTTCCGGCGCCAGTTCGCGACCCTCGCTTTCGTGGCGCTGCCGCTGGCGTTTGCCTACCACATGGCGCATAACCTCAACCACCTGGTGCGCGAGGCAGCCGGAGCGGGCGCCGTGTTCGAGAACCCGCTGGGCACCGGTATGGCGCCGCTGAGTATGATGGAAAAGCACGCGCGGCATTTTGATATGCTGATTTCGCAGGATACCCTGTTCGCCATACAGGCCGGACTGATGGTGTTCGGGTTCTGGATTGCAGTGCAGATCGTGCGCCACCGCGGACGCGCACTGCTGGCTGCTGAAGGCCATCGCAGCGGCAGCTGGCGATTACTGCCTATGCTGGGTTTCGTGGTGCTGATAACCGGCTTTCACCTGTGGCTTCTGTCGCAGCCCATGATTATGAGAATGTAGTGGATAGCACGCGACGTGGCTTCTTCCGCCAGGTGGCCCACAAGGCCGGCAAGACGGTTGTCGAACAGGCGGACAGCCAGGTGGCGCGCCGTGCCGCCCACTGGATCCGGCCGCCGTACGCGCTGGACGAACTGGAGTTCCTGCTCGCCTGTACGCGCTGCAGCGCCTGTGTCGAGGCTTGTCCGCACCAGACAATTTTCCCGTTGCCGGCCCGCCTGGGCGTGCAGTTTGCCGGGACGCCGGCACTGGACCTCATCAACAAAAGCTGCCACCTGTGCGAGGACTGGCCGTGCGTCAGCGCCTGTGAACCGGGTGCGCTGGTATTGCCGGAAGCGGATGGGGAAGAGCCTGTGCCGATGCCTGTGCTGGCGCGCGCGGAAATCGATACCGAACAGTGCCTGCCCTGGCAGGGGCCGGAGTGCGGTGCCTGCGCGGCGTCCTGCCCGCGGCCCGGTGCGCTCAGGTGGGAGAACTGGCGGCCGGTGATCGATACGGAACTGTGTGTAGGTTGCGGCCAGTGTCGCGAGGCCTGCGTTGTCGAGCCACGCGCGGTTCACGTGAAGTCGCTGTACCGGGAGCCGGTCAGGGAGTCCCCAGCGTAAACATGAAGATGGCGCCGCGGTCTGGCTCTGCTTCCGCCCATATCCGGCCACCGTGCCGTTGCACGATGCGCTGGGCGGTCGCCAGACCGATGCCGGTCCCTTCGAATTCACTGCCGTGCAGGCGCTGGAAGGCGCCGAACAACTTATCGGCGTAGCGCATGTCGAAACCGGCGCCGGTGTCTTCCACGAAATAGACCCGTTCACCGTCAATGTCGCGTACGCCAAAGTGGATTCGGGCGTGGTCCGTCATGCCGGTGTACTTCCATGCATTACCGATCAGGTTATCGAGCAGCACGCCCAACAGGCGCCGGTCGCCGTTGACCCTCACCGAGGGCTCAATTTCTACCTCGATGTCGCGTGCCGGGTCGTTCAGCTGCAGCCGGTCGACGGATTCCGCCGCCAGTTCGCTGAGTGACACCGGCCGTGGTTCGAAATCGCTGCGTGTCACGCGCGACAGTTGCAGCAGATCGTCGATCAGTTCAGCCATGCGCTGGCTGGCGGCGCGCACCCGTTGCAGGTGCTGTTTGCCTTCATCATCGAGAACGTCGGTGTAGTCTTCCAGCAGTGCAAAACTGAAACCATCGATACTGCGCAGCGGTGCGCGCAGATCATGCGATACAGAATAGCTGAAAGCTTCCAGCTCACGGTTGATGCGCGCCAGTTCGGTGGTGCGTTCGGCGACCAGCTCTTCGAGGTGTTCGCGATAGTTCTCCAGTTCAGCTTCCGCCTGTTTGCGCTGAGTGATGTCGAGGAAGGTGACCACCGCGCCGAGGACTTTGCCGTCTTTCTCGATGGGGTGAGACCAGTACTCGGCCGGGAAACTGCTTCCGTCGCGGCGCCACAGTATCTCGTCGTCCTTATGGGCACCCTGTTTCAGGCGGACGGCGCGAAGTATGTGGCAGTCGCGTTCGGCGTAGCGGCTGCCGTCCGGTTTCGTGTGGTGAATCAGGGCGTGCATGTTGTGGCCGAGAAGGTCGTGCTTGTCGGTGTAGCCGAGCATGCGCAGGCAGGCGGGGTTGGTGAAGGTGCAGCGCCCCAGTGTATCGATGCCGTAGATAGCCTCCGCGGTGGAGTTCATCAGCAGGCGAACAAGATCTTCGCTTTTTTTCAGTGCCTCGAAAGAGTTGTGCAGGTTGCGCTGCATCTCCCTGATGGCATTGACAACCAGGTCGAGTTCGTCCGGTTCATGTTTGCGGCGACCGTCACTTTCCAGCTCCAGCGGCTCGTCCAGTGTTTCGGCATCGAGGCCGCTGGCAAAGTTTGCGATGTGTGCCAGGTGGCGGGTGACCAGGGTATGAAAAATGAAGAAGATAAACGCGGCCACCAGGAACGTCTTGATGGCGTTGGTGGCCAGGATAATCCACACCTTGTCCAGCAGCCGCTGGTAGACACCGTCCAGGCTGGCAACCACGGTCAGTGTGCCGATGTCGATATCCCGGCCGCGCAGCGGGTGGGTCATGAGGAACTGGCTGCGGATCACGTTACGGGTTTGCGGTGTACCGAGGGCTACCCATACGCGCTCGGCGTCGCGTATCTCCACAAACTGCATGTCCCGCATTTGCAGGATGCCTTCGGCGTGGGTGCGCAGCTCCTTCGCGTCGGACGCCCAGAGGGTTTCCGACAGGCTTTTCAGGTGTGCGGTGCGGACCTGCTGCAACTTGTCCTCAATAAGGTCGATGTCGCTTTCATAATCGAGGTACAGTTGGAATGCCGTGGCGATCAGTGTGATGACGGAACTGAACAGTACGACATAGAGAATGAGCCGGCGTGCAATGACAGAGCCGAATATCCCGGGTGCGGCGTGTTCCAAATGATCAGTCCCCGGCGTAGGGGGCAAGTACTTCGCGGAACAGTTTCCGGTCTTCGCCCTCTGCCTTTAATGCACGCAGTTCCTCTGCCAGTTTTGGCACCAGGTTACGGTGTCGTTTGTGCAGATAGACGTACATGCCTTGTCGTTCCAGTGGTGGTTCCACGATTCTTATACCCTGCAGCCTGTTTTTGCGGATGTAGGCCAGGCCTGACCAGCGCGAGTAAAGAATGACATCGGTGCGGCCTTTCAGCAACAGGGTAAACAGCTGGTCGATATTTTTTACCGTCACCAGTTCGGTGCCGGGGGGGATATTGCGTTCAAGGATTTTCCAGCCGGTGATAATCGCCACCGGTCGGTTGGCCAGATCCGGCCAGCTGGCCACCTGTAATGACGGGTCGCGGGTAAATGCCACGAACTCGAGGTCGATAAGTTTTTCGGGCACCTGGATCAGGTTGGGGTAGATGTCCTGCAGGCCACCGATACGCAGTATTTCGCCATCGTTTATACCGGCGTTGGCAATGATCAGCGCCCGTTCTGCCGGGATGTGAACGGTTTGCAGCCGGTAGCCGAGGCGCTCCAGCGCCATCCCCACCAGCCTGTCCGCAAACCCGGTCTGCCCGGCATTGCTGAGCGGGTCGGAAACCGCGGCGTTCAGTACCAGGATCCTGTCGCCTGGCGGGGCCTCGGCCACGCAGACCCCCGACAGCAGGTAAAGGCACGCGAGGACGGCGAATCTTGGCAGTATTCGTATCATTATGATATCCGGTTCGCTCACGCCAGGGTCGGCAGGCGGAAACCGAGCATAACCAACCCGGTCGCCACAAAGCGAGAATTTCTCCATTCCTGCCCCGATTTCCGGTATCATACGCGGCCATTTAGAACGGAATGGCTTTCTGCCGCGAGGTGGGCGGCCAGCGTTCGTGGCACGGCACCTGCTCGCCAGACGTAATCGAGACGCAAGCCATGTTATTGATTTAACATGGTTTGTTTTATTTTCGGTGGGTGGAAAGTGCGGTTCGATGATGATTTTACAAGCTAACGAGTTGATACCATGACAGATCTAAGCCACTACCGGAATATCGGTATTTTCGCCCACGTGGATGCCGGCAAGACCACGACCACCGAGCGTATCCTGAAACTGACCGGCAAAATCCACAAGATCGGTGAGGTGCACGATGGCGCTGCCACCACCGACTTCATGGAGCAGGAGCAGGAGCGCGGCATCACCATCCAGTCCGCAGCGACCACCTGTGAATGGAACGGGCACCGGTTGAATATTATCGATACCCCCGGACACGTGGACTTCACCATCGAAGTGTACCGTTCGCTGAAGGTGCTCGACGGCGGCGTGGGTGTGTTCTGCGCTTCCGGCGGCGTCGAACCGCAGTCGGAAACCAACTGGCGTTACGCCAACGAATCGGAAGTGGCACGTATCATCTACGTCAACAAGCTGGACCGCGTCGGCGCTGATTTTTACCGCGTCGTCAAGCAGGTCGAGGACGTGCTGGGCGCCAACCCGCTGGTGATGGTGCTGCCGATCGGTGTCGAGGACAACCTCAAGGGCATGGTCGACCTGCTGACCCGCAAGGCCTGGATCTGGGATGACTCCGGTGACCCGATGAACTACACCATCGAGGACGTGCCGGCTGACATGGTCGACCTGGTCGAGGAATGGCGCGAAAAGCTGGTCGAAACTGCCCTCGAACAGGACGACGACCTGATGGAAGCCTACCTGGAAGGCGAGGAGCCCTCTGTCGAGGACCTCAAGCGCTGCATCCGCAAGGGTACCATCGCGCTCGACTTCTTCCCGACCTACTGCGGTTCCTCGTTCAAGAACAAGGGCGTGCAGCTGGTGCTGGACGCCGTGGTCGACTACCTGCCGAGCCCCACCGAGGTCAAGCCGCAGCCGGAAGTAGACAAGGAAGGTAACGAGACGGGCGAATTCGCCATTGTCGATCCCGACCGCCCGCTGCGCGCGCTGGCGTTCAAGATCATGGACGACCGTTTCGGTGCGCTGACTTTCGTGCGCATCTACTCCGGTCGCATCAAGAAGGGCGACACGGTGCTGAACACTTTCACCGGCAAGACCGAGCGTATCGGTCGTATGGTGGTCATGCACGCTGATGACCGCGAGGAAATCGATTCCGCGCAGGCCGGTGACATCATTGCCATCGTCGGCATGAAGAACGTCCAGACCGGCCACACCCTGTGCGATCCCAAGGCACCGGCCACACTGGAGCCCATGGTGTTCCCGGACCCGGTCATCTCCATCGCCATCGCGCCGAAGGACAAGGCCGGTTCCGAGAAGATGGGTATCGCCCTGAGCAAGATGGTGCAGGAAGATCCGTCTTTCCGCGTCGAAACGGACGAAGAGTCCGGCGAGACTATTATGAAGGGCATGGGTGAGTTGCACCTGGATATCAAGGTCGACATCCTGCGCCGCACCCACGGCATTGATGTCGAGGTCGGCAAGCCGCAGGTAGCCTACCGCGAGACCATCACCAAGCGGGTCGAAGACAGCTATACGCACAAGAAGCAGACCGGTGGTTCCGGCCAGTTCGCCAAGATCGACTACGTGATCGAGCCGGGCGAGACCAACAGCGGATTCGAGTTCGAATCGACTGTGACCGGCGGCAACGTGCCGCGCGAGTTCTGGCCAGCGGTTGAAAAGGGTTTCCGCATGAGCATGGAAGAGGGCGTGCTCGCCGGCTTCCCGCTGCTGGACGTGAAGGTGACGCTGACCGACGGTGGTTTCCACGCCGTCGATTCCTCGGCCGTAGCCTACGAGATCGCCGCCAAGGGCGCCTATCGCCAGTCCGTGCCGAAGGCCGGGCCGCAGCTGCTGGAGCCGATCATGAAGGTCGACGTGTTTACGCCGGAAGATCACGTCGGTGACGTGATCGGTGACCTCAACCGTCGCCGTGGCATGATCAAGGCGCAGGAAGCCGGTCCCACCGGCGTGCGCGTCAAGGCGGATGCACCGCTGAGCGAAATGTTCGGCTACATCGGCGACCTGCGTACCATGACCTCCGGTCGTGGCCAGTTCTCCATGGAGTTCTCGCACTATGCACCGTGCCCGAATAACGTGGCGGAGCAGGTCATCAAGGAAGTGAAGGAACGCGAAGCGAACAAGTAACGCAGTGCAGACCTTTGATAATGCCGGCCGGGTACCCACCCAGCCGGCATTTTTTTTAACCGGAAACCGGGAATTTCAATCGAGTCTGACCCTTTTGAACTTCAATGGGGTCAGACTCGATTGTTTTTTTGTTGACAGGAGGCGGGCATGAAAGCGACAGCGGAATTACAGGTGATACCAGTCGGTGAAGGTGTGTCGGTACGGCAGCAAATCGGCCGGGTCGTGGACATGCTCAACGCCGGCAATTTCATCGTCGAGACCCATGCGTCCGGCACCAATATCGAAGGTGAGCTGGATGACATACTGGCAGTGGTGAAGCAGGTTCATGAACGGTTGCACGCTGATGGCAGTGTGCGACTGGTGAGTTACCTGAAGCTGGAAACGCGCACCGACAAGGTGCCCACACTGGCGGGGAAGGTCTTGTAAGCAGGCGGCGTGTCCGGCGTGAGCCCTGTTTCCTTTTGAGGAAAAGCGCCCGGGGTCATCGCCGGGAAGGCTGGTGGCTTCACCGGTCCGCTGGTGCCGGGTTGATTTGCCAGGCGACTTTTTGTGAGTCGCCGGTATATTTCTCCCCGTAGGGCTTGGCTTCGATCAGGATATTTTTCGGGCGAAAGTTTGCGGGCAGAACGATTTCTTCCGTAATATCCTGCTGCCGGTTAAAGCCCATCTTCACGTACAAACGCTTGCCGGGCGATAACGCTCTGAACGAAAGCCGCGTCGGCGTCTTGCCGGAAAAACCGTTGACGGCGATCCAGACCGTTCCCGTTATGCGGTCGTTGTTATCTGCCTCGTTGACCACGGACAAGGCAATCCTGAATGTGTTCTCCGCACCGGCCGGCTCGATGCGTATGTCCCTGAGTGCGACGGTGAGGTCGGACTGCGCTGTAACCGGAACAGCGGGCTCGGCGATCGGCGCCGGGGTTTTTACCCGTGAAGGCGCAGCTTGTGGCCCTGTTGTCGGTTCGGGCACCCTGCTGCGTGCGCGTATCCGGGTAATGGCCTGGTTGGCGTGCGTCAGGCTCTGTTTCAGCTCTGCAACCTGCTGTTTCAGCCGGCCACGCTCCTGTTCCAGTGCCTTGATGCGTTGCAGGGATTTGTCGGATGAGGCAGGCGGAACACCAGGGTTCGCCACCGGCGCTGCGACTTTTCCATACTCATAGCTGCCCCATGCCGTGAGCAAAAACGCGAAAACCAGTAATCCGTAGCGGGCAAGACGTTGCTGCGGTGTGGTCTGTACGATTCTGGGCGTGACGGGGGGAACAACTTTTCTGTGCGCTATCATCCATGTGCCTGCGGAGTGACCGGATTACCGGCAAAGTATAGCGCCGAAAGAGGTGGCTCGCGACGGGGTCATGCCTTGCATGGAATCCTGCCGGTCGCTTATGGAAGGCGGTGCCCATAGCCCGGTGATCTTGCCCGGCGACAGCAGATACAGCATTCTCAATATGTTGATTGAAGGGCGGCTCGATGCCTCGATGCGCTTACCGGAACCCCTTACGGCCGGGGAGATCGAGACATTGCGCTTATGGGTCGATCGGGGGGCGAGAAATAACTGATGGCCATCAACCCGGGCCGGCTCCGGCGGATTTCAGGTCCTGGGCCGTCGCGGCCGATGTTGCCACCACAGCGTGACCGTTCTCCAGTCGGTAGACGTAATCGGCAGCCTCGACCATTGCCGACTGGTGAGAGATCGCCAGTAGTGTGAGTTTGCCGCGCAGCTGTTCGATGGTTTCCAGGATGGCGGCTTCGCTTTCCGGGTCCAGCGCGCTGGTTGCCTCATCCAGAATCAGCAGCGCAGGGCGGTGTACCAGTGCCCGGGCGATCACGATGCGCTGGCGTTGCCCGCCGGACAGTTTCGCGCCGCGTTCGCCGACGGTGCTGTTCATGCCTTCCGGAAGTGCCTCGACAAACCGCCAGGCGCCGGCTTCTGTCAGGGCGCGCTCGGCGTCGGCCTCGCCCAGACCGGGGTCGCCCAGCGTAACGTTATGCAGGATCGTTTCGTGAAGCAGCTGGGTCTCCTGCGGGACATAGCCGATCATCTGTCGCCAAGCCTTTATGTCGAGGCTGCGGACAGGTATGCCGTCGACAAGGACCGCGCCGGCGTCGGGCAGTAACAGCCCTGTGACCAGGTCGATCAGGGTGGTCTTCCCTGCGCCGGACGGGCCGATCAGCGTGGTCAGGGATCTGGCGGGGATATCCAGCGTCAGGTTTTCAAAGACGCGGTGTGTACCGTAGCGGAAATCCACGGTGTCGAAGCGAATCCCGTCATCCAGCGTCGGGGCCGTGCCAGCAGCGGGGCGTTCGGCACTTTCGCATGCCTCGTCGATGGTGCTGCGCATTGACCAGAGTGCGCTCTCGCCGATGGCGACTTTCTGGTATTCACGCTGGACCTTGCTGAACTGCCTGAGCATCCGCCCGAGCACCAGAACCAGCACCAGTACCGTGGTGAACGGCATCTCGAACCGCACCAGCGCCACATACATGCCGCCGGCAATCGCGACGGTCAGCAACACTTCCTGCACGGCGCCAAGTACCGCCGTGCCGAGCACCTGTCGCTGCAGCGCCTTGTTGAGGCGGGCGGTCTCCAGTTCCAGCACCGCGTCGATTTCGTCTTCCCGGGCCATGGCTTTCAACGGCTTCACCGACTGCAGGGTATCGGTCAGGCGCGCGATCAGCGAGGTAAGCAGGCGGGTTTGTTTGCCGCCGGCCCGGCGCGCCATGCGTACCAGGGAATTGGCGGCTGCAATGATAAGCACGCCGGCGACAAGGCTGACCAGGGTGGCTTTCCACGACAGGGAAAACGCGACCGCTCCGTACACCAGTGTCTGTACGGCGAAGGTGATCATCAGCGATCCGCTGACAAACGCCTGGGAGGAACGCTGTGCCTCGGTGGCCAGCGCGTTGGTTATTTTCCCGATCGGCTGGCTGATGAAATATTCCCAGCGACTCTTCAGCACTGCGCGCAACAGTTGCAGGCGAAGGTCGGTGGCGACATGTGCGGCGGTGTAGCCGACCTGCTTGTTCGCCACCAGCACCAGGGTGTTTTTCAGTGTCAGTGCAGCAACAATCAGCGTGAGCATGGCGCCGATATCCGGGGTGATGCCGACCCGGGCAAGAAATTCCGTCACCACGTGCTCATAGGTGTTTTGAGATGCGGACGTTGCAACGCCGCCGGCAGCGGAGTTTCCAACCGCCAGATTGAGCATCGGCAGCAGTGCCGACAGCCCGATACCTTCAGCGAAGCCGGAGAACAGCAGCGCCACCAGCATGAGCGCGCTACGCCCCGGGTAGGCGCTTAAAAACAGTCGCATCAGGCGCACGAAATATCCTGTTTCGGCGTGACCGGGCAGGCATCATTCTGCCAGCGCCGCTTGATGCACACCCACTGGTCCGGCTGATTGCGGATCCAGCGCTCGAACAACTGGTTGAGTTCCGTCGTGATCTGCACGGGGTCGCGTCGCCGGTCGGCCGGCTCGCCCTGCAGAACAGGCGCATGGAATATGGCCCGAAAGCGGGCGTCGCCGCGGCGTTCGATCTGTACCGGTACCAGTGGACAGCCGAGCTTCAGCGCCAGCCACGCGGGGCTGGTGGTGGTCGGTGCACTGCGCCCGAAGAAGGGCACCGGTTCACCCTCATCGACACGCTGGTCCGGCAGCAGGCCGACGGATCGTCCGGCGCGGATTTCGCGTACCGCCTGGCGCAGGCCATGGTGTTTGTCGATCAGCTGGATGCCAACGGAGTTTCGCTGTTTGACGATCATGCGCTCCAGCAGCGGATTTCGCTGCGGTCCGTAAATGACGCTGAGCGGTACGCCGGCTCGCGTAATAATCGAACCGACCAGTTCCCAGTTACTCAGGTGCGCGGTGATGTAGATTGCCGGTTGCCGGGTTTCCAGAATGAACTGTGCCTGTTCGTCCATGACCACGTTCACATAGGGTGGTGAGTCACTGTTCACCAGCGTGCCAAGGTGCGGGTATTCGGCCATCACCGCGCCGAAGTTCCCCCAGATATCGCGGGCCAGTGATTCACGCTGTTGGTGATCCAGGTCCGGAAAGGCGAGTTCCAGGTTGCGCAGCACCTGGCGGTGTTTGTGTGTACCCGGCCCCAGCCTGCGCACCAGCCTGCGTCCGGTCGCCGATGCGCGTTCCGGTGGCAGCAGGCGCATCAGTTGCCAGAACAGGTAAAGAAACATTCCTTCCGCGTAGACGCCGACATTGTCCAGGCGGCGTGAGCGTGGTGACAACTTGCGAAAAAGAATGCGGCCCAAGAATGTCTCTCTCATCGTGGAGCGTGGTGCCGCGCAGCATACGACGTGTGCCGGGCGGTGTCGCTCGACACGGGGGGACGATTCAACCGTGGATGGCGCACAGTATACTCCGCGCCAACCGGATATTTACGATGGAGAAACAAACGCATGCGGAAACTTTCGATTGATGGCAAGGAGATTCAGGATGATAGCGGCTGTTATGTTATCGCCGAGATCGGCAACAACCATCAGGGCCGACTGGAAACTGCCATGGAGATGTTCCGCGTCGCCAAGGAGTGCGGGGCGGATGCAGTCAAGTTGCAAAAGCGGGACAACCGCTGCCTGTACACCAAAGCCAGCTACAACAAGCCCTACGACCACGAGAACAGTTTCGGAAAGACCTACGGTGAACACCGCGAGTTCCTGGAATTCGGCTGGAGTGAATACCAGGAGCTGATGGCCTACGGTAAAGAAATCGGTATCACGGTTGTCGCCACGGCGTTCGACATACCCAGCGCCGAATTCCTGGCGAAGCTTGATGTGCCGGCGTTCA
Source organism: uncultured Thiohalobacter sp. (assembly GCA_964433205.1). Lineage (GTDB taxonomy): Bacteria > Pseudomonadota > Gammaproteobacteria > DSM-19610 > DSM-19610 > Thiogranum. The sequence goes on along the minus strand of CAYSRA010000002.1, from coordinate 11,081 downwards.
AGGTTGCGTCAGGCGACCTGAAGAACATTCCGCTGCTTACCCACATCGCGTCATACGGCAAGCCCATGGTTATCAGCACCGGCGGCGGTACCATGGCCGACGTGAACCGTGCCTACGACGCGATCATGCCGATCAATCAGCAACTGGGTATTCTGCAATGTACCGCGGGTTACCCGGCGGAGTTCGACGAACTGAACCTTCGCGTCATCACCACCTTCCGGGAACGGTTCCCCAACGCGACGATCGGGCTGTCTTCGCACGACAATGGCATCGCCATGGCGATTGCCGCGTTCATGCTGGGCGCCAGAATTGTCGAAAAACACTTTACCTTCAACCATACCTGGAAAGGGACGGATCACGCATTTTCGCTGGAACCGAGCGGTTTCCGCAAGCTGGTGCGCGACCTCGACCGCCTCAAGGTCGCTATCGGTGATGGCGTGAAACGGACCTATGACAGTGAGGTCGAGCCTATTGTCAAGATGGGCAAGAAACTGGTCGCGGCCCGCGACCTGCCCGCCGGACACACCCTTCGCCGTGAAGACCTCGCCATCAAGTCACCGGGCGACGGTATCCAGCCCTACGAGATAGACAAGGTCATCGGTCGTGTCATCCGCGAGCCGCTGACGGAAGACGATGATATCGCCTTTGAAAATCTGAATGGCGCCGAGGGCTGGTGGGAGCTCGCTGCCTCTTGAACAGCTGTTTCAGCCTGGAGTCCGATGTTGCTGTTGTTACCGGGGCGCTGGGCAAGCTCGGGCCAGTATGGGCCGAGGCGTTGCTCGAGGCCGGTGCCCGGGTCTTTGCTCTGGATCGGCCGGGTGTGGAAGCATCGCAAGGCTTTCAGACATTGCAGCAGCGTTTTGGCGAGAATCGGCTGCGCCTGCAGCATTGTGACATTCGCGACCGGTCGGCACTGGAAGCAGCCTGCGAACGCTGTATCGCCGACTTCGGTGTGCCATCTGTGCTGGTGAATAACGCCGGCATCGACCGGCCCCCTGCGCATGCGGGAAACCGTTATTCACTGGAAGACATTCCGCTGGAAGAGAACCGGGAGATACTGGAAGTGAATACGCTGGGGCTGTTTTTGTCCGCCCAGGTTTTCGGCAAGCGCATGCTGGGCGCCGGTCGCGGATCCATCATCAATATTGGATCACTCTATGCGGGGGTGTCGCCGGATGCCCGTTTTTACGACCATCTGGAAGGTGAGCCCCCGTTCATCAAACCGCCGGCCTACGGCGCCTCAAAGGCCGCTGTCGTCAACCTGACCCGCTACCTGGCGACGCACTGGGCGGGTCGCGGCGTACGCGTCAATACCCTGTCGCCGGGCGGTGTGCTGGGTGGTCAGGATGAACAGTTCCGGGACAAGTTCTGTCACCGTGTACCGATGGGGCGCATGGCGGTCAACGAGGATCTTTCCGGGCCACTGGTATTTCTCGCCTCGCGTGCCTCGTCCTATGTTACCGGTACTGAACTGGTCGTGGACGGCGGCTTTACCGCCTGGTAGTTGCAATGAAACCGGATTTTCTGCCTGCGACGACGCCGAACTGGGTCAACGGTGAACAGCTTGGTGCGATGTCGGGTGAATCGCTCGACAAGCTCTCGCCGCATACGGGGGAGCGCCTGTATGGCGTGGCGCGTTCCGGCGTCGACGATGTCGAGCGCGCCATTCAGGTTGCGCTGGCCGCACAACCCGACTGGGCCGGGTGTACGCCGGTACAGCGGGGTGAGGTGCTGCACGACATTGCGCAGTTGATGCGCCGCTATGAGGAAGATATTGCCGAGGTCGTTGCGCTGGAGACTGGTATGTCGTTCCGCGCAGCGCTGGGCGAGACCGGGGCGGCTATTGCGCTGGGCGAGTTCATGGCTGGTGAGGGGCGTCGTTTCTACGGCCGTACCACCACCAGCGCGACACCGAACAAGTATGCCAGCGTGGTGCGGCAGCCGCTGGGTGTTGCCGGGTTGATCATTGCCGCCAATACGCCGATCGCCAACGTCGCGTGGAAGGTGTTCCCGGCGTTGATCTGCGGCAACAGTGCGGTACTCAAGGCCGCCGAGGATACGCCGGCCACTGCCTGGCTGTTCGGCAGGATCGCCAGGGAGGCCGGGCTTCCCGACGGCGTGCTGAATATTATCCAGGGGCTGGGCGAAGAGGCGGGAGCGCCGCTGGTGGCCAGCCACGATGTCGCGGTGGTCAGTTTTACCGGTTCCACGGCGGTCGGGCGCCTCGTCGCCGCGACCGCCGGTGCGCGGCTGGCCAAAGTGTCGCTGGAACTGGGTGGCAAGAACCCGCTGGTGGTCTGCGACGATGCCGACCTGGACAGGGCTGTTACCTGGACCCTGCTTGCGGCGTTCAGCAATGCCGGTCAACGTTGTGCGGCGGCCAGCCGTATTATCGTGTTCGACGCCGTGTACGACACGTTCCGTGAGCGCCTGGTCGAGCGCACCCGGCGGCTCCGTGTTGGCCCCGCTGACGATGACGATCTCGGCCCGGTGATCAACGAAAAGCAACTCGACAACATGCTCGCCGCGGTCGAGCGGGCCCGGCAGGCGGGCGCATCGGTGACGGTCGGTGGTGAGCGCCTGACCGATCCGGCGCATGAAAAGGGTTTTTACATGGCGCCGACCATCATCGAGAACGTCGATCCGCACGCTGAAATTTCCGTCACCGAACTGTTCGGGCCGATTACCTGCCTGTACCGGGTGGCAGACTTCAACGAGGCATTGCGCATGGCCAATGACTCACCCTATGGCCTGACGGCGGCTATCCACACCCGCAGCATCCATCGGGCGACGGAGTTCACGCAAAAAATCCAGGCCGGTGTGGCCGTGGTCAATGGCGGCACGCATGGCAGTGAGCCACACATGCCGTTCGGCGGCCTGAAACAGTCCGGCAACGGTTCGCGGGAGCCGGGCACCGAAGCGCTCGATGTGTATTCGGAACTGAAGGACATCTATATCAATATCGATCCGGAGTGCACCTGACATGAACGAGCACGCCCGCCGCGTGGTGGCATTGATCCCCGCGAGATCCGGTTCGAAACGCGTGGTGGACAAGAATGTCCGCTATCTCGCAGGACATCCACTGCTGGCCTACACGGTTTCCGCTGCGTTGCAGAGCGGCATATTCACCGATGTCATCGTGTCCACCGATTCGGAGCACTATGCCGCAATTGCGCGGCACTATGGCGCGGAGGTTCCCTTTCTGCGCCCGGCGTCACTGGCGGGTGACCGGTCGCCGGATATCGAATGGGTGACCCATACGCTGGAGCGTCTGGCTGACGAAGGTCGCGAATACGACTGCTTCAGCATCCTGAGACCGACCAGCCCGTTCCGTATGCCGCAGACGATCCGGCGGGCGTGGCGGGCGTTCAGTGCGGAGCAAGGGGTGGACTCATTGCGTGCCGTTGAAATGTGCCAGCAACACCCCGGCAAGATGTGGGTGGTGCAGGGCAAACGCATGATCCCGCTGATGCCGTTGCAGGGTTCCGGCCAGCCATGGCACAGCAGCCAGTACCCGTCGCTTCCCGAGGTCTATGTGCAGAACGCGAGCCTGGAGATTGCCTGGACGCGCGTGGTGGCCGAGCGCGGAACGATTGCCGGCGATGTGCTGGTGCCTTTTATCACCCACGGGCACGAGGGCTTCGATGTCAACAGCGAGTACGACTGGCGGCTCGCGGAATATCTTGTCAACAAGGGGCAGGCGGAACTGCCGGCTGTCACCGACTTCCCATATTTGCTAAAGGGGCACTCAGAACAATGTTAGATATCAGGCTCATTGCCACCAACGAATTTCAGCGGGTACGCGACGCCGGCCTGGACACACACGACAAGCTGCGCCTGCTGGCGGACATGTGCTGTGCCAACACACTGGCGACGGTCAAGCGGGCCGGGTCCGGCCACCTGGGCTCCAGTTTCAGCTCGCTGGATATCGTGACCTGGCTCTACCACGCCGGCATGAACACGATCGAGCTGGGTTTCGACCACCCGGATCGCGATATCTATTTTTCTTCCAAGGGCCACGACGCGCCGGCCTACTATGCCGTGCTCTATTCGCTCGGTGTCATTCCGGAAGAACAGTTTATCAACCTGCGTCGAATCGGCGGTACCCACGGTCACCCGGATGTCAGCATTCCAGGCATCGAAACCAACTCCGGCTCGCTGGGTATGGGTATCTCCAAGGCCAAGGGTATGGCGCTCGCCAAGCGGCTCAAGGGCGCGGGTGGCGAGGTTTTCGTGATGACCGGTGACGGAGAGTTGCAGGAAGGACAGATCTGGGAGTCGTTGCAGACCACCGCACACCAGGGCGTCACCAACATCACGGCGATCGTCGACATGAACAAGATCCAGTCCGACAAGCCGGTCAGTGAAATCATCGACCTCGGCGACCTGGAGCGCAAGTTCGAGGTGTTCGGCTGGCATGTGGCGCGTTGTGACGGCCACGATTTCGCTGAACTGGAACGTGTATTCGGCGAGTTGCGAACCGTAACCGACAAGCCGAAAGTACTGATCGCCGACACCATAAAGGGCAAGGGTGTTTCGTTCATGGAAGGGCCGGCCGCCCTGGAGGACGGTGACGGTCTGTACCCCTGGCATTCCGGAGCCCCCGACGACGACGCGTTCGAACGCGGCTATGCGGAAATCATCGAGCGTATCAACCGCCGGCTCTCCGAATCAGGTCTCGGCGAGTTGAATACCGAGGTCATCGAACAGCGCGAGAAACACCGGCCCAGGCTCAAGGACACGGCCGAGAAGGTTGTAACCGCCTATGGCGAGGCGCTGCGTGACCTGGGTCGGCAGCGCGACGACATCGTCGTCATGGACGCCGACCTGTCGGCGGATTGCGGCCTGCGTCCGTTCGAGCACGAATTCCCCGAACGCTTTATCGAAAGCGGTATCGCCGAGCAGGACATGGTGTCGACCGCCGGTGGCCTGGCGTTGCAGGGCTGTCTCCCCGTCGTCAATTCCTTTGGCGTGTTCCTCGCCTCGCGCTCCAACGAACAGATCTACAATAATGCGACGGAAAAGAGCAAGATCATCTATGTCTGCCACTATGCCGGGGTAATACCCGCCGGGCCAGGCAAGTCGCACCAGAGCCTGCGCGACATTTCATTGTTCGGCGCATTACCGGACTGTGTCGTTCTCCAGCCCGGAAACGCCCACGAAACCCGCAAGGTGCTGGAGTGGTGTGTCGACGAGGCCGACCAGAGTTGCATGATACGTCTCGTCATCGGTCCGTCGCCGCGGACCATCCCCGTGACCGACGACTACCAGTTCAGTTTCGGGCGCGGCAACGTGCTGACCCAGGGCGAAGACGTGGTGCTGTTCAGCTACGGGCCGGTGATGTTGAACGAGGCGATGGCCGCCGCAGAAACACTGGCACAGCAGGGTGTCGGGGTTAAGGTGATTAATATGCCGTGGCTCAACCGGGTCAATACTGACTGGCTGGAAGGCGTGATCGGCGCCTGCGACCTGACCTTTGTCGTTGACGACCATGCCGCCTACGGTGGCCTGGGCGATACGCTGCTCAACGCCTTTATGTCGTCTGATACCCTGCGTGGTCGACAGCTGTTCAAGTTTGCCGTGGACGGTCACCCCGCCTGCGGCACGCCCGCCGAGGTGCTTGCCTGGCATGGTCTGAGTGGCGGGAAGCTGGCAGCGCGCATCCTCCAGACGATGAAGGAAAGGCCGCGCCGGTTGCTGGAGGCCGCGTCCTAGGAGGACAGTATGAGCGCATCCGATTCACTATTGTTGATCCCCGTGGAAAACCAGGTGCGGGAGCTGGACCCCAAGCTGTTGCTGGCCTGTGTCGCGGCGCAACACGGGTTTTCGTCGATCGTCGGATCCCGCCGCGAGATGGAATTCAATATCGACGCCTTTCCCAGCGCGATCTACCTGTCGAAGAGCATGACCATCCGCAGCCTGCTGTTTTTTCGTGTCGCCCGTCGTTTCGGTCACCGCATCGTTGCCTGGGACGAGGAAGCACTGGTGCATCTGCCGCCCAAGACCTATTTTTCGCGCCGCCTGAATGCTTCCGCAATCAAGTATGTGCTGAATCTGTTCGCCTGGGGGCAGGACAATGTCGAACTCTGGCGCCAGTATCCGCACACGCCCCGCAATACGCCCATCCACGCTGTTGGCAATCCGCGCAGCGATATGCTGCGCGCCGATATACGCGCCTTCTATGAAAAGGACGCCCAGGCGCTGCGCGAGACCTATGGCGACTTTATCCTGGTCAACACCAACTTCAATCACGTGAATGCCTTCGGGCCGGATATCAACCTGTTTGTCGAACCGAAGAAACCGGGCGAGAGGGCGCGCTTCGGCCGCGCTGCGCGGGGTATGAGCCGGGAGTACGCGAAGGGCCTGTGGGAGCACAAGCACGCCGTGTTCGCCCACTTCAAGCGGCTCATCCCGGCGCTGGAGGAAGCGTTTCCCGAACACACCATCGTGGTGCGGCCGCACCCGACCGAGAACCACCAGGTCTACCGGGACATTGCCGCCGGTTGTGAGCGGGTGGAGGTGACCAATGAGGGCAACGTCGTGCCCTGGCTGATGGCGACCCGGGCGCTGGTGCACAACGGCTGCACCACGGCGGTCGAGGCCTATGTGATGGGCGTGCCGGCACTCAGTTACCGGGCGGTCGTCAACGAAGACTATGACAACGGCTTCTACCGCCTGCCAAACCGGCTCAGTCACGAATGTTTCAGTTTCGAAGAACTGCGGGCGACGCTGGAGAAAGTCCTGTCCGGCGAACTCGGTGTACCCGCAGGCGAGGCGCGCAAGTTACTGATCGATCAATATCTCGAAGCCCTGGATGGACCGCTTGCCTGTGAACGCATGGTGAACATACTGGCGTCGCTTTCTGAAACACCGCTCCGGGACCAGCGGATTTCCGTTGCGACGCGCGTACAGCGCTGGCTGCTGTCCGGAGGGCTCAACCTGGCACGACACGTAAAGTCACGTCTTCCCGGTTCTCACAACAAGCCCGAATACCAGTTACATCGTTACCCGGTGTTACCGCTCGAAGATATCCGCAACCGCGTCGCGCGTTTCCAGAACCTGCTGGGCCACAACAAGCCGCTCAGTGTAGAGGCGGTATCTGACGTCATGTTCAGGATCGAGGCATGAAGGGCGGCATACCGGCATGACGAAGCAAAAAATTCCATTGATTATCCCGGTCGAGAACCAGGTACGTGAACTCGACCCCAAACTGCTGCTTGCCTGCGTTGCAGCGCGGCGCGGTTTTACCTCGATCATCGGATCACACCGCAAGATCGACTTCCGCATCGCGTCATTGCCGCGCAGCCTGTACCTGTGCAAGAGTTTTACCGTAATGAACCTGACGATGTTCAGGATCATGCACAAGCTGGGGCAGAAAATCGTTTCGTGGGACGAGGAAGCACTGGTCCACCTGCCCGACGAGATGTATTTTTCCCGACGCCTGTCGCCGCGGTCGCTGAAATACGTGTCTCACCTGTTTGCCTGGGGGCAGGACAATGCACGCCTGTGGAAGCAGTATCCGCAAATGCCGGAAGGCAAGCCGATCCACATCACGGGAAACCCGCGCGGCGATTTGCTGCGCGCCGAGATGTGTGAATTTTACCGGCAGGACGCCAATGCGTTGCGTGAAAAGTATGGCAACTACATTCTTGTCAACACCAACTTCAACCACGTCAACGCGTTTTACCCCGCGCAGAACCTGTTCCGGACCCCGTCCCACGAGGGTGAGAACGCCAGGTTCGGCAAGGCCGCCAAGGGAATGAGCCTGTCGTTTGCCCAGGCACTGCACGAGCACAAACTGGCATTGTTCGAGGCGTTCAAAACATTGATCCCTGTCCTGACAGCCGCGTTCCCGGAATTCACCATTGTCGTCCGTCCGCATCCGACCGAGAACCAGGCGGTCTACCATCGCATTGCAAGTGCCTGCGAGCGCGTCGAGGTCACGAACGAGGGCAACGTCGTGCCCTGGCTCATGGGCGCGCAGGCGCTGATCCACAATGGTTGTACCACCGCGGTCGAGGCCTACAGCATGGGCGTTCCTGCTATCAGCTACCGTCCCGTGATCGACGAAGATATCGATCAGGGCTTTTACCAGCTGCCCAATCAGCTGAGTCACGAGTGTTTCAACGAGCTCGAGTTAAGGGACACGCTGAACAGGATACTCAGTGGAACGCTGGGGGCCGCAGGTGGCGAACAGCGCAGGGCGCTGTTCGACCGCTATATCACGGCACAGGATGGCCCCCTCGCGTGTGAGCGGATGGTCGATGTGCTGGAGCAGATTTCCGGGCAGCGCCAGGAATTCAGCAAGCCGGCGTTGTTGACCCGGGCCACCGGTAAAGTGCTGGCAAACGGTCGCCATGCGATCAAGCGTCTCAAGCAGAACATGCCCGGCTCCCATGCACCGCCGGAGTTCCACCGCCACCGCTACCCCGGTATAACCCTTGAACAGCTGCGCGAGCGGATCGGGATGTTCCAGCGGGTGCTGGGTGATAGCACGGAACTCAAAGCCGAGCAGATACATGACCAGATATTCAGAATCAGCGCCTGATGGCCGGAGGTTGAAGTGAAAATAATGTTATTGGGCCTGGGTAAATCAGGTACCACGGCACTGTTGTATAAAATGGCTGCGGGTCTTCCCGGTTGCGAGGCATTTTCCGGAGGCAGGCCGGGAAAATACATCGGCGATTACGAAAACGCGATCTACAAGCACACCTACGAAGAACGCAAGGGCAAGGATTTCGATCTGTACCGGGAGCACCTGAAAAAGGAGCACTACGACCGCAAGGTGTGGATTGCCCGCGATCCAAGGGATGTCGCCGTCAGCCGAATGCTGTACCGGTGGAACCGGGGCTGTGTGGGAAACCGCCAGCAGTTCAGGGCTCATCTCGAACTCGTGAAAAGGAAGGAAGCCGACCCGCGTTCTATCCCTTTCTACGAACTCTGCCGCTACGCCGGGCACGCAGAGTGGCCCACCGACATTGCGTCGGTGGTCGACGAGGAGCGGACCCGTTACCGCCAGATGTTCGAGTTCACGTCGGGCCTGGGCGATGACTGGTTTATTTTCACCTACGAGGATATGGTCAGCGGGAATTTTGACGCGCTGAACCGTTATCTCGGCTTCCCGGTCAGGAACGACACGGAAGTGCCGGATTCAACCGGCAAGGCCAAGGTGGTGCGCAAAAAGGTCAGCGGCGACTGGCGCAACTGGTTCACGGAAGCGGATGTCGAACATTTTAAACCAGCCTATTTGTCCTATATGGAACTGATGGGTTACGACACCGAAGACTGGACGCCGAGCGCCAGCCCGGTAATCGAGCCGGAATATGCCTCTGCCTACATGCAGAAGCTGACCGGCAGGGTTGCCCTGGATGCAGCCAGGCGCCTGAAGGGACAGGCACAACGCCTGTTTTCGAGAAAAGTTGGCTGACCCGGACTGAAACCAGCATGATCAGGCAGAGTGTTTCCATGAAAGATATTATTCACAGCATTCGACTCGTGGCATTTGATTTTGACGGTGTGTTTACCGACGACATGGTGTACGTGCTTCAGGATGGAACGGAAGCGGTGCGCTGTTTCCGTGGCGACGGCATCGGCTTGCAAAAGCTGGCGCGACTCGGGATTGAAACGGCCATTATTTCTACCGAGGTCAACCCCGTCGTCACAGCCAGGGCGGAGAAACTGAATATTCGTTGCGTACAGGCGGTCGGTGATAAGCGTGCGGAGCTGGAACGCCTTGCCGACGCGCTCGATATTACCTTGTCACAGGTCGCTTTCGTCGGCAATGATGTGAACGACCTTCCTGCGCTGCAGTGTGTCGGGCTACCGATCGTGGTCAAGAACGCCCACCCGGACGTGGTCAAGCACGCCATCTACCAGACCCGTCACGAGGGCGGGCATGGCGCGGTAAGGGAAGTCTGTGACCTGGTTGAGAAAACACTGGCACCGGGCAGCGTTCAGGTGCACGCGATCCTGTAGCCCGGCCGTTCCGCCCTGAAACGTTATTTATAGCCCTGGCCATGAAAAAGCTGCCGAACGCGGGCGGCGGCACGTTGCAGGTCACAGGGGACGATAATGGGTGCCCGGGGCGGGTTTGTATCGACGACCGGGTCGGTCAGCCAGCTTGCGCGACCACGGCTTATCAGTATCTGGTGGATATTCCCGATGTCGCGCTGAAAGCGCTGCGGCTTGAACCTTTTTGCCAGGTGCTGCAGAACACCTGTGCCGCGGGCATCTTCGGTCACGGGCCGTTCGAACCGGCCACCGGTGAAATCGAACATGAATACCGGCTTTCCGGTGGCGCTGGCTTCCGCGAGCATGGAAGTGCTTTCGGCGGTGACAATCAGCTGGTCGGCCAGCGCCAGGAAGCCGTAGTACGGGTTGTCCGCCGTATCGCCACGCCAGCGATGGACGCAGGCGGGCGCAGTAAGCTGGCGGAGCAATCCGTCGAACGCGGCGGGTGGGGTTCGGGCGCTGTTTGTGACCAGCAGGGTCCCGCCCGAGGCAAGTGCAAGGTCGTTACTCAACCGCCCCAGCCGGCAGCCCATGTCCCGTGTCAGCACCAGTTTCCCGGTATTGCCGCCAACCAGCACGACAGTGTACGGGCGTTTCAGGCGCGAGAGCCAGGGTCGCCACGTTGCCGCAGCCCTCTGCAGGCGGGCACGGGTTACACGGTGCAGGGGAAGCTCGATTTGCAGCACGTTGTCTCTTTCCGGCAGAAAATACTGGGGGGTGGTAATCACCAGGTCGAAGGCCTTCAACGGGCTTTTGGGCCGCCCCATGTGGACGAGCTTCGTGTGTCCGCCGGACATTTTTGCGATCCAGCGCGCAACCATCTCATTGGCCCGGGAAGCGCTGATAACCACGTCGGGCCACGGGGGGGCGAGCGCGCTCGAACGCGATCGATCGATGCCGGCCAGCGTGATACCCAGTAGTTGCCGGTAAATCAGCTTGGATGTCAGCCGGTTCCCACGCAGGACGATGCTTTTTTCCTCATCCGGCCAGCCGCGCGGTTCCGCCAGAGCGAGGATCGGGGCCGTCCCTTATCCACACCTGACGGTGGCGACGCACTGCCCGATTGTGAC
>CAYSRA010000001.1:0-88233 GCA_964433205.1 uncultured Thiohalobacter sp. | reverse complement strand
GTGCAGGAGTGAGCGGTTTTCCAGGCCATCAGACAGGCCGTAGCCTGGGCGGTCCGGCGCATAAATGCACAGGTGCAATGTTGTGGCCAGATCGTGCAGCAGCCGGGCCTCATAACGCGACCCCGGTAACCCGTGAAAATAGAAAAACGGTTTGCCATCCGCCGCGCCGTACTTTGCGTACCCCAGTTGGCGGCCATCCGGCAGTTGCAAGGTCAGGGACGTTGTGTCGGTATGCATGGCCAAAAATAATAAAGTAAAAAGGGGACGGAGGGATTAAATTTTAATCCCTCCGTCCCCTTTTACCCTTTTAGCTATGTTTGCGCCAGGGTAAACCCCGGGAATGAAGCGGGGCTGGGGGGCTAGCTCGCGGCCTGTAAATACTGGAAAAATCTGTCGCGGGGCAGAGGCTTGCTGAAATAATAGCCCTGGTAGGAGTTACATCCTTTGTCCCGGAGGAAGCGGAGCTCTGTCTCTGTTTCCACGCCTTCGGCAATGACGTTGAGGCCGAGGTTATGCGCCATCAGGATGATCGTCTGCACGATGGTGGCGCTATTTGCATCCGTTGTGACATCCCGGATAAAGGACTGATCGATCTTTATCCGGTCCAGCCGCAGGTGCTTGAGATAGTAGAGTGACGAATAACCCGTGCCAAAGTCATCGATGGCAAGCAGCACACCCAGGCCCGACAGCTGCTCCATCTTCCTGGCGGTGTCTTCTATATTCTCGGTGAGCATGCCTTCCGTGAGTTCCAGTTCAACGTACCGGGGATCAACGCCGGTCTGCTCAATGATACGCTGTACGCGTTGAAAAAAATCCTGTTGCTGAAACTGCCTGGGACTGACATTGATGGCGATACCCGGGAACTGTTTTATCTGCCCAAGATCTGCGGAATCCATCCAGCTTTTCAGTTGAGTGCATGCGGTACGAAGCACCCATTCGCCAAGCGGGAGGATGATGCCGGTTTCCTCGGCGATTGGAATGAACTCACCGGGCGACACCAGGCCACGTTCAGGATTGTTCCAGCGCAACAAGGCTTCCGCTGCCACTATACGGCCGTCGGCGTCCAGTTGAGGCTGGAAATAGAGTTCCATCTCGTTACGTTGCAGTGCCACACGAAGTTCGTTTTCGAGAACCAGCCGCTTGTTAATGGCTATCTGCATATCCGGCTGATAAAACCGGACTGTATTTCGGCCAAGCTCCTTGGCGCGGTACATTGCGATATCCGCCTGCTTGAGGACCTCGTTCGCATCGGTGTCGTCGACAGGACATAACGCAATACCGATGCTGGACGTGACATGCAGGGCGCGTCCGTCCACCTGGTACGATTCTGACAATATATGCCCGATTTTCTGCGCCAGCCGGCCGGCTTTCCCGGCCACCGGGATTTCATCACTGCCCAGCTCCGGCAGCACAACCACAAACTCATCTCCGCCAAGCCTTGCCGCGGTATCTTCCTTGCGCAGGTTGGCCTTCAGCCGCGTTGCTATCGTTCGAAGCAGCGCATCACCGGCCGCGTGACCCAGCGAGTCGTTAATGGTTTTAAACCGGTCAATATCGATAAACAGAACCGCCGCCATGTAGTTGTGACGCTTGCAACGGGCGATTTCCTGTTCCAGGCGGTCCACCAGCAGGCGCCGATTGGGTAAACCGGTCAGGCTATCGTGATAGGCCTGAAACCTGAGTGTGGCTTCCGCGCGTTCACGAGCGTAGCGCCGCCTCAGGGACTGGATAATCAGCCGGTTCGAGCGCCAGGCGGTCGCGGTGAGCATCAGCAGGAACAACGTCACCATTACGCTCATGGTGACGTTCAAGGGTGAATCAGACAGGAACAGGAGGACAATGAGCGGGCTCAGTGCCGGAATCAGGAATAGCATAATCGCCCTGAAGGATGCCGATAACGTCGTTATCGCACCCGCCGCCATTCCGCCTACGACGAACACGACAAACAACTGGTGCGTCGGACCATTTGCGGGAAAAAGGAAGTAACCCGTGCTTCCCCACAACGCGCCGGAAGCAAGCACACCGATAAGGAACAGGTTCAACCAGCGGGCGCTGTGGGCGGCCGGTTCTGAAGAGGACTGGCGGCGGAACGCGTAGTACAAACCGGAGCGCAACAGGACAACCAGCAGGGTGAGCGAGAACCAGATGGTGACGTTGGTTTTACCGGCAGCGGTCCATTGGACAGCGGACAGAATCGCCCCGTTTATCAGGATGGCGGAGAGCGCAAGAGGGAGGGATTCGTAAAGCAGGGCCACCCGGTCGGGAAAAGTCGATGCCGAATCTTCATTATCTGACTTAACTTCCAGACCAGTACCGCTTTTTATCGTGCTTTCCACGTCAAACATCTTTTATTTATTCTTTGTTATCATATAGTTACAAAAAGACGGTCTACTGCCACTGAATTGCGTAGCCTAGCAAGATGGCAGCAGGGAGCGCAATATCGTTTGGGCTGCTGTGAGGAAAAGTTTTTTCACAGTCATCCCGCGCTGCCCGACGATGTGCTGGTGAACACGTTGATGGTGGAACACCCGGTTTTGAGTGCCCCGTGTTATACATTGTGTTCTCTTGTCAACCTGCCGCTCGCACATTAATCTGCCTGGAAGACCGGCCGATCCTTGATGTTGAGTCAGGCGGGAGGGCGGAAGACAGGGAAGATACAAGGACTTTATGTGAGCAAAGAAAAAGTAACGTTGGCAGATCTGGAACATGCTCTCGAAAACAGGGAATTTGAACTGCATTATCAGCCCAAGGTATCCATGATTACGGGGGAACTCGGCGGTGCAGAGGCGCTGATCAGGTGGCGAAGACCTGATGGTGTAGTACCCGGCCAGGGCTACTGGATCAGCAAGCCATTACCGTTCCTGGACTTTATCCTGTTCCTGAAACAATTCAGAAACCTGCCGGCGATGCCTATCGGCTTGCTGTACATGGCTCAGCTGGATCATATTCAGTGGCGAAAAACACTGATTGACACAGCACTCTTTTTACATGGGTCGAAAGAAGACAGGGAACTGAAGAACCTGAGAGGGAACCCGGAACTGGTGCATACCGATTGCAAACTGGGCCTGTGGTATTACGATGCGGGACGTATATTCGAAAACGTAAAAAGTTATATCCAGCTGGAACAACCGCACATCGAGTTACACGCGATCGGCAAAGACCTGCTGGACGCCGCTCGTAATCATTGCAGTATGGATGAGCTGGCCGGTTTAATACAACAACTCAGTGAAAAATCCTTGCAGGTACTGGAGACGTTGCAGGCACTGGAAAACCATTTGCATGTAGACCGGCACCTGCCGGACCGCGGTTGTTAACCGTGCTGTCCAGTACTGTGACAAGGCTGTGTAAATGACGACGGTTAGACTGTACCGGCACCGGGACGAACAGCAATTACGTGATATTGCCGTTTTGAGCTATACCGATCAGAGCAGCGCTGCCGGGTCGATCGACCTGGACGATCCCGGGCTTCAGGCCTATCTTGCGCACATTATACAAATGTCTTCGAGTAACAAAGGTGCCATTCTGGTCGCGGAGCAGGATAACAGGCTGATTGGTTTTGTTTGTCTGCTGAAACCGGACATTGCTGTTCCGGCGAATGAAGGGGAGGGTGTGTATGCCTTCATGTCAGACCTGTTCGTTATCCCGGAGTGCCGCAATCAGGGGGTCGGTACATTGCTGACCCGGAAACTTGAAGAGCAGGCACGTGTGATGGGCGCTGCCAGTGTTGCAATGCGCGTTGCCGCGGAAAACCAGGGTGCCAGGCAATTCTATGTGAACAAGCGCTACCAGGAGAAATTTGTGGTGATGTCGAAGGAGCTCTCTGATTAGGCAGTGGCTGGTTTATCCGTTCGCAGCCACTTTTTCGTCCGGGTCGTAACCGAGGTTCGGAGCCAGCCAGCGCTCTGCTTCTTCCAGGGTCATCCCTTTCCTGCGCGCATAGTCTTCCACCTGATCCCGATTTATCTTCCCGACACCGAAATAGGTTGATTGCGGGTGACTGAAGTACCAGCCGGATACAGCCGCGGTGGGCAGCATGGCAAAGTGCTCGGTGAGTGTGATCCCGGCATTGGTGACCGGGTCAATAAGCTTCCACAGAAGTGCCTTCTCAGTGTGTTCGGGGCAGGCGGGGTAGCCGGGAGCGGGGCGGATGCCCTGATATTGCTCTTTGACCAGAGCCTTGTTGTCGAGTGCCTCATCGCTGGCGTAGCCCCAGTATTCCTTGCGTACTTTTTCGTGCAGCCGTTCCGCGAAGGCTTCTGCCAGGCGGTCGGCGAGGGCCTTGAGCATGATCGAGTGGTAGTCATCGTGATCGGCTTCAAAGCGCTGTATGTGTTCGTCTATGCCGATGCCGGCGGTGACGGCGAAGGCGCCAATGTAGTCTTTCAGGCCGGTCTCCCTGGGCGCGATGAAGTCCGCGAGGCAGCGGTTGGGCCGGCCCGGTGGCTTCTGGTTCTGCTGGCGCAGGTGGTGCAGGGTGGTCAGCACCTTGCTGCGTGACTCGTCGGTGTAGACCTCGATGTCGTCGTCGTTCACCTGGTTGGCGGGGAACAGGGCAAACACGGCCCTGGCCTGCAGCCATTTTTCGTCGATGATCTGTTGCAGCATGTTCTGCGCGTCGTCGAACAGGTCGCGGGCGTGTTTGCCGACCACTTTGTCGTCGAAAATTTTCGGGTAGCTGCCGGCCAGTTCCCAGGTTTTGAAGAACGGCGTCCAGTCGATGTACTTGCGCAGTTCTTCCAGTGGGTAATCGTCGTAGACGCTGATGCCCCAGGTTTTTGGTGTCGGCGGGGTATAGTTCTTCCAGTCGATCGGTGTCTTGTTGGCACGCGCCTGTTCGAGTGTCAGCCATTCCGTCTTGCGTTGTTTCCCGGCGTGCATGGCGCGCACTTTTTCGTACTCGGCCTTGACCTCGTCGACGTAAGCCGCCTTGTGTTCCTCGCTGACCAGGTTCTGCGCCACGCCGACAGCACGCGAGGCATCTTTCACGTAGACGGTGGTGCCGTGATAGCCGGGCTCGATTTTAACCGCGGTGTGCACGCGCGAGGTGGTGGCGCCGCCGATCAACAGCGGCAGGTCGAAACCTTCGCGTTCCATTTCCCTGGCGAGGTGTGCCATTTCGTCCAGGCTGGGAGTGATGAGTCCACTCAGGCCAATGATGTCAACGTCGTGTTCCCTGGCCGCGTCCAGGATGGTTTGTGCGGGCACCATGACGCCGAGGTCGATCACCTCGAAGTTGTTGCACTGCAACACCACGCCGACGATGTTTTTGCCGATATCGTGCACGTCGCCCTTGACGGTGGCCATGAGGATCCTGCCCTTGGCCCGGTCATTTTCGTCCTTTTCCGCTTCGATGTACGGCAAGAGACAGGCGACGGCTTTCTTCATCACGCGCGCGCTTTTGACCACCTGCGGCAGGAACATCTTTCCCTCGCCAAACAGGTCGCCGACCACGTTCATGCCGTCCATCAGCGGACCCTCGATGACCTGGATGGGGCGCTCGTATTGCAGTCTGCATTCCTCGGTGTCTTCTTCCACGAAGGCATCGATGCCCTTGACCAGCGCGTGTTCGAGCCGTTTCACGACAGGCCAGCTGCGCCACTCCAGGTCTTCCTTCTTCTCGGCGGTGCTGCCGTCACCGCGGTATTTCTCCGCGATGTCGAGCAGGCGTTCGGTGGCGTCGTCGCGGCGGTTGAGCACTACGTCCTCGACGCGCTCGCGCAGTTCCTCCGGCAGGTCGTCATAGATAGCCAGCTGGCCGGCATTGACGATACCCATGTCCATGCCGGCCTTGATGGCGTGGTACAGGAACACGGCGTGGATGGCTTCCCGTACCGGGTTGTTGCCGCGGAACGAGAAGGAGACGTTGCTGACGCCGCCGGACACCTTGGCGTGCGGCAGGGTCTGCTTGATCTCGCGCGTCGCCTCGATGAAGTCAACGCCGTAGTTATTGTGTTCCGGGATGCCTGTGGCGACGGCGAAGATGTTCGGGTCAAAAATGATGTCTTCCGGCGGGAAGCCGACCTGTTCGGTCAGCAGCTTGTATGCACGGGTGCAGATCTCGACCTTGCGCTCGCGGGTATCAGCCTGGCCGACTTCGTCGAAGGCCATGACAATAATGGCAGCGCCGTACTTGCGACACAGTCTGGCGTGCTCGATAAAGGCCTCTTCACCTTCCTTCATGCTGATGGAATTGACGATGCCCTTGCCCTGGATGCGCTTCAGGCCCGCCTCGATGATCGTCCACTTGGACGAGTCGACCATGATGGGTACACGCGAGATATCCGGTTCGCTGGCGATCAGGTTGAGGAAAGTGACCATGGCCTTTTCGCCATCGAGCATACCCTCGTCCATATTGATGTCGATGATCTGAGCGCCGTTCTCGACCTGGTCGCGTGCCACGTCCAGCGCTTCGTCGTACTTTTCCTCGAGGATGAGCCGTTTGAATCTGGCGGAACCCGTGACGTTGGTGCGCTCACCGACGTTGACGAACAGTGAGTCGTCGCGGATGTTCAGCGGTTCCAGACCGGCCAGCCGCAGCACAAAATCCGGCTCCACTTTTTTGCGCGGCGGATATTTTGATACTGCCTCGGCGATGGCCTTGATGTGCGGCGGGGTGGTACCGCAACAGCCACCGATGATATTCAGGAAACCGGACTTGGCCCACTCTTCCAGTTCCGCGGCCATTTCCTCCGGCGACTCATCGTATTCGCCGAACTCGTTGGGCAGACCGGCGTTGGGGTGGGCGTTGACATAACAGTCCGCTGTACCGGCCAGTTCGGCAATGTACTGGCGCAACTGTTTGGCGCCCAGCGCGCAGTTGAAGCCCATCGAAACCGGTTTGACGTGGCGCAGCGAGTTGAAGAAGGCTTCAGCGGTCTGGCCGGACAGGGTACGGCCGGAGGCATCGGTGATGGTGCCGGAGATCATCACCGGCAGGGTCTTGCCCAGGTCCTCGAAACAGGTCTCCACGGCAAAGGTCGCGGCCTTGGCGTTGAGGGTATCGAAAACGGTCTCGATCAGGATGATATCGGCGCCACCCTCGATCAGTGCTTTGGTGGCTTCGTAATACGTTTCGCGCAGCTCGTCGAACGTGATGTTGCGGAAGCCGGGGTCGTTGACGTCCGGACTCAGCGAGCAGGTGCGACTGGTGGGTCCGAGTACGCCGGCAACGAAACGGGGTTTGTCGTCAGTGCTGAATTCGTCGCAGGCGGCGCGCGCGAGCCGTGCACCTTCATAATTGAGCTCGTAGACCAGTTCTTCCTGCTGGTAGTCCGCCAGCGACACGCTGGTGGAGTTGAAGGTGTTGGTCTCGACGATGTCCGCACCGGCTTCGAGGTAGGCCTTGTGGATGTCGCTGATGATCTGCGGCTGGGTCAGCGACAGCAGGTCGTTGTTGCCCTTGAGGTCGGTCGGCCAGTCGGCAAAACGTTTGCCCCGGTAGTCTGCCTCCTCCAGCTTGTAACGCTGGATCATGGTGCCCATGGCGCCATCCAGGATCAAAATGCGTTCTTGCAAAAGTTCTTCGAGATTTTTCATGGACTTGTATAAATGTCTAAAGTGGTGAATTGTACCAGTTTTGGCGCTGGCGTGCTCCTGCGGTATTCAACTTCCGTGCGGCGGGTTTCTGGTAGCTGTGTGTGCATTACCGAACGGCTTGCGTCGCCTGGAACAACCCTAGGCATAAAACGTCGCAGGCAGGTTGCGAAGTTCAGCGCTTGCAAATGACCTGGAGGATCGTCCCGTCCACGCCGGTAACCTCGATCTGCGTGCCGGCGGGGCAGTCTTCCCCGCGCACCTTCCAGGTGGAATCATCCACGCGGATCTTGCCGATGCCGTCGACGATCGGTTCTTCCAGCGTGAACACCCGGCCAACATACTGCTGGCCACGCCGGTTCAGGTTTGGCTGGTCAGTGTCAGCCGGCGTGATACGGAAGTACTTGCGCCATATCACGATACTGATCACCGATAACACCGAGAACAACAGCAGCTGATATTCCCAGTCCATCGTCGGCATCATATACACGACACCACCGACGGCCACGGCGGCAAGGCCCAGCCACAGGAAAAATGCACCGGGAGCAAAGACTTCAAGGATGATCAGCAGGGCAGCGAGTATCCACCAGTGCCAGTGACCGATCGATTCCATCATGCAGCCGACCCCTTGCTTTTCTCCATGGCATCCTTGGCCAGTTCGGCTATGCCGCCGATGGCACCAATGACGCTGGCTGCCTCGAGTGGCATTAAGACCAGTTTTTGATTGGGGGAAGTGGCAATTGCCTGCAACGAATCAATATATTTGGTCGCAACGAAATAGTTGATAGCGTTGATGTCGCCGCTGGCGATCGCTTTGGAAACCATGTGTGTCGCCCTGGCTTCAGCTTCGGCCTGGCGCTCGCGGGCCTCTGCGTCGAGAAAGGCTGCCTGACGGTTGCCCTCGGCATCCAGTATGACGGCCTGTTTCTCCCCCTCGGCCTTGAGTATCTCCGCCTGCCGGAAGCCTTCCGCTTCAAGAATATTGGCGCGCTTCTCACGCTCGGCTTTCATCTGCCTCGCCATGGCGTCGACCAGGTCGCGTGGTGGCGTGATGTCCTTGATCTCGATGCGCGTTACCTTCACACCCCATGGGGTAGTTGCGTCGTCGACCACGTGCAGCAGTTGTGCGTTGATGGTGTCGCGTTGCGACAGCAGTTCATCGAGGTCCATGGAACCCATGACAGTACGGATGTTGGTCATGGTCAGGTTGAGGATGGCGAGTTCCAGCTGGTTGACCTCGTAGGCTGCCTTGGCAGCGTCAAGCACCTGGAAGAACACCACGCCATCCACGGTAACCATCGCGTTGTCGCGGGTGATGACTTCCTGTGATGGCACATCCATGACGCGTTCCATCATATTCAGTTTGGCGCCGATGCGATCGACGATCGGTACAATGATGTTGAGACCCGGACGCAGCGTTCTGGTGTAGCGGCCAAACCGCTCGACGGTATATTCAGCGCCCTGGGGAACGGACTTGACGCCCATGATGACCAGTACGACCGCCAGTACCAGTATGAGTAATACGAATTCCTGAAACCCGAACATGGTGTCTCCTTATACTTCGTTATTGGATCCGTTCTACCTTGATCCAGATGGTTTCGCTGTGCCGGTCCTGCGTCGAATATCGCTTGCCCGGTGATGTCGATGACTGGCTGGCCTGCTCTGTCGTCCCCCCCAGCGGTATCCATTCCCCGAGCGGGCCGCTGATGGTCGTTGCGGCACGCCGCGTGTTCACCGCGCCGCCGATTGATGTGTTCAGCGAATCCCGGTGAGGGCTGATGTCGAGTATGACCCGGTCGCCGCTCAGACGCGGCCGCACGTAGAACCCGCTGGTGACGTCCTTGTACTCGACACTCGATTCGACAATTTGTCGACCGCTGCCCCGGTAGACCTGACCGGAAAAATAGGGGATGGACTTGCCGGTTTCGATATAACCTGCGCTGCCTTCGCTGATACGCAGGCGATGAACCGGGTTGTCGCGCAGGCGCGAACGGGTGCTGGTGATTTTGCCGGAGACATGCGTATCTCCGCCGCCAATGATAACTTCCGTGCCGCCGGAGGGCGCTGTACTACTGCCGATATGCACCCGGGTATCGTTGTTCCGGTAATTTAACTCAGCATCGATACCCAGCGCACGCACGTCGCGTTCGCTGCCCTGGAAGACCGAGATCATCAGTTGCGCCGGAGCGCGATCCAGTTTGCCGATCAATTCCCGGATCTGCGGCTGGCGCGCGGCGTCCGCTTTCAGTATCAGCTGAAATCCGCGCCCGCTGATTGATTCGTCAGCATTCAGCATCGGTTGAATCAGCGGGATAATTTCTTCCGCGGGTCGGTTGCGCAATTCGACAATGTCCAGCTCGCTGGCGGCCAGCGGGGTGGCCTGGAGAAGCAGTGTCAGCAACAGGGCAAGTATTGGCATGGGCGCTACAGGTACAGCCGGCGAAATTCGGGGTTCACTTCGCTACGCTCCCAGACTTCAGTAAAAAAATCGCTGCGGCGCTGCGCCTCGATCGGTGCATGGCAGTTGGCGATGCCTTCGTAACGGTCGGAAAACTTGCGGAAAATCAGGCCGCAGCGGTCAGCGACCAGAAACGCCTCATTGTGGTGCCGGTAGTCAACGTGTGGTTGCCGGAGTTCGATGGAACTGCTGAGTTTGCGCGCCAGTTCGATCAGGCGTTGGCAGCGTTTCACGGCATCGGCCGGTTGTTGAACCAGAAAGCGGATGTGAGCCTTGCGGTTGCGCAGGCACAGGCCGCTGAGAACCGCGATGAAGTCGGTTTGCTCGTACAGCAGGGGATCGAGATCACGGGAAAAAATCTCCAGCGTATCCCGGGTCTGTTCGGTCATCAGGTTGGTGGCGTGCGCGGTCTCTGCGCGGGTGGCGAGTTCAATCTCTAGATCGGACAAACCCAGTCGGAGTTTGACGAAGCGCTGGAAGTTTTCCTCGTGTTCCATGTTCGCAAGCCTACTGCGATGTCAGGCTACTGTACAGGCATGCGCAGGGTGCGGTGCGGAACGCTGACGTCCTGTTCCCGGGCGCGGTGACGGATGGTATAGCGTGTGCGGTCAGGCATACGGGCCATGATAGCAGCGACCCCGATTTGCGCCAGACTGGTGCAAAAGTATTAAGACTTTCGTCCAGTGTGCCGTTATGACTGGCAGGCACTTTCAGGTAGTTATCAAGGATAGATCGCAAGGGCCTGTAATATAAGGAAAATTCGGTTTATCGGGCTATTCAGCCCGGTGCTTTCCATTTTTTGGGTACTTTGGGCACCGTGGATTGGCATTGATGCCTGCTGGACGTGCGTTTGAATTAATGCGTTCAGCAAAAATCCCGGGCTCGAAGACAGGGGAACGTGGATGAAACGCATTGAAACCGCGGCATCTGTGTCGCGTGGTTTGGATGTATGGAAAAAACGCCTGGGCATTCTGCCGGTTCGTGCATGGATGCTGGTACTGCTGGTCGGTGCCGGAACCTGGCTGGCACTTGACTATGCCTATCACGGTGCCATGCGGGAGCAACGCTCGTGGGTTCTGTTGATATTCGGTGTGCTGTTCGTCGCAGCGGCAGTCTGGCTGGTGACACGGGTAGAGCGGATTCACCGTACCGTGGAGTGCTATGCACAGCGGCTCGGCATCCCGCTACCTGATTTCGGGCGCTACAGCTTCATTGAACGCGTGCACCGACAGCTTGAACGTCTCAGCGAAGAGGTTGTGGCCGAGAACTATGCGCTGGAATACCAGGCTCGCCACGATAGTCTGACCAATCTGCCGAATCGTGCGCTGTTTCTGGATCGTCTTGAAACGGCGTTGCAGACCGCGCACGAGACCGGCGAAACCCTGTCGCTGTTTATCATGGATCTTGACCAGTTCAAGGAAGTGAACGACACGCTGGGTCACCAGATCGGTGACCGCCTGTTGCAGGAAGTCAGCCGGCGCTTGCTGTCGGTATTGCGGCGTACCGATACGGTGGCCCGGCTTGGCGGCGATGAGTTTGCGGTGCTGTTGCCCGGTGCGGACCACTATGAAGCGAAAGCGGTGTGCCACAAGATTGCCGCGGCACTCGAAAAGCCGATAAAAATCGAGAATCTTCGCTTGCGGGCGGGGATCAGCATCGGTGTCGCGCTGTGCCCGGATCATGGCCAGGACGCCAATCTGCTGATGCGCTTTGCCGATGTCGCGATGTATGAAGCCAAGCGCAAACACAAGGGCTTTGCTTTCTATACGGCGGACCGTGACGACAAGTCAATCAGCCGGCTCGGCCTCTCTGCGGAACTGAAGGAAGCGATTGCGCAGGATCAACTGACGCTGGACTACCAGCCGATGGTGAATATCTCCACCGGTAAAATCTTCTGCGCCGAAGCGCTGGTACGCTGGAACCACCCGCAGTACGGTCTGGTGCCGCCGGAAGAGTTCATTCCTTCTGCCGAGCAGACCGGCGTGATTCGTCCGCTGACACTCTGGGTGATGGACCGGGCACTGGCACAGGTTGCCAGCTGGGCGAAGATAGGCATAGACCTGAATGTCAGTATCAATCTTTCGGTGCGCAGTTTGCAGGACCGCCAGTTGCCGGGACAGGTGCAGAAACTCGTTGCGCGGCACCATGCCGATCCGTCGCGCGTTATCCTCGAGATCACTGAAAGCGCGATCATGTCAGACCCGCTGACGGCACGTCGCGTAATGCGTCGCCTGTCGAACATGGGCTTCCAGCTTTCCATTGACGACTTCGGAACGGGGTATTCCTCGCTGGCCTACCTGAAGCAGTTGCCGGTCGACGAGATCAAGATCGACAAGTCCTTCGTCACGCGCATGGATCGTGATGAAAACGATGCAGTCATCGTCCGCGCGACGATCGATCTGGCCCACAACCTGGGTCTGAAAGTGGTTGCAGAGGGGGTTGAAAGCACCGATGTATGGGACCTTCTGGAAATGCTGGGCTGCGATACGGCGCAAGGTTACTTTATCCGCAGACCACAGAGTCCCCGTGAACTGGCCGACTGGATCTGCTCCCGCGTGTGGAAGCAGGAACGCTGGGTGACGCCGCTGGCGATAGCCAAATAGCCTCCGTCGTTCCGCTTCTCTCTATGGCGAACAGGTTGCGGCGATGACAACTCAGTCGTTCATTGCCTAGATCGATTTCGCCTGCTCGGCCGCGTTGCCGATGTAACCGCCCGGTGTCAGTTTCTCCAGTGCGTCCTTCGCTTCCCTGGGAATCTCCAGTCCTTCGATAAAGGTTTTCAGTGACTCGGCGTCGATGCCCTTGCCGCGCGTCAGCTCCTTGAGCTTCTCGTAGGGTTGTTCCACACCGTAGCGACGCATTACCGTCTGCACAGCTTCGGCCAGCACTTCCCAGGTGGCGTTCAGGTCTTCGGCCAGCCTGGCCGGATTGGCCTCCAGCTTGCCGATTCCTCGCAGCAGCGAGTCGTAACCGATAGCCGAGTGTGCGACGCCAACGCCAAGATTGCGCAGCACGGTGGAGTCGCTGAGGTCGCGTTGCCAGCGCGATACCGGCAGTTTCATCGACAGGTGATTGAAGATGGCATTGGCAATGCCGAAGTTGCCTTCGGCGTTTTCAAAGTCGATGGGATTGACCTTGTGTGGCATGGTCGAGGAACCCACCTCACCGGCCACCGTTTTCTGCTTGAAATAACCCAGCGAGATGTAGCCCCACACGTCGCGCGCAAAGTCGATCAGGATAACGTTGAAGCGTGCCACGGCGTCGAACAATTCGGCGATGTAGTCGTGCGGTTCCACCTGAATCGTGTAGGGGTTCCAGTCCAGCCCCAGGCTGGTAACAAATTCGCGAGAGAACTTCGGCCAGTCAATTTCGGGGTAGGCGACCATGTGGGCATTGTAGTTGCCAACGGCGCCATTCATCTTGCCCAGCATTGGCACCGCGGCGACCTGGTCGCGCTGGCGGTGCAGGCGGAATGCCACATTGGCCATTTCCTTGCCCAGCGTGGTGGGCGAGGCTGGCTGGCCGTGGGTGCGCGCCAGCATCGGCAGTTCGGCGTTGGCGTGCGCCAGATCAGTGATGGTGCGGATAATTTCGTCGAGTTGTGGCAACAGCACCTGACCGCGCGCCTCGCGCAACATCAGCGCGTGGGCGAGGTTGTTGATGTCCTCGGAGGTGCAGGCGAAGTGGATGAACTCGCTGATCGCCTCCAGTTCTGTATTGCCGGCAATCTTTTCCTTGAGGAAGTACTCCACGGCCTTCACATCGTGGTTGGTGGTGCGTTCGATGTTCTTGACGCGCTGGGCATCTTCCTCGTTGAAATTGGCGGCGATCGCCTCGAGAACATTGCTGGCGTGTTCGCTGAGCGGTGGCACCTCGGGAATGCCGGGGTGGGCGGCCAGCGCCTCCAGCCAGCGCACCTCGACCAGCACGCGGTGACGGATCAGGCCATATTCGCTGAAGATAGGTCGCAGCACCTCGGTCTTGCGACCGTAGCGACCGTCGACGGGAGAGACTGCGGTGAGTGAACTCAGTTCCATACTCATGTTCAGGCTGCCAGTTGTCGAAGTACGTAGTGCAGGATGCCACCGTGGCGGTAGTACTCCACTTCCTGCGGGGTGTCGATGCGCACGCGCACGGCGAAGGTCTTCTCGCTGCCGTCGTCACTGACGGCGCGCACCGTGAGCTGTTTGGCCGAACCGTCGCCGAGGCCCTCGAAGTGGAAGGTCTCCCTGCCGGTCAGGCCAAGTGACGCGGCGGTGTCACCGTCGTTGTACTGCAGCGGCAGGATACCCATGCACACCAGGTTGGTGCGGTGGATGCGTTCATAGCTTTCCGCAATGACGGCACGCACGCCAAGCAGGCGCGGCCCCTTGGCGGCCCAGTCGCGCGACGAGCCGGAGCCGTATTCCTTGCCGGCCAGTACGATCAACGGCACGTTCTCTTCCCGGTAGCGCATGGCGGCGTCGTAGATGCTCATCTGTTCGCCATCCGGCAGGTGCACGGTTACACCGCCCTCGGTGCCGGGCGCGAGCTGGTTGCGCAGGCGAATGTTGGCGAAAGTGCCGCGCATCATGACTTCGTGATTGCCGCGGCGTGAACCCAGCGAGTTGAAGTCGGCGGGTTTTACACCCTGTTCCAGCAGGTACTTGCCGGCCGGACTGTCGGGTTTGATGGCGCCGGCCGGGGAGATGTGGTCGGTGGTGACCGAGTCGCCAAGCATCGCCAGCGCGCGGGCGCCGTGAATATCGGAGACTTCGCCGATGTCCTTGCTCATACCTTCAAAATACGGCGGATTGCGGATATAGGTCGAATCTTCCTTCCAGCCGAACAACTGGCCTTCCGGCGACTCCAGGGCGTTCCAGCGGTTTTCGCCCTTGAACACATCGTCGTAGACGCGGGTGAATTCCTCGCGGTTGACGCAGCTGCTTACCAGTTCATTGATCTCGGCCTGGGTGGGCCAGATATCTTTCAGGAACACGTCATTGCCTTCGGCGTCCTGGCCGAGCGGTTCACCGGCCAGGTCGACATCCATGCTGCCGGCGATGGCGTAGGCAACAACCAGCGGCGGAGAGGCGAGGTAGTTCATGCGCACCTCGGCGTGTACACGGCCTTCGAAGTTGCGGTTACCGGACAGCACCGAACAGACCGACAGGTTGCCGTCCGCGATGGCTCTGGATACGGGCTCCGGCAGCGGCCCGGAGTTGCCGATGCAGGTTGCGCAGCCGTAACCGACCACGTGGAATCCCAGCGCTTCCAGGTCGCCCATCAGGCCGGCCTGATTGAGATATTCGGTAACCACCTGCGAACCGGGCGCCAGCGAGGTCTTTACCCACGGCTTCACTTTCAGTCCCTTTGCAGCCGCCTTGCGTGCCACCAGGCCGGCACCGAGCATAACGGAAGGGTTGGAGGTGTTGGTGCATGAAGTGATAGACGCGATGACCACGGCACCATCGGTGAGTTCGAAGTCCTGGCCGTTGATGGTGCCGGCAGCGGGGTGGCTCTCCAGCTGGCGTTCGCTCTTCAGGGCATTCAATGCTTCGTTGAACAGGCGTTTCGAGTCACTGAGCGGCACGCGATCCTGGGGGCGCTTGGGGCCGGCCAGGCTCGGTACCACCGTGCCCATGTCCAGTTCGACGGTGCTGGTATAGCGTGCGGGGGCATCGCCGTTGCTGCGGAACATGCCCTGTGCGCGTGCGTAGGCTTCGACCAGGGCGATCTGTTCCTCACTGCGGCCGGACAGGTGCAGGTAGTTCAGGGTTTCCCTGTCGACCGGGAAGATGCCGCAGGTGGCGCCGTATTCGGGGGCCATGTTGGCCAGTGTGGCGCGGTCGGCCAGTGACAGGTGATCGAGGCCGTCACCGAAGAACTCGACGAACTTGCCGACCACGCCGTGCTTGCGCAGCATTTCTACTACCCGCAGTACCAGGTCGGTGGCGGTGGCGCCTTCCGGCAGCTGGCCGGTGAGCCTGAAGCCGACCACCTGTGGAATCAGCATGGACACCGGCTGGCCGAGCATGGCGGCTTCGGCCTCGATGCCGCCCACGCCCCAGCCCAGCACGCCCAGCCCGTTGACCATGGTGGTGTGTGAGTCGGTGCCCACCAGCGTGTCCGGGTAGGCCTGCAACACGCCATTGTTCTCCTGCGCGAACACCACGCGCGCCAGGTATTCGAGATTGACCTGGTGAACGATGCCGGTGTCGGGTGGCACGACCTTGAAGTTGGAGAAGGCTTTCTGGCCCCATTTCAGGAAGGCGTAGCGCTCCTGGTTGCGCTGGTATTCCATTCTGGCGTTGAGGTCCATCGAATCCTTGCGCCCGAAGCTGTCGATCTGCACCGAGTGATCGATGACCAGTTCCGCCGGCTGCAGGGGATTGATCTTTTCCGGGTCGCCGCCCAGTGCCTTCATGGCGTCGCGCATCGCGGCCAGGTCGACCACGGCCGGGACGCCGGTAAAGTCCTGCATCAGCACGCGCGCGGGACGGTAGGCGATTTCCTGGCCGGGCTCGGCGTTCGGGTCCCAGTTGATGATGGCTTCGATGTCATCGCGGGTGACAGTCTTGTCGTCTTCGAAGCGCAGCAGGTTTTCCAGCAGCACCTTGAGCGAGTAGGGTAGGGTGGAAACGTCTTTTTCCAGCGCCGGCAGGCGATAGATTTCATAGTCCTTGCCGTTGCAGTTGAGTATGCTCCGTGTGGAAAAACTGTTGCTCATTCAAAAGCTCCCGTGACCCGAATTCAAGTAAGCGCGCCATTATGAATTATTT
The DNA here is from genome assembly GCA_964433205.1 of uncultured Thiohalobacter sp. Classification (GTDB taxonomy): domain Bacteria; phylum Pseudomonadota; class Gammaproteobacteria; order DSM-19610; family DSM-19610; genus Thiogranum. The sequence continues at coordinate 71,481 of CAYSRA010000001.1, read as the reverse complement.
GCCCTGCGCTGGATAGAGTCGATACTTTGATATAGCACTGGAAAGTGCCCACCACGTCGTCAGCGGGGGGCGAAGTGCCGAAGCAGCCCGTGCGTGACCGTTTTCAGATCGCGCGAGTGCAGGGGCAATCGTAACGTCGGCGACGTCCTTAAAATGGCATGTAATCCTGATATATAACATAATGTTAAATTATATAATTAATAATATATCGAGGTGTTGCCCGGGGCTGCAGAGCACGGCAGATCGGACAGTTGGCGGGCTATTCGCGGTATTGCTGATACTCAGCCTTGGTGGTTGCGCCACCCCCTATCGCTACCCCTCCGGCCAGGCACGTGCACAACTGGCGCTGAGCCAGGATTACGCCGTAATGGATGACGGCTACCGCCTGCCACTGTCGGTATGGCGCCCGGGAAAGGAGCAGTCGTGCCGCGCTGTGCTGCTGGCCCTGCACGGTCTCAATGATTACCGTAATGCGTTTGCCGAAGTCGGCCCGTTTCTGGCCGGACGGGGTGTGACGGTCTATGCCTACGATCAACGCGGCTTTGGTGAAACAGAAGGCGCCGGTTACTGGCACGGCTGGCGGCGCATGGCGCAGGACCTGCGCGAAATGGTCGACCTGTTGCACCGCGCCAGGCCGGCCTGCCCGGTCTATGTGCTCGGGGAAAGCATGGGCGGCGGGGTTATTCTCGCCGCGCTCAATGACGCGCCACTGGAGGTGGCAGGGAAAATCCTGGTGGCGCCAGCCGTCTGGTCCCGCGATACCATGCCCTGGTACCAGCGTGCCGCACTCTGGCTGGCGGTACACACCATGCCGGGCAAGCGCCTTACCGGCGAGGGCCTGGATATCCATCCGTCCGACAATATCGAAATGCTGCGTGCGCTGGGGCGCGATCCCAGGGTCATCAAGGCAACCCGCGTCGATGTGTTGTACGGGGTAACCAACCTGATGGACATGGCGGCGTCTGCGCCGCTAACGCGGCTGGGGAACAGCTTCCTGTTATATGGCATGCACGATGAAATCGTGCCGCGCGAGCCTACCTGCCGGTTTCTGCGGCGCCTGCAGCAGGCACCGGGTCCGACGCTGATAAAACTCTACCCGCAGGGTTATCACATGTTGATGCGGGATCTGAATGCCGGTGTGGTGCTGGAGGACGTAGCCAGCTGGTTACTCTCGCCGAATACCGTGCTTCCGGACAGGCAGTCGATTGAAGGATTTTGTCATGCCCCCGGTCGAAAATCGCAGACGCCTTCAGTTCCGCGCAATTTTGGCGTCCCGGGCTTACGCTGAATCCGCGTGGCCGCCGGCGAATCGGGGTGCGATATTTCGTTGTTCTGAAGTATTCGCTTTGATCCACTGCGCCAGCTCGCTGGCGGGCAGCGGGCGGCTCATGTAAAAACCCTGTGCCTTGTCACACCCCAGTTCCCTGAGCTTTTCCAGGGTGTCTGCGTCTTCCACGCCCTCAGCCGTCACTGCACGTTCCAGGTTGTGGCCCAGGTCAATGGTGGAGCGGACAATGACTTCGTGTTTCGGATTGCTCAGCATGTCGGTGACAAAAGAGCGGTCTATTTTTATTTCCGCGACAGGAAGCTGTCCCAGCGCCGCCAGTGACGAATAGCCGGTGCCGAAGTCATCGATGGATGCGCGCACGCCGATTTCCTGCAGACGCATGAGAATCTTGTTTGCGTGCAGGGGGTCGTCCATGATGGCGCTTTCGGTGATTTCGGCCACCAGGCTGCTGGGCGGAAGGTCCCAGGCTTCCAGCAAGCCTGCTACCTGGTCGGGCAACCGGGACTCTGCCAGGTTACGCGCCGAGAAGTTTACCGCCACTGTCAGATCCATGCCTGCCTTGCGCCACAGGTGGCACTGGCGCAGGGCGGCGTTCAGTACCCATTGCGTCAGCGGCCGGATCAATCCGCTGCGCTCCGCCAACGGAATGAACTCGTCCGGTCCGATGAAACCGTGCTGGGGATGTGTCCAGCGCAACAGCGCCTCGGCGCTGGTAACAGCCCCGGTCTGCAGGTCCACCTTGGGTTGGTAGTGCAGTGTCAGACCGTCGTGCTCCAGCGCATGACGCAGCTCACCCATCAGGGAGAGGCGGCGCAGGCTGTAGGGATCCGATTCCGCTTCGTAGACAAAACAGCCGCTGCTTTTCTGTTTCGCCTGGTACATGGCGACGTCGGCGCGACGGATGAGGGTGTCGGCTTCTTCGCCGTGATCGGGATACAGGCTTATGCCAATACTGATTTCAGTATCGAGGTACATGCCCTCGATAACAATGGGCCGCTCCAGTATGCTGATGATGTTGCGCGCGTGGCGGACAGCCTGGCCGGCATCGATACCCGGCAGCAATACCGCGAACTCGTCACCACCGAGACGTGCGACGGTATCGCTGTCCCGGATCTGGGTCCGGATTCGGGAACCGACCTGCTGTAACAGCAGATCTCCGCTGGTATGGCCCAGTGTGTCGTTGATGTCCTTGAATCGGTCCAGGTCCATGACCAGCAACGCTCCCGGTTTATGGTTCTGCCTGCCATCGTGTATCGCCTGTTCAAGGCGATCGTACAGCAAGGTGCGGTTGGGCAGGTCCGTCAACTCATCGTGAAGCGCCTGGTGGACGAGGATGGCGTTCTTGCGCTCCAGGCGCCGGGAAATATTGGCGGCCAGAAGTATCGCGCTCCAGGTCGCGATCCAGATCACGACCAGCCCTGTTGCCAACAGTCTTGCACCCATGCTTCCCATGAATGTGGTGACTTCCGTTTGCAGCCGCTGGGTCGCGATGAGCTTGTAGGGGGTCCCTTCGATAGTTGCCGATGCCCATACGAATTCCTGTCCGTCAAACCTGAAACGTCCACTTGCGTCTGGTGAGTGAATGATCTTCTCGACAGGAAACTGCCGGTAGTTACTGCCCAGAAACGCCTGCAACGGGATGGACGGGGTGTAGCGATCCTGGCGATCTATCAGCAGCACCAAGTGGTCACGATTGTTTCCTGCCTCTTTTATTACGGACTGCACATAAGCCTGCGAATGGTGGTCAGCAACATGCGAGAACAGCAGCTCCGCCTCCTGGCGAACAAGGGTGCGGAACAGCGAGACTTCCTTCCTGACCCCGGAATCGAGTGCAATCCGGTAAGCGACGAAACCGAAGATCGCCAGCACGAGTATCGCGATAGCGACAAATGAAAGGACAAGACGGGTCTTAAGACTCATTGTTGCGAATGCAGTGGCCGCGGTAACGCCGGCGCAGCCTGCACTGAGCGTCAGGTCGACGGGTGCGTATTAATGTCTGCCATCCGGTAAAGCGGGCAGTAGGCGATCGCACCGGCACACAGGTTCACCACCCCGAACACGCCCAGTGCTCCAGCCAGGTAGGTGTCTCCAATGAGTGTGGTGTCGATGAAGCCGATATACGTTAACAGCAGGCCTGTAACGATACGAAAGACCTGGTCTATCCTTGAAAGATTCTTTTTGATCATACTGCTACCCGTCCTTCGGCGACCGGTCCGGGAATCGGGCGCCATTTGCTTTTATGAGATCCGGGCGGGGGTTTGGCACCGGCTACAGACTCTATCGGGCGGTCCCGAAGCACCTTTAGCGCGGACGGCCAGGGGGGCGGCAGATTCACCCGGTACGGGCGGTCAGGTACTTTTTATCTCGTCCAGTAGCGTACCGGCTGTTTCCAGCAGCTTTTTGCGCCCGAAAAGCAGCCCGAGCCGCGTGCCGCCGCACTGGCGCCACAGCACCGCAGAACGCATGGCGGCGAGCAGCAGCGCGCGCACCCGGTTGGCGACCGTGGTGTCGGTTAGCCGTTCCGGCTGGCCGCTCACCATGATGCGTGGCTGCAGGGAGCTGACGGTGTTGGCATAGAGGTCTGCCAGCGCAGCGACCACATTTTCATGGACCACGTCGAAGTGTTCCGCCTGTGCCTGCGCGCGTTCAATGCCGGCGCGCAGCCTGTCCAGCAGGTCGGAGCGTTTGCTGAGTTTTCGTTCCAGGTGCAGCAGGGTCACGAGGTAACGGGCAACTTCGGCATCGGGTTTGCCCTGGTTGCTGATGAGTTGTGTCTTCAGCAACATCAGGCCGCTGCGCAACTTTTCGACGCCGCCATATACCGCTTCGACAGAGTCGGAATCGATGACCAGAATGCTGCCAAGGCTGGCCTGCATGGCGGCCAGGTCGCAGGGCTTTCCGTGTGCAGTATGCTGGACCAGTTGCAGTGCCTGCAGGATGCCGGCAAAGGCGAGTGTCTGGTCGCGAAGGCTGTGTACAGTCATTGCTGGATGGTTCCGCCACCGAGGCAGTTGTCGCCACTATAGAACACAATCGCCTGTCCGGGGGCGATGGCGCGTTGCGGTGATTCAAAGTGTACCTCGCAATGGTCGTCGTCGAGCACGGCGATTTCGCAGGCCTGATCCGGTTGCCGGTAGCGGATGCGGGCCTGGCAGCGCAACGGGATTTCCGGCGGCGTGCCGGAAATCCAGTGCATGTCACCGGCGACCAGCGAAGGCCGGAACAGGGCAGGGTGTTGCTTGCCCTGCGCGACGATGAGCCGGTTGTTGTCGATGTCCTTGGCGCACACGTACCAGGGTTCGCCGCTGCTGCCGTGCACGCCGCCGATGCCGAGTCCCTGGCGCTGGCCTATGGTATGAAACATCAGGCCGTCATGGCGGCCGAGCAGGTGGCCCTCGGTATCTACGATGTCACCCGGCTGTGCCGGGATAAACCGTTCCAGAAAGGTTTTGAACTTGCGCTCGCCGATAAAGCAGATGCCTGTGCTGTCCCTCTTGGCGTAGTTCGGAAAACCTTCGCGTTCAGCAATGACGCGTACTTCGGGTTTGTGCAGCTCGCCGAGCGGGAACAGGCTGTGGCTGAGCGCACGCTGGCTGAGACGGTACAGGAAATAACTCTGGTCCTTGTCGGGGTCGAGTCCCTTGAGCAGGCGACGCGCACCGCTTTCACCGGTAACGCGCGCGTAGTGGCCGGTGGCAATCCAGTCGGCGCCGAGATCCAGGGCGTAGTCGAGGAAGGCGCGGAACTTGATTTCCTGGTTGCAGAGTATGTCGGGGTTGGGCGTGCGCCCCGCCCGGTATTCGTCCAGGAAATATTCGAACACCCGGTCCCAGTATTCGCTGGAAAAGCTGATGGTGCGCAGGCGGATACCGAGGCGTTCGGCAACGGCGCGGGCGTCGGCCAGATCCTGTTCCGCCGGGCAGTAGCCGGCCGCGTCGTCCTCGTCCCAGTTCTTCATGAACAGGGCCTCGACGTCGTAGCCCTGTTGCAGCAGCAGGTGCGCGGCGACCGCGGAGTCGACGCCGCCGGACAGGCCGACAATAACCCGGTTATGTTTCATACCGGCACTCAGTCGACATCGACCAGCAGTTCGAGCGGGTAGCGTTTGCCGGCGATATAGTCTTCCAGCGAGCGCAGCACCAGCGGGCTGCGCAGGTCGGGGGCGCGGGCGTGGATTTCGTCGAGTGTCATCCAGTGTGCCGCAATGATGTCGTCATCCAGGGGCCGGGCGGGGTCGTGGCCGGTACAATCGCCGCAGAATGTCGCGCGCAGAAAAGTATCGTTTCCGGCGTTATTCCGCCAGCGGTACAGGCCGATCAACGCCCGGGGTTCAAAGTCCCGGGCGGTCTCTTCCCGGCACTCGCGTATGGCAGCATCAATCAGGTTTTCCCGGTCTTCGAGGTGACCGGCGGGCTGATTGAAGCGTATGTGGCCATGCACCCGTTCCTCAACCATAAGAAATTGTCCGTTTTTTTCGCAGATAACGGCGACAGTCACGCGTGGTTTCCAGATCATAATAATCGCAAAATGCCCGTGTAAGATAATGATTTAAAGTATAAACAATCAGTTACCCATTGTAATTGAATTCGGGCATGAAAATAATTGATCGGCAGATGCGTCATAGACTTGACATTGTCCCCCGTCCACATAAAGTAGCAACCATGACCGACGCCAATTTGCGCGGGTTCGCCTCCGGTTCCTCTGGAACGTCAGCAGGTTTACGGGCCCGGGGAGCCGGCAAAGAGGTGAAGGCCATAATAATAATGCAGGAGTTGCCCCGCGCAGATTCCCGCAGAAACCTTAGGAAAGCACTATCACGACAAAACGTGAGGAGGAGTCATCATGCTCAAAGTCGTAAAACAGTTAGTTATATCCGGCGCCCTGATTGCGCTTACCTTCGGCAACGCCTTTGCCGAAGAAGTCCTGAAACCGTTCGTGCTGGGTTACAAGACCAGCGGTGACATCCAGGCTGTAGCCGATGAAGTCAAGAGTAAGGTTGAAGCTGCCGGTTTTGAAATTGCCGGTTCCTACTCGCCTTATGATGGCGCCATCGTTATGGCCATCACCAACGATGATCTGAAGAAAGCCGCTGCCAGCACCGAGTTCGGTGGTTATGCTGCCGGTCAGCGCGTTACCGTGACCCAGGTGGGTGACGAGATTCAGGTCAGCTACAGCAATCCGATGTACTACGCCAACGCCTACCGTCTGGAAGACACTTCCGGTCCGGCCAGTGCGCTGAAGAGTCTTGAGGCGGCCCTGGGCAAGGAAGCCGAATTCGGTACCGGCGACAAGCAGCTGACCGCTGCGGATCTGCGCAAGTATCACTACATGTTCGGTATGGAGTACTTCGACGATCCCAGCGAACTGGCTGAGTACGACAGCTACGAAGAAGCTGTTGCTGCGGTCGAGGAAGGTCTGGCACAGGGTCGTGGCGGCGCCACCAAGGTATATCGCATCGATATCCCGGGCCGTAACGAGACCGTGTTTGGTGTGGCACTGAACGACAGTGGTTGCAGTGGTGACAAGTACATCATGAGCCGTGTCGACAAGGCTCCGCTCCGCTCCACCGCTCACCTGCCTTACGAGATCCTGGTCTCCGACGGTGACGTCTACGCGCTGTATGCCCGCTTCCGCATTGCCATCAGCTGGCCGAACCTGCCGATGATCCAGAGCGACAGCGGTGCAACCTTCTTCAACATCATGTGCGCACCTAACGCCATTGAAGAAGCTCTGATCGAGGCCGCTGGCGGCGACATCTAGGCGACACTTCAAGGTCGTATTGAGCCCCCGCAGCCCAGGGTTGCGGGGGCTTTTTTATTTGTGTGCCCGGTGCCCTCTGGTACAATCGCGCGATCTTTTCAGTCTAGCCAGGAATCCACATGGGATATCAGAAGATTACCGTGCCCGAACAGGGCGAGAAAATTACCGTCAACGCCGATCTGTCACTGAACGTACCCGATCAGCCTGTCGTGCCGTTCATCGAGGGCGACGGCATTGGCGTCGATATTACGCCGGTGATGCGCGATGTCGTGGATGCAGCCATCGACAAGGCGTTTGATGGCAAGCGCAGGATCAGCTGGATGGAAATCTACGCCGGCGAGAAGGCTAACGCCGTATACGGCGAGAACACCTGGCTGCCGAAAGAAACCCTCGAGGCCATTCGTGACTTCAGCGTTGCCATCAAAGGCCCGTTGACGACCCCGGTGGGTGGCGGTATCCGTTCGCTCAACGTGACGCTGCGTCAGGAGCTGGACCTGTATGTCTGTCAGCGTCCGGTACGCTACTTCGATGGCACGCCCAGCCCGCTCAAGGAGCCGGAAAAGACCGATATGGTCATCTTCCGCGAGAACTCGGAAGACATCTACGCGGGTATCGAGTGGGAAGCGGGTTCCGACGAGGTGAAAAAGGTTATCGACTTCCTGCAGAACGAAATGGGCGTCACAAAGATCCGCTTCCCGGAGACTTCCGGCATCGGCATCAAGCCGGTTTCCGAGGACGGCACCAAACGTCTGGTGCGGCGCGCTATCCAGTACACCATTGATCAGGACCGGGATTCACTGACGCTGGTACACAAGGGCAACATCATGAAATTCACCGAGGGCGCCTTCAAGAACTGGGGCTACCAGCTGGCGAAAGACGAGTTCGGTGCAAAAGAGATCGACGGCGGACCCTGGTGCAGTTTCAGGAACCCGAAAACGGGCCGTGAGATCATCGTCAAGGACGTGATTGCCGACGCCTTCCTGCAGCAGATTCTGCTGCGTCCGGCCGAGTACAGTGTGATTGCCACCCTGAACCTGAACGGTGACTACATTTCTGACGCGCTGGCAGCCCAGGTCGGTGGTATCGGCATGGCACCGGGTGCCAACCTTTCCGACACGGTGGCACTGTTCGAGGCTACCCACGGTACGGCGCCCAAGTATGCCGGCAAGGACCAGGTGAACCCGGCTTCGCTGATTCTGTCCGCGGAAATGATGCTGCGGCACATGGACTGGAACGATGCGGCGGATCTCATCGTCAAGGGTATCTCGGGTGCGATTGCCGCGAAGACTGTCACCTATGACCTCGACCGCCTGATGGAAGGTGCGACAAAGGTCAGCTGTTCCGGCTTCGGCAAGGCGATTATCAACAATATGTAAGGCGCGCGTAACCACCGGCCCGGTCTGTGCCGGGCCGGTGGTTACCCGTTCCGCGTTCCCGGGCCGGCTGCTTACTGGGTGGCAGCAGCGCCAGAAGCCAGCATGATCTTGCTGGCCTGCAACCCTTTCGGGCCGTCCGACACATCGAATTCGACGCGCTGGCCCTCTTTGAGACTCTTGTAGCCTTCCATTTCGATGGACGAAAAATGGGCGAAAATGTCATCGCCGCCTTCGTCCGGTGAGATAAACCCGTAACCCTTCGCATTACTGAACCACTTAACAATTCCTGTCGCCATGGTCTTGCTCCTCACTTCGTTCTGTATGGCGGATAAACCACCTGCTTTTTATTGATGAACGCGTCGCTCCACACCCCCCAGGCATGAAAACAACTACTCCTCTATTCCCTTGCGGGAACCCGATAATTGTTAGTCGCCCGACCAAATTAGTCAAGTAATTGCAAGATACCGGATTTCCCCTACAAATATTGGGTCAGGCATGCGCTTTGCTTGAGTGGAATTCGGGTGTATCTTGTCAGAAAAGCGTTGATATTCTGACGCCGGGAATGGTCTAATCAGTTAAACTTGCACGCTATGGGAAAGGACACAAGACATTCCGGGGATCAGGGGCTTTCGGTACTGGAAGCCAGGCCGAAACTCAAGCGACCGCCAATGTACAAGGTCGTGTTGCACAACGATGACTATACGCCGATGGAGTTCGTGGTTACGTTGCTGGAACAGCTTTTTGGTATGTCACGAGAACAGGCAACACAGGTGATGCTTCATGTACATACCCGGGGAAAGGGGGTGTGTGGAGTGTTCACACGGGAAGTTGCGGAGACCAAAGTCGCGCAGGCCAATGAGTTTGCGCGGCAGAATGATCATCCGTTGCTTTGTGCCATGGAGGAGGCGTAGTAGCGCAATGCAGTAGTCGAGGTAGTCAAAGATGTTAAGCAAGGAACTGGAGTTCACACTCAATCTGGCCTTCAAGGAGGCCCGCGAAAAGCGCCATGAATTCATGACCGTCGAGCACCTGTTGCTCGCGTTACTGGATAACCCGGCTGCCGCCGAAGTCCTGCGGTCGAGCGGCGCCGATCTCGATGTGCTGAAAAAAGAACTGACCACCTTCCTCGACGAAACCACTCCGTTACTGCCACCCAACGATAACCGAGAAACACAACCGACGCTGGGGTTCCAGCGCGTCTTGCAGCGGGCCGTGTTTCATGTCCAGTCCTCCGGCAAGAAGGAAGTCACTGGCGCCAATGTGCTGGTGGCGATTTTCAGCGAACAGGAATCCCAGGCCGCCTATTTCCTCAACAAGCAGGACGTCACCCGGCTGGACGTGGTGAACTATATCTCCCACGGCATTTCCAAGGTGTCCGGCGACAGTCGTGAAGAAGAAGCGACGCCGGAGAATGAGGCCGCCGGCAATGCCGAAAATGCCCCGAAAAAACCGCTGGAGAGCTTCGCCACCAACCTCAACGAAATGGCCATGAAGGGCAAGATCGACCCGCTCATTGGTCGTCGCCACGAAGTGGAACGCACCATCCAGATCCTGTGTCGCCGGCGCAAGAACAATCCCCTGTACGTAGGTGAAGCCGGTGTCGGCAAGACTGCGCTGGCAGAAGGTCTGGCCAAGCTGATTGTCGATGGCGAGGTGCCGGAGATCCTGCTCAACGCCACCATCTATTCACTGGACCTGGGTGCGCTGGTTGCCGGCACCAAGTACCGCGGCGATTTCGAAAAGCGCCTGAAGAGTGTGCTCAGCCAGCTGCGCAAGGAAGAGGGCTCGATCCTGTTCATCGACGAGATCCACACTATCATTGGCGCCGGTGCGGCATCGGGTGGCGTGATGGATGCATCCAACCTGATCAAACCCATGCTGGCGTCGGGTGAACTCAAGTGCATCGGTTCGACCACCTACCAGGAATACCGCGGCATCTTCGAGAAGGATCGCGCGCTGGCGCGCCGCTTCCAGAAAATCGATGTGCCGGAGCCGACCATCGATGAAGCCGTGAGCATTCTCAAGGGGTTGAAATCGCGCTTCGAGGAACACCACGATGTCAAGTATTCACTGAAGGCATTACGCACGGCGGTGGAACTGTCGTCGCGTTATATCAACGACCGCTTCCTGCCGGACAAGGCCATCGACGTGATCGATGAGGCCGGAGCCAGCCAGCGCCTGCTGCCGCCGTCGCGCCGCAAGAAGACCATTGGCGTCAACGATATCGAGGCCATCGTGTCGAAGATCGCGCGTATTCCGCCGAAGACCGTGTCGGCCTCCGACAAGGATTCGTTGCGCACCCTGGAGCGCGACCTGAAAATGGTGGTGTACGGACAGGACGAAGCGATCGAGACACTGGCCGGCGCAATCAAGATGTCGCGGTCGGGCCTCGGCAACGAAGACAAGCCGATCGGTTCCTTCCTGTTTGCCGGTCCGACCGGTGTCGGCAAAACCGAGGTCACGCGCCAGCTGTCCATGATCCTCGGGATAGAATTGATCCGTTTCGACATGTCCGAGTATATGGAACGGCACACCGTGTCGCGCCTGATCGGCGCACCGCCGGGCTATGTCGGGTTCGATCAGGGCGGGTTGCTCACCGAGGCCATCACCAGGCACCCGCACGCGGTGTTGCTGCTCGACGAGGTCGAGAAGGCACACCCGGATGTGTTCAACCTGCTGTTGCAGGTGATGGATCACGGTACGCTGACGGACAACAACGGGCGCAAGGCCGATTTCCGCAATGTGGTGATCGTGATGACCACCAATGCCGGCGCCAGCGAGATGAGCCGTCCGTCGATCGGCTTCACCCACCAGGATCATTCCACCGATGGCATGGAAGCGATCAGGAAGCTGTTCAGCCCGGAATTCCGTAACCGTCTGGATGCCATTATCCAGTTCAAGGCGCTCGACCCGGCGGTCATCACGCGCGTGGTGGACAAGTTCATCTACGAACTGGAGGCGCAGTTGCAGGACAAGGGCGTGACCATCGAATTCGAGGATTCAGCGCGCGAATGGCTGGCGGAGCACGGATTCGATCCGAAGATGGGCGCGCGGCCGATGGCGCGTATTATCCAGGAACACGTCAAGAAACCGCTGGCGGAAGAATTGCTGTTCGGACGCCTGGCGAATGGTGGACAGCTGGTGATCCGCGCCGAGGACGGCGAACTGGTTCACGACATCCTGCAGGAAGAAGAAAAGACGGTGTAGCCGGCGCGGGTGTGCCGGCTTGTCGTGCGGTTTCAGCGGGCGCGGTAGGTGATGCGCCCCTTGGTCAGGTCGTAAGGCGTCAGTTGAACGGTGACCTTGTCGCCGGTCAGGATGCGGATGTAGTGTTTGCGCATCTTGCCCGAGATATGTGCGGTCACAACGTGCCCGTTTTCGAGCTCTACGCGGAACATGGTATTGGGCAGGGTTTCGATGACCGTGCCTTCCATTTCAATGTGATCTTCTTTTGCCACCTTTCCTCACTTGTGTACGCTGGCTGAAACAGCCGCGAAGTATACCCGAATTCTGCCCGATCGTGGTATTTATCCCATTGGGGATAGCAGGCGGTGCGGATTTTCCGGTTGCGCCGCCGCGCTGTCTTCGCAATCCTGATCAAAATCCCGCCACTGCCCGCCGCGAAATACCTGCAGCGGGCGGAAGCGGTTTTTATAGGCCATCTTGCGGCAGTCCGGTATCCAGTAACCCAGGTACAGCCAGTCCAGACCCAGCTGCCGGGCGGTGTCGATCTGGGTGAGGATGGCCAGCGTGCCGGGGCTGCGCGCTGCAAACACCGGGTCGAAAAAGGTGTACACCGCCGACAGCGCATCCGGCAGGCAGTCGGTTACCGCCACGCCCATGAGCTTGCCCTGCAGCCGGAATTCCAGGAACAGCGTGTCACTCCAGTGGCTGGACAGGAAGCCCATGTATTCCCCGGGCGACGGGTTTTCCATGCCGCCGCCCGGGTGCCGGTCGGACAGGTAGCGGCAGTAAAGGTCGAAATGATCCTGCCGGAAGCGCGCATCCAGCGGCGTGCAGGTTACGTCGCGGTTGCGCCGCCAGACACGCTGCTGGTTGCGGCTGCGCCGGAACGCCTTTGTCCGGACGCGAATCGGGATGCACTGGTCGCAGGTGGGGCAGGAAGGTGTATACAGGTCGTTACCGCTGCGCCGGAACCCCCGTGGCGCCAGCTTGTGGTAAATGGCCGGGGACAGCGTGGCATCCGGATCGGCAAACACCGATATGGCGTTGCGGTCTTCCAGGTAACTGCAGGGCCGTGGCGGGGTGGCAAAGAATTTCAACGTCTGTTCGCCGGCGGCGGGTATGTCATCGCGCTTCATGGAGAGGATTATCCGTTGAACCCGCCAAAGCGCTTGCCGTCCTGCCAGGCCTCGGACGCCGGGGCCAGCGGGCACAGGCGGTCGAGCAGCTCCAGAAACCGGGGCCGGGGAATCGCCTGCGCCCCCAGGCTGACCAGATGTGCTGAATGCACCTGGCCGTCGATCAGGCCGAACTGCCAGGCATCGAGCTGGCGGGCGAGTTGCACGAACGCCACCTTGGAGGCGTTGCTGACGCGGCTGAACATGGATTCGCCGAAAAATACGCGACCGATCGACACACCGTACAGCCCGCCCACCAGTTCACCATCCTGCCAGCATTCGACCGAGTGCGCATGCCCCAGCTTATGCAGGCTGATATAGGCGTCCTTCATTTGTTCCGTAATCCAGGTGCCGTCATGGGCGCCGCGCGGTGCGGCACAGGCGTGGATGACGCGCTCGAAGGACTGATCGCAGGTTACTTCGAAACATTTCCGGCGCAGCACCTTGCGCAGGCTGCGGGAGACGTTCGGCTGGCCGGGATAGAGTACGGTGCGCGGATCAGGTGACCACCAGAGGATCGGCTGGCCATCGCTGTACCAGGGGAAAATCCCGTGCCGGTAAGCATTGAGCAGCCGCCCCGTCGACAGGTCTCCGCCGAGCGCGAGCAGCCCGTCCGGTTCGGTCAGGGCAAGGCTGGCATCCGGAAACGGTGCATCGGGATCGTCCGGCGCGATCCAGTAGGGCCCCGGCCGGCTCATGCCGCTGCGCTGCCCCGAAACGGGGAACGTTCGCCCAGTTCGGCGATATAGTCGTGCATGACCTCGGTTTCCTGCTCGAGGAAACGGCCGATCAAAGCGCGGAACCGGTCGTCGGCGATCCAGTGCGCCGACCAGGTGAAGGTTGGCAGGAAGCCGCGGCTGATCTTGTGTTCGCCCTGTGCACCCGGCTGGAAAATTTTCAGACCCTGTTCGATACAGTACTCGATGCCACGGTAGTAACAGGTCTCGAAATGCAGGCTGTGATAGTCCTCGTAGCAGCCCCAGTGACGGCCGTACAGGGTGTCGTCGCCGCGAAAACAGATCGCGGCGGCAATACTCCGTTGCTGTTTTTCCGCAATGAAGCACACCAGCTGTTCGCCCATGGTCCGTGCCACTTCACGGAAGAAGCCCGGCGTCAACGTCGGGTACCCCCATTTCTTTTCAAAGGTGGTGCGATAGAAGTCGTGGATAGCTTGCAGTTGCATGTCACTGGCTTCGTGGCCGTGCACAACGACGATGTCGATGTCCTGCTCCGCGACGTAACGCCGCTCGCGGCGCACCTTCTTGCGCTTGCGCGCGTTGAAGCCGGACAGGTAGTCGTCGAAGTCACGGTAGCCGCGGTTCTCCCAGTGGAACTGGCAGCCCAGTCGCACCAGGAAGCCCTGCTGCCGAAGCTGTTCGGTGTCAGTTTCATCGGTGAACAGCCAGTGCAGGGACGACAGTCCCTCATGCTGCGACCAGGCCAGCGCCAGTTCAATGAGTTGTGTCGATACCTCCCGTCGGCTGGCCTGCGGATGTACCAGGATGCGCGGGCCGGGCGTGGGCGTGTAGGGGATGGCGACCACCGACTTGGGGTAGTAGGGCAGTCCGGCGCGCTGGTATGCCTCGGCCCACGACCCGTCGAAGACGAACTCGCCGTAGGAATTATCCTTGAGGTACATGGGCACAGCGCCGACCAGCGTGCCGTCGTCGTCGAAAGCGGCCAGGTGACGTGGCAGCCAGCCGTGCTGTTCGCCGACACAGCCGTTGCGCTCCAGCGCGGCCATAAATTCATGGCGAAGAAACGGGTTGCCGGTACCGGATACCGCGTTCCACTGGACCGCTGTGACGTCGTCGATACTGTTCAGAATGCGCAGTTTCATGCCCTTATTGTAACCGGGCATGGGGGCGGTTGGGCATGAATCCCCGGTGTTCCGGCGGCTTTTCTTCCGTCGGGACCCGGCCGGCACGGGTTACTTCTGTTCCAGCGCGTCCAGGTAGCGCTCGGCGTCCAGCGCGGCCATGCAGCCGGAACCGGCAGAGGTGACGGCCTGGCGATAAATATGGTCGGCGACGTCGCCGGCCGCGAACACACCGGCAATGCTGCACGCCGTGGCATCGCCCTCCAGACCCGTTTTGATCGCCAGGTATCCGCCCTGGTGCATTTCCAGCTGGCCGGCGAAAAGATCGGTGTTGGGTTTGTGGCCAATGGCGATGAACACCCCGTCCAGCGCGATCTCCTTGGTGCTGTCGTCTTTCACGTTCCTGATGCGCATGCCGGTGACGCCGCTGTCATCGCCGAGCACTTCATCGAGAATATGGTTCCACTCGATGGTGACCTTGCCTTCCTTTTCGCGTTCGAACAGGCGGTGCTGCAGGATCTTCTCAGCACGCAGCGCATCGCGGCGGTGCACCAGCGTGACGTGCGAGGCAATGTTGGCGAGGTACAGGGCCTCCTCGACGGCAGTGTTGCCGCCGCCGATCACCGCGACCGGTTTTTCCCGGTAGAAGAACCCGTCACAGGTGGCGCAGGCGGAGACGCCGCGTCCCTTGAAGGCTTCTTCCGAGGGCAGGCCGAGGTACTGCGCTGAAGCGCCGGTGCAGATAATCAGCGCATCGCAGGTGTAGATCCCCGCATCCCCCTTGAGGGTCATCGGCTTCTGTTTCAGGTCGACCTCATTGATATGGTCGAACACAATGTCGGTGTTGAAGCGGGCTGCGTGCTCGCGCATCCGTTCCATCAGTTCCGGGCCCTGCAGGCCTTCCTCGCCGCCCGGCCAGTTTTCCACGTCGGTGGTGGTCATGAGCTGCCCCCCCTGTTCCAGGCCTGTGATCAGCACCGGGTTCAGGTTGGCGCGTGCGGCGTAGATAGCAGCGGTATATCCGGCCGGGCCGGAGCCGAGTATCAGCAGGCGGCAGTGTCTGGTTTCGCTCATGTATAATCACTCCGAACATCGACGGGGGGTTGAAGTCTGTGCTGCTGTACTGCGAACAGGCACGGCAGACTGCATTGGCCCGCGTATGGTACGGAATGCCCCGGACAGGGTAAAGGAGAAGCAATGCACATCGGGATTCCCCGTGAGATCAAGCCGCTGGAAGGGCGGGTCGGACTGGTGCCGGACGCCTGTTCGGAGCTGGTTGGCGCCGGGCACGTGGTGTTCGTGGAAAGCGGGGCCGGCGTGTTGTCGGGCTATTCGGATGAGCAGTACCGCGCGGCGGGCGTCACGGTGTGCGAGACCGCGGCTGATCTGTACGAACGCGCAACGCTGATCGTCAAGGTCAAGGAGCCGGTAGAGGGCGATCTTCAGCACCTGCGCGCCGGGCATATCCTGTTCAGCTATCTTCACCTCGCCGCTGCGCCCGTACTGACGCAGCGCCTGCTGGAAATCGGCCTGACGGCAATCGCCTTCGAGACCGTGCAGGAGGACAGCGGCTTTCTTCCGCTGCTGGCGCCGATGAGTGATATCGCCGGGCGACTCGCCATCCAGCTGGGTACCGGGCTGCTGCACTCGCCGCAAGGGGGGAAGGGGTTATTACTCGGCGGGGCGCCGGCGGCGGAGCGGGGTCACGTTGTCGTAATCGGCGCCGGTGTTGCGGGCGGCGCCGCGGTTTGCGTGGCCGCTGCGCTGGGTGCGCAGGTCACGGTGTTCGACCGCAAGCGTGAACGTCTGGAAGCGATGCGCGAAATCGGTCCTAATGTCACGGCGCTGTACGCCTGGCCGGACCGCATCGAACCGGCGCTGCTGGATGCCGATCTGGTCGTCGGCGCGGTGCTGATTCCAGGCGCACGCGCGCCGCACGTGGTTTCCGCCGACCAGGTGTCACGTATGGCCGCCGGCAGCGTGATTGTGGATATCTCCGTCGATCAGGGCGGTTGTATAGAAACCACCCGACCGACCGACTACCGCACACCAACCTACCGCGTGGATGACGTGGTGCATCTCGCCGTCACCAACCTGCCGGGTGCGGTGCCAAAAACGGCCTCGCAGGCGCTGTCCGCCGCGCTGTCGCCATACCTGTTACCCTTGGCGAACGGCCAGCTGGATGAGTTGCCGGCGTTGCGGCGTGGAATTAACGTCAGAGACGGCGAGATCTGTCATCCTGCCTTGCTATCTTTGCATGAAGCAAAGTAAAATTATCCGATCTTTTAATATCTTAAATACTATACTTAGCGAAACTTCTAATCTTGGCTCAAGCGCGTCGCAAAAAGGCGGAAACGTCTAGAATCAATCCCCAGGTCAGCAAGGGGCTGCGTGAGGGCATGCTGTTCATTCTCTCCGCGCTTGCGGTTTACCTGTTTCTGTCACTGGTGACCTACAACCCGGATGACCCGGGCTGGTCGCACCGCGGGCCAGGCGATGTGGTGCGCAACTTTGGCGGCGTGGTTGGCGCCTGGTTTGCGGATATCTTCCTGTACCTGTTTGGTGTCATGGCCTACCTGTTTCCGCTGATGGTCGGTTTCAGTGGCTGGCTGGTGTATCGCGGCCGCACGCCGACCGGGGGTATCGACGTTCATGTGCTGAGTATCCGCTGGGCCGGTTTCCTGCTGACGGTGGCGTCCGGTTGCGGGCTGGCGACGCTGCACTTCCACATAGCGCCTGGCAGTCTGCCGCTGGATGCCGGCGGCGTGTTCGGCAACCTGGTCGGCCAGGGACTTGCCTCGCTGTTCAGCTACCTTGGCGCGACGCTGTTTCTGCTGGCGCTGTTTCTGACCGGCGTAACCCTGTTTACCGGCTTGTCGTGGCTCAGCCTGATGGACTGGACTGGCAGGATGACGCTGACGTTTGTTGCCTGGCTCGGTGTGCAGCTCGGCGCCCTGAAAGCCCGCATCGAAATGCATCGCGCACGTCAGCGGCGCGAGGAACCGTCCGAAACCAGGCGCAAGAAGCAGAAGATCGCCAGGCGCAAGGCGCCGCGTATCGAGCCGGTGATCAGGAAAGTCGCACCGAGCGAACGCGTGGAGCGCGAACGTCAGGTCAAGCTGTTCGACGCGCCACCCAATACCGAGTTGCCGCCGCTGGCGCTGCTGGACGAGCCGCGCGAACACGTCGACGGCTACTCGGGATCGGCGCTGGAAGCACTGTCCAAACTGGTGGAAATGAAACTCGCCGACTTCGGTATCGAGGTCGAGGTGGTGGCTGTGCAGCCCGGCCCGGTGATCACGCGCTTCGAATTGCAACCGGGTTCCGGCGTGAAGGTCAGCCAGATCACCAACCTGGCCAAGGATATTGCGCGTGGGTTATCGGCCATCAGCGTGCGCGTTGTCGACGTCATTCCGGGCAAGTCGGTCATCGGGCTGGAGATCCCCAACGAAAGCCGTGAAATTGTCGCGCTCAGCGAAATCCTGTCCTCCAGCAATTACGATGAGGCGGCGTCACCACTCACGCTGGCGCTCGGCAAGGACATCGGCGGCCAGCCGGTTGTTGCCGATCTTGGCCGCATGCCACACCTGCTGGTCGCGGGCACCACCGGTTCCGGTAAATCCGTGGCGATCAACGCCATGGTGCTGAGCCTGCTCTACAAGGCGCTGCCCAGGGACGTACGCATCATCATGATCGACCCCAAGATGCTGGAACTGTCGGTGTACGAAGGTATCCCGCACCTGCTGACGCCGGTGGTGACCGACATGAAGGAAGCCGCCAACGCGTTGCGCTGGTGTGTCGGTGAGATGGAACGGCGCTACAAGCTGATGGCGGCGCTGGGCGTGCGCAACATCGGCGGCTACAACAAGAAGGTCCAGGACGCCATCGACAAGGGAGAACCGATTCCGGATCCGTTGTTCAACCCGGAAGAAGTGCTGGAAGAAAACCCCGAGCCGCCGATGCTCGAACCGTTGCCGTTTATCGTCATTATCATCGACGAACTGGCCGACATGATGATGGTGGTGGGCAAGAAGGTCGAGGAACTGATTGCGCGGCTGGCGCAGAAGGCGCGTGCCGCCGGCGTACACCTGATCCTGGCGACCCAGCGCCCGTCGGTGGATGTCATCACGGGTCTGATCAAGGCCAATATCCCGACGCGCATTGCCTTCCAGGTGTCGTCCAAGATCGATTCGCGCACCATCCTTGATCAGGCCGGCGCGGAGCAACTGCTCGGGCACGGTGACATGCTGTACCTGCCGCCCGGCACGGCGATTCCCACGCGCGTGCACGGCGCTTTCGTCGGTGATGCGGAAGTACACCGCGTGGTTGCCCACCTCAAGGGCATCAGCGAGCCTGACTATATCGAAGACATCGTTCAGACCACTACCGATTTCCTGCCCGGTGGTGGCGGGCAGGCGGTCGGAGAGGACGATGCGGAAAGCGATCCGCTGTTCGATGAAGCGGTACGTATTGTCACCGAGACACGCCGTGCGTCGATTTCCGGCGTGCAGCGGCGCCTGAAAATCGGTTACAACCGCGCCGCTCGGATGATCGAACAGATGGAAAGTATCGGTATCGTCGGTCCGCAGCAGTCCAATGGTAACCGCGAAGTCCTTGCACCACCGCCACCGGAGGCGTGAGGAACGTGCAGGCGACAACAAGGTCTATGTGCACGGGCCAACTGACAACCAGGGCGATATCATGAGTTTTTCCCGGCAACGCCACAACGGCGCTCGCGGCGGCTTGATAGTACTGCACGCGCTCGCCACGCTGTGGCTGCTGGCGCCAATTACTGCCGGTGCCGACCCGGTGAGCGATTACTTCGCCGGCCTGAAGACCTTTGAGGCGGATTTCACCCAGCGTGTGGTGGATTCCAGCGGCGAGGTTGTACAGGAAGCCGCCGGTAAAGTATGGATCAGCAAGCCCGGGCGCTTTCGCTGGGATTATCGTACGCCTTACCCGCAGTTGATCGTCGCCGACGGCGAGCGGCTGTGGAACTATGACGCGGATCTTGAACAGGCCAGCATCACCCCCATCAGCGATACACTGGCCAATACCCCCGCCATGCTGTTGAGCGGTGTGCGCCCGCTATCGGAGGTGATGGACACCACGCCGCTCGACGATGATTCGGAGGGCCTGGACTGGTACCGGCTGGACCCCAGGGATCATGACGCCGCTGTCGAGGCAGTCAGAATCGGTTTTCGTCATGGTCAGCTGGCGGTCATCGAGGTGCGCGATGGTTTCGGTAACCAGACGCGTATCCGGTTTACCGGCGTTCGCCTCAATCAGCCCATAGACCCCGCGCTGTTCAGGCTGGATCTGCCACCCGGCACGGACGTGATCGGCGACCTGCCGTGAGCAACGTGCAGGCCGCATTCCGGCCGCTGGCGGATCGCATGCGGCCCACCTGCCTCGACGAATTCATCGGCCAGGCGCATATCCTTGGCGAAGGCAAGCCGCTGCGCCAGGCTGTCGAAAGCGGGCAGTTGCACTCGATGATCTTCTGGGGGCCGCCCGGTACCGGCAAGACCACACTGGCACACCTGCTGGCGAAAACGTCCGGCGCCGAGTTTGTAGCCCTGTCGGCGGTCCTGGCCGGCGTCAAGGACGTCCGCCAGGCGGTGGAAATCGCGAAACAGCGTCAGGCGGTCGAGAAACGCCAGACACTGCTGTTTGTCGACGAGGTGCACCGCTTCAACAAGGCCCAGCAGGACGCGTTTCTGCCGTTCGTGGAAGACGGTACTGTGCTGTTCGTTGGCGCGACTACCGAGAATCCATCGTTTGAACTAAATAACGCGCTGCTGTCGCGTGCGCGCACCTATGTGCTGAAACGGCTCGAAGAAGGAGATTTACTCGATGTGTTGCGCCAGGCACTCGCTGACCGGGAACGCGGTCTGGGCGATCCTGGCCTGGTGCTCGACAACCAACAACTGGAATTGCTGGCACGTGCCGCGGACGGCGACGCGCGTCGCGCGCTGGGTCTGCTGGAAATCCTCAGCGACCTTGCCGACGACGAGGGTCGAATCGATGCCTCGGTGCTGGCCGAAGTCATCAGTGGTGGCGTGCGGCGCTTCGACAAGGGCGGCGAGGCCTTCTATGACCAGATCTCGGCGCTGCACAAGGCGGTGCGCGGTTCAGCGCCGGATGCCGCGCTGTACTGGCTGGCGCGTATGATCGACGGGGGCTGCGACCCGCTGTATGTCGCGCGCCGGGTGGTGCGCATGGCGTCCGAGGACATCGGCAACGCCGACCCGCGAGGGCTTGCGCTGGCACTTGATGCCTGGGAGACCCAGGAACGGTTGGGTAGCCCCGAGGGCGAACTGGCGATCGCCCAGGCGGTCGCCTACCTCGCCTGTGCACCCAAGAGCAATGCGGTCTATATGGCCTGGAAGGCGGCCATGAGGGATGCGCGCGAACAGGGTTCGCTCGATGTCCCGCTGCACCTGCGCAATGCGCCGACAAAACTGATGAAGGAACTCGGCTACGGCAAGACCTACCGCTACGCACACGACGAGCCCGACGCCTACGCGGCCAACGAAAATTACTTCCCGGAAGTCCTTGAAGGACGCCGTTACTACCACCCGGTCGAACGCGGACTGGAAATCAAAATCGCCGAAAAGCTGGCCCGCCTGCGCGAGCGCGACCGCCGCGAGGCCGACAAATGAATGCGCACCGGCAAGGCTTCCGGTACCATTCGCGCCCATGAGTCAGGTACTTGCCATCGCCGGTGGCGGCGCGCTCGGCGCGCTGTTGCGCTTCTGGGTGTCGACCGCGGTCTATGCCATGGCGGGGCGCGGGTTTCCCTACGGCACACTCGCCGTCAATATCCTCGGCAGCCTGGTGATGGGTTTCCTGTATATCCTGCTGCTGGAGCGCACGCTGGAAGGTGCGGGTATGCGCGCCTTTATGCTGATCGGGCTGCTTGGTGCATTCACGACGTTTTCGACGTTCTCTATCGAGACCCTGATGCTTATGGAGGGCGGGCAATATGTCCGCGCACTCATTAATACGCTGGCCAGCGTCGTGTTGTGTGTGGCGGCGGCGGCGCTTGGCGTCATATTAGCGAGGCAGCTATGAACTGGGAAACTGTAACTTTCGTGCGCGTGTATCTCACCGAGGCTGACCGGACGCTGGAGCCCTTGCTGAAGCGCCTGCACGATGAAGAAAAGGTGCGCGGCGTGACCGTGTTCCGCGCCGTCAGCGGTTTTGGCGGCAGCGGCCGGCTGCACACGGCGTCGCTGGTTGATCTGTCACTTGATTTGCCGGTGACCGTGGAGTTTTTCGACACGCCGGACAAGGTGGCACACATTCTGGAACACATTACTGATCTGATTGGTGGTGGTCATATCGTCCGCTGGCAGGCGGAAATGAATCACTGAACCCGAACAAGAGAACAACATGCTGGATCCGAAACTTTTCCGAAACGAGCTTGACGCCGTCGCTGCACAACTGAAACGCCGCGGGTATGAACTGGATACGCGCAGGATCGAGGAACTGGAAGCACGCCGCAAGGCGATCCAGGTGCAAACCGAATCCCTGCAGGCCGAGCGCAACAGCCGCTCGAAAGCCATCGGCAAGGCCAAGGCGGCAGGCGAGGATATCCAGCCGCTGCTCGACGAGGTGGCCGGACTGGGCGCGCAACTCGACGCCGCGCGCCGCGAACTGGAAGAAGTCCAGAACGAGCTGGACGCGTTGCTGATGACAATACCCAACATCCCCCATGAGTCCGTACCGGAAGGGAAGGATGAGGCCGACAACCAGGAGATTCGTCGCTGGGGCGAGCCGCCTGTATTCGACTTCGAAATAAAGGATCACGTCGACATTGGCGAAGCGCTGCATGGTATGGAGTTTGATTCCGCCGTCAAACTGTCGGGTTCACGTTTCGTGGTGCTGCGCGGGCCGCTGGCACGCCTGCACCGTGCGCTGACCCAGTTCATGCTCGACACGCACACCGGCGAGCATGGCTACCAGGAATGCTACGTCCCGTACCTGGTCAACGCCGACAGCCTGCGCGGCACTGGCCAGTTGCCGAAGTTCGAGGAAGACCTGTTCGCCACCCGCGGCGAGGATCCGTTCTACCTGATTCCTACCGCCGAGGTACCGGTTACCAATCTGGTGCGCGATGTCATCGTCGAGGCAGACAGCATGCCGCTGCGCATGACGGCGCACACACCCTGTTTCCGCTCCGAGGCAGGTTCCTATGGCAAGGACACGCGCGGGCTGATTCGTCAGCACCAGTTTGAAAAGGTCGAGATGGTGCAGGTCGTGCGCCCCGGTGACTCCTACGATGCGCTGGAACAACTGACCGGGCATGCGGAGACTATCCTGCAAAAGCTTGGCCTGCCATACCGGGTGGTGGCGTTGTGCACGGGCGACCTCGGCTTCTCGGCGGCCAAGACCTACGACCTGGAAGTCTGGTTGCCGGCACAGGATACCTACCGCGAGATTTCCTCGTGCAGTAACTTCGAGGCGTTTCAGGCACGACGTATGAAGGCGCGCTGGCGCAATCCCGGGACCGGAAAGCCCGAGTTGGTGCACACCATTAACGGTTCCGGGCTGGCTGTCGGCCGCACCCTGGTCGCGGTGCTGGAGAACTATCAGCAGGCCGATGGCTCGGTTGTCATACCGGAAGTGTTGCAGCCCTATATGGGCGGCCAGACCCGCGTGGTCGCCGCCGGGGGTTAGCGGCGGCGCTCCTCGTACGACCGCTGGCGCTGCTGACAAGGCATCACGGTTCATATATTTATTCCCGCTTTCGCACGCACCTTTTTGTACCACGTCGGGTGACATGCGCTCTTTATTTGTGCGTCAATTTCTCCTTCATCTCGTCGCCCGTAATACAGAATCTACAAATATACTTGTAGATCCGCGCGTTACGTAGCGTTTTCGGGATGGCACCAGAATAGGTACGGTTATTGCTGTGTCTGTGTCGATTTCAGGTTCTCCCGGCGACCATTCTGCAGAACCTGTTCAGCCTGCGCCGCTGCGCACAAGAAAAAAATACCAGGGAGTTACTATGACCGTTCGACGCTCCGTTCAGAGCCTGCTGAAGTACGCGCTGATTGCGCTGACACTGTTACCGTTTGCCGCAAGCGAGGCGCTGGCCTCTACATCGTCCAACAAGAAAGACGAGCCGTTCGAGGTTTTGAAAGGCTTCGATCACCTGTCCAGGGAAAGTGCGCAGTGTGTCTCCTGTCACCGCGAGAAAACGCCGGGTATCTACGAAATGTGGGGGGATTCGAAACATTACCGCGCCAACGTGGGCTGTTATGAATGCCACAAGGCTGATCCTTCCGACAAGGATGCGATCAAACACAAGGACCACATCATCTCGGTGATCGTATCCCCGAAAGACTGCAGCAACTGCCATGAAAAGGAAGTCAGGGAGTTCGAAGCGTCGCACCATGCATCTGCCGGCAACATCCTTGGATCCCTGGATAATGTGCTGGCCGAAGTGGTGGAGGGCGCCCCCCTGCTGCACGGGACATCGCCGGTGGTCACATCGGGTTGCATGGGGTGTCACGGCTCTATTGTGCGAGTGGAGTCTGACGGCTCCCTGAATTCCGCGGGCTGGCCCAATACCGGTATCGGGCGAGTTAACCCGGACGGCTCCAGGGGCGCCTGTTCCGCCTGTCACCTGCGCCATAACTTCTCGGCAGAGCAGGCGCGTCATCCCGACAACTGCGGTCGTTGTCACCTGGGTCCGGATCATCCGCAAAAGGAAATCTACGAGGAGTCGGTGCACGGCGTCGCATTCCGCGCCAATATCGACAAGATGAACATGGATTCCCCGAAATGGATTGCCGGCGAGGACTATAACGCCGCGCCCACCTGCGCCACCTGTCATATGTCGGCGACCAGGGACCTGCCGGTCAACCATGACATCGGCAGCCGCATTTCCTGGAACCTGCGTGCGCCGGTGTCCTTCAAGATCGATGAGAAAGCCATCAAACAGGGCAAGAAGGTCAAACCCTGGCTGGAACGACGCAAGGATATGAAGAACGTCTGCAGTTCCTGTCATGGCCGCAATACGGTGGATAATTTCTACGAGCAGCTGGACGCTTTCGTTGAATTATTCAATACCAAGTTCGCCATTCCGGCCAAAGCATTAATTACAGTGCTGAAGAAAGAAGGCCTGATCGACAAGACCAAGTTCAACGACGAAGTGGAATGGACCTATTTCTACCTGTGGCATCACGAAGGGCGACGCGCCCGTCACGGCGCCGCCATGCTGGCCCCGGACTACGTGCACTGGGAAGGTATGTTTGAAGTCGCTCACCGCTTCTATTTCGAAATGGTTCCGCAGATCAGGGAACTGATCAAGGATGCCCGCGAGCACGGTAACAACAAGGGTGCCGACAAGGCGCAGGCCAAACTCGACGAAATCCTCAACTCGGAAATGCACCGCTGGTTCCTGGGCAAGAAGCCGCCGAAGGCGTGGTCGCCGAAGGACAGCGACAACCACGGGTTTAACGCCTCGAAGAAATAACTGCTTTCCGCCGGGCCATTGCCGCGCAAGCCGCGGCGTGGCCCGGTAGAAACCTTTTCACTGATTCAAGCGACGAACATGCGCGGTTCTTCTGCACGGTTCAAATGAAGGTTACGGAACAGGGCATGTTGAAAAAACTGCTTTTATGTCTGCTCGTGGTTTCCTCGCCGCTGCATGCCGCGGTGCCCGAGGCAAAACCCAGCCAGGACGTCTCCGACCAGCGCTGCCTGGAATGCCATGGCCAGAAGGGCTATTCGGTCATCGAGGACAGTGGCGGCGTACGCACCCGGCGTGCTATCGACGTCAACTACCCGGCCATGCAACAAAGTCTGCACGGCAAGCTGACCTGCGTGGATTGTCATACCGACATTACCGAACTGCCACACGAGAAAAAGAGACTCAAGGCGGTCAACTGTGTCGCCTGTCATGAGAAGCTCGATCCGGCGGCGATCCGGAAAAAAGCCAGGGTGACCGGCCGCGGGGGCACCGCACGGACCAGGATGCCCGCGGTCGTATCGCAGACCAGGAACTATGCCCGATCCATTCATGGAGATCCGGAAAAGGACAATAACGCGGCCTGTTACACCTGTCACACCGCGCACTATGTATTCAGGTCGACTGACCCGCGCGCCATCAATTTCCGGGAAAATTCGCCGAAAATGTGTGGCGAGTGTCACCAGGAGGCACTGGAGCATTACCGAAAATCAGTTCACGGCGCGGCGCTGAAGACTCCCTGGAAGGGTGAAAGCGCAACCTGCACAGACTGCCATTCCGCCCACGAGATCAGCGACCCCAAGGGTCTGACCGCATACCGCCTCGTCACCCGGAACTGCGGTGACTGCCACCGCAAGGCGGTCGTCAGTTACATGTCCACCACGCACGGTCAGCTGGCCTGGCTGGGTAACGAAAAAGTGGCGCGTTGTGTCGATTGTCACCGTGGCCATGACACCCGCAAGATAGACGACCCCGATTCCATGGTCAGCGAACAGAACCGCCTGGAAACCTGCCGGGAATGTCACGAGGATGCCGGCAAGGAAATCGTTCAGTACCACCCGCACGGTACCACTTCAAACTTTGACAAGTATCCCAGCATGTACCTGGTGGGCAAGTTCATGGTCGGTATCGTCATCGTGGTGCTGATTTTCTTCTATAGCCACTCACTGCTGTGGTTCATTCGCGAATACAAGGAACGCACCATTGTCTGGTACCGGACCAACTCGGTGTCCGTGCCGGTGCACGTCAAACCGGAAAAACCGCACAGCGACAAGCAGTTCCAGCGGTTTACCTGGTACTGGAGGCTGAATCACTGGGCGCTTGCCCTGTCGGTGATGACACTGACCCTCACCGGCATGGTAGTGATGTACCCGGACACCAGGTGGGCGGTAAAAGTCATCGACATCATCGGCGGCCCCGCTGTTTTCGGCATTATCCACCGTGTTGCCGGCGTTATCTTCCTGGTTTCCGTTTTCGGCCACGGTGTCGTGGTGCTCAGGCGTGTGCTGAAGGACAAGAATTTCGACTGGTTCGGCCCGGACTCGCTGTTGCCACGCCGCAAGGACTGGGAGGACATGAAAGCCATGTTCCGCTGGTTCCTTGGCAAGGGCAAGCAGCCTCAACTGGATCGTTGGACCTACTGGGAAAAGTTCGACTACTGGGCGGTATACTGGGGTGCGCTGGTAATCGGTCTGTCGGGGGTGGTGCTATGGGCGTCGCCGCTACTATTGAAGTTTCTGCCCGGGTGGACCTTCAATGTTGCGACAATCGCCCACGGTGTGGAAGCTTTTCTTGCTGTCACGACACTGTTCGTGGTGCATTTCTTCAACAATCACTTCCGGCCGGAGAAGTTTCCGCTGGATACGGTGATGTTCACCGGCAGCTGGGATCTCGAAGAATTCAGGCACGAGCGTCCGCTGGAATATGAACGGCTGAAAGCGAGCGGTGAACTGGAGAAGCATCTGGTCGACCCGCCATCCAGGACGGCGGATATCCTGTTCCATGCCATCGGTTTTGCCTTGCTGGCGACCGGGCTGGCGCTGCTGGCCATGGTGGTAGCCGGTTTTGTCAGGCACGGGCTGGTATAGCGCGGGCGGCCCGGGAGGCCGTCCCGTTCCGGTCTCAGCCGCTGACGGTTAATCCAGTTTGAAACGACTGACCAGCGTGGTGAGGTTTTCTGCCAGCTGGCTCAGCTGCTCATTAGCCTCGGCGATGTTGGCCGAGGATTCATCCCCGCGGCGGGCGAGGTCGTCGACGACCACCACATTTTTGTTAATCTCTTCCGCTACCGTGCTCTGTTGCTCGATTGCACAGGCGATCTGGGCGTTGACCTCTGAAATATGACTGACCGCAGCGGTGATAGATTTAAGGGTCTCGCCGGTCTGCGCGGCCTGTTTTACGCTCCCGCCGACAGTTTCCATACCCTTGTCCATCACGCTGACTGCGCTGTCGGCGCCTTGTTGCAGGCGCTCGATCATTTCCTGAATCTCGACGGTAGAGGACTGGGTCTTGCTGGCCAGCGTGCGTACTTCGTCAGCCACTACCGCGAAGCCGCGACCGTGTTCACCCGCACGAGCCGCTTCAATGGCGGCATTCAGGGCCAGCAGGTTGGTCTGTTCCGATATCCCGCGGATAACGTCCAGCACCGTGCCGATACTCCCGCTGTCGGCCCTGAGTGACTGAATCACATCGGCCGCTTTCCCGATTTCATCGGACAGGGTATTGGTGATGCGGATGTTTTCCTCCACCACCTGCAATCCGGCCAGGGTTTCTTCCCGCGACTTGCTGGCAGACTCGTCTGCCGAGGCGGTGTTGTTTGCCACCTCCTGGATCGATGCAGCCATTTCGTGAACGGCAGCTGCCACCTGGCCGATCTGGTTTTTCTGCTCGGTAGAATGTTCTCGCGCCTGTATCGCCTCGCTGGTCATGGCGGACGTCGCATCGGATAACTGTTGGGCAGCTCCCGCAATATCCCTGATGAAAGCCCTGTGATTCTCAAGAAAGGTGTTGAAGCCCCTGGCCAGACCGGAGATTTCATCATTCCCGGTATCGTCCAGTCGACGCGTGAGATCGCTGCTTCCTGTTGCCAGATCCTGAATGCTGTCATCCAGTGCTGACAGCTTTCTCGCAATTACGCGTCGGTACACCAGGTAGATCGACGCCACGATCACCAGCAGTGTTGCGCCCAGGGCGGCCATTATTTTTTTACCCGTCATGGTGCTTGCCGCGACTTGTTCGCTGATATCGCTGTTTATTTCCAGGACGCCGCGAACATCACCCAGTTTCCAGTCCGCCTTGGGCGTGTCGGGGTGGGAGTTGTGACAATTGACGCAGCCGTCGGCCACCATCGTGTCGGCCACCGCGACCCGGACGATGGATTTTCCATCCTTCTCCGTTCGAGCGACGTAGACCCCCTCCGGGTTGTTGACGAGGTAATCCCAGGCATCACTCTGGAAACTGTCGAGGACCCGCGATTTGCGATTCGGAAAAGGGTATGCACTGTACAGGTTGACCGTCGTGCCTTCGTCTTTAAGCAGCGCACTCAGATCATGGATCATGGTGGCCGGCAGCGGAATCGCCTTGGGATCATCCTTGTGATTGATGGCGGGCCTCATGTCGGAGCCGGCTTTCACCTTTTTCAGGACATTCTGGACATAATACTTGCGCAGCACCTTGAATTGTTTGGCCGTCTGCCTGGAAGCTGACGTCGCGCCCTCGACGGCGCGCTGCTCAATCTGTTCGGGGATATAGTTGCCCAGCGCAATAATGGTGACGGTAAACAGTGCAATAACCGGTACGACAAGTTTCCAGAACAGGCTACCCGGATTGAAATGAACTGACATTTTTTCTTCCCTGAGAAAGTGATTGATTAAAATATTCCGTCTTGCCGCCGGCACGAATGCCATGCCATATTTCGATGGTGGTTGAATCCGGTCGTCTCGCCTGTTATCGGTCCGGCTACCTGTGACTTGAACGAGAAATGTGCGGATTCCCCTTACCAACAAGGGGGGTCTGCCGGTGAGAAAGGGCTGCGTGCTGTCGCCTGCAACGGCGGCGAGGTGCACCATCGGGGGGGCGGCCGGTGTCTCGCGGTTTGTTCAGGTTGCCGTCTCCGGTTCATCGGAGACCGGGATTTCACAGCGTGCCACCTGCGCCGGTACCGGGCGCGCAATGTAGTATCCCTGGACATAGTCGACGCCGGTCTCGGCCAGCAGGCGCAGGGTTTCCCGATCCTCGACAAACTCGGCAACCGTGGTCTGGCCAAGGAAATGTGCTATGTCGTTCATGGATATGACCATTGCATGATCGGTCGGATCACGTGTTATGCCGCGTACAAACATCCCGTCGATCTTGATGCAGTCCACGGCAAGATGCTTGAGGTGGGAAAAGGAGCTGAACCCTGTCCCGAAGTCGTCAAGGGAAAAATGGCAGCCGATCGCGGTGAGCTCATTGATGACTTTCTGGGCCGCGGGAATATTCGCTATGGCACTGGTTTCGGTAATTTCGAAAGAAATGCTGGCAGGGCTGACGTGGTATTCGCTGAGCAGGTTTTTGATGATGCTTACAAGTTCCGGTCTCACCAGCGTCTGTCCGGCAAGGTTGACCGAGAAGATCACTTCTTTCCAGATCGTACGGAAGCCGGCAAGCTGGCAAATCGCGTTGCGCAGTACCCAGAAATCGATTTCCGGCATCAGGTGGAATCGTTCCGCAGTCGGCAGGAATGCGCCGGGCATGATCAGCTCACCGCGCCCCTTCAGGCGAATCAGCACCTCAAAGCACATGTGCACCTGCGCGGGGTTGCGGGCAATATTTGCCCATAGCGCGCCCGATTGTGCCGGAAGGTTGTCCATGTCGATGGCTGACACGGGCAGGATCGGGTGGAAATACAGTTCAAAATGATCGTTGTCGATCGCCCGGCGCAACCGTGCGGACCAGTTCAGGTCGCGGCCCATTTCGGAGCGGTGATCACTGCTGTCAACGTAGACATGGGTCTGATTGCCACCGGCTTTCTTGGCAATGTGACAGGCGATATCGGCATGGGCAAGCACGTCGCCGGGAGAGTGGGTGTCGCGGTTAAACAGTGCTGCGCCGACACTTCCATGCACGTCGTAGCTGCGCCCCTGGTACAGGAAGCCGCCTTCGCTCAGTACTGCACGGAACGCGTCCGCGGTCTTGCCGAGCAGTTCGGGATCAATGTTGCGCAGCAGGACAGCAAACTCGTCACCGCCAAGACGGGCAAGTGTGTCGGTGCTGCGCAAGCGGGAGCGCAGCTTTCTTCCGACCTGAATCAGTAGCTGATCACCGGCATCGTGACTGGCCGTATCGTTGATGTATTTGAAGCGGTCGAGATCGATGTAGAGGAGGGCGCTCGACTCCTGGCTGCGGCGAAGGCGTTCGAACTCTGACTCAAGCCTTTCCTCGAAGTAACAACGGTTGAAGAGTTCCGTCAGTGCATCGTGGCTTGCCTGCCAGCGCAGTTTCTCCTCGAACGCCTTACGCTCCGAGATGTCCTGGAACGCGACCACCGAACCTTCCTGGTGCCCGTTCAGGTACATGGGGAATACAGTACATTCGACGGGAACCATGGTGCCCTGGCGGGTCCAGAACACGGTTTCCCAGTTTTGCAGAATGTCGGGCCTGCCGTAGGAACGATGCAGCTTGCTGGCCAGTTTCGATACAGCCTGCCCGCGGGTGTCTGAGTAGTGAAGCCGTTCCATCGGACTCTCGCCCAGTAACTGCGATTCATCATCGTAACCGAGGATGCGCAATGCCGTGGGGTTTATAAATGAAATCCTGCCGTCGTTATCCACGCCGTAAACGCCATCACCGACTGAATGCAGGATACTTTGCAGGCGCTGGCGCTGGGCCTCGATCGAGTTCTTGATGCGGATCGAGCGGCTCATGGCGGCAACGCGGGTCAGGAATAGTGCATCGACCTCGTTTTTGAACATGCATTCGGTCGCGCCGGCATCGAGCGCATCCTTGATCACCTGGTCCAGGTAGGTGCCGGTGAGCATTGCGATAACGATATTGCGGGTCGCCGGTTGTCTCTGGAGTTGATGGCAAAGCACATCGCCGTTTTCGTCAGGCATGAAGTAGTCGATGATCGCAATGTCGTACTGTCCCTGTTCCGCCTTCCTGAATCCTTCCTGCACGTTGGATGCGACATCCACTTCGTAGCCGTTATTGATAAGCAGTTTTCGGTAGTAGGAACGTACGCTGGGTGAGTCATCGACCAGCAACAGGCGGATGCATTGTTCTTCAACGGTGATCGGCGGCTGCGATATGGAGGGAAGGGGGTTGCTGCAGCAGAGCGTCTTCAGTGTTTCCGCCAGTGCCGCACGGTCGGACCAGTCGAGTACCGCCGTGCACGGTCGCTGGGCGACCCATGCCTTGATTGCCGCATCGGGTTCATGGGAAAGAATCAGTACCGGAATGCTTGTCAGCGGCGCCCGCTCGAGACAAACGAGTAGCTCGTCAGCGGCAGGCTGGGTGTGCGCTGGCCAGCCAAGAACCACGGCGACAGGTTTATGCGCCCTGTCGGTGATAGCGGATAGGCTGTTCAGGCCGTCACCGTAGCCGTCAGCGACACAAACTTCGTGCCCATCGGCACGCAGCGCCTGCAAGAGCACATAACGCTGCGTGGCGGATGATTCGATTAGCAGTATGTTTTTCGAAAGATCAAGCATTTACCGGACATATTTCCCGGGCGCCTGGCATATCATCCGATGAGTGATCAGGAACCGTTTTTGCTTATTGGAGAACATTCCGCGCACCCAGCCACCCGTATCCGGTAGTGAAGTGCTCCATTAAGGATGAAATCGGCAGTCAGCATTCAAACTTTACGCCCCGGGACAACCAAAAAGGGGACGGAGGGATTAAATTTTAATCCCTCCGTCCCCTTTTTCAGGTGGTGATTTCGATGAGGGTTTCGTCGGGGTTGATGCTGTCGCCTTTGGTGACGTAGACGGTTTTGACGGTTCCGGCGATGGGAGCCTGGATTTCGGTTTCCATTTTCATCGCCTCGGTGATCAGTACCGGGTCGCCGGCATCGACCTTGTCGCCTTCCTTGACAAGCACGTCGATGACGGTGCCGGGCATGGATGTGGTGACGTCGCCGGGGCGCGTGGCGCGTGGCCGGCGGCTGCCCTTGATCGAGGTGGTGTCCGAATCCTGGGTTTCCAGTTCCGACAGGGTCTCGACGATGACTTCCTCGGGCACGCCGTCGACGGTCATATAGAAAGGACGTTCCTGCTGGGCGGGATAGCCGGTGCCGGTGATCTGGATGTGGTAGGTCTCGCCGTGCAGGGTGATATTGAACTCGGTCGGTTTCGGTGCGTTATCGCTTCCGCGCGCCGGTTCCAGAGGTTCCGGGGTCAGTTGTCCGGTATTGCGCTGTTGCAGAAATTCGCGCCCGAGTTCGGGGAACATGGCGCAGGTCAGCACGTCCTCTTCGCTGCGCGCGAGTTCTCCGGTGTCCTCACGCAGATTGTCCATCTCGTCGTCCAGAAGATCGGCCGGGCGCACGTCGATAACATCCTCGTTACCGATGGCCAGCTGCCGGACCATCGGGTTGACGCGGCCCGGTGCGCGCCCGTAGCGTCCCTGCAGGTACAGTTTGACTTCGTTGCTGATGGTCTTGTAACGCTCGCCGGTGAGAACATTCAGTACCGCCTGCGCACCGATAATCTGGGAAGTCGGTGTCACCAGCGGCGGGTACCCCAGGTCCTCGCGTACCCGGGGAATTTCCTCCAGCACTTCCTCGATCCGGTTCAGAGAGCCCTGTTCACGCAACTGGGTATGCAGGTTGGAAATCATGCCGCCCGGCACCTGGTAAACCTGTACGCGGGTGTCCAGGCCGGTCATCTCACTCTCGAACTGGTGGTACTTCTTACGCACTTCACGGAAATAAAAGCCGATTTCCTGCAATGCCTTGAGATCGAGGCCGGTGTTCCAGGTGGTGTCGCGCAACGCGGCAACCATGCTTTCGGTAGGGGGGTGAGAGGCGCCGCCGGCAAATGCCGATATGGCAGTGTCGATGTGGCGACAGCCGTTTTCGATGGCTTTCAGGTGGCACATTTCCGCGACGCCGGCGGTCGCGTGCATATGCAGGTGTACCGGCAACGATACCGCGGCGGTCAGTGCCTCGAACAACTCCGCCGTGACCTTCGGGGTGAGCAGGCCGGCCATGTCCTTGACGGCGATGCTGTCGCAGCCCATGTCGGCCAGTTGCCTGGCCATGGCGACAAACTGTTCAATGCCGTGTACGGGGCTGGTGGTGTAACAGATCGTTCCCTGGGCGTGTTTACCGGCATCGCGGACCGCCTTGATGGACGTTTCGAGGTTGCGTACATCGTTCAGCGCATCGAATATCCGGAACACATCCACACCGTTGTCGGCACTACGGGCAACAAAGGCACGTACCACGTCATCTGAATAATGCCGGTAGCCGAGCAGGTTCTGGCCGCGCAGCAACATCTGCAGGCGCGTGTTTGGCAGTGCTTCGCGCAGCTTGCGCAGGCGCTCCCAGGGGTCTTCCTTGAGAAAACGCAGGCAGGCATCGAAGGTTGCACCCCCCCAGACTTCCAGAGACCAGTAGCCGATACGGTCGAGCCGATCGCAGACCGGCAGCATGTCTTCGGTCCGCATGCGGGTTGCAATCAGCGACTGGTGCGCATCGCGCAGAATAACGTCTGTAATGTGGGTTTTGCTCATGGTGTTGTTGTTGTTTCCTGGAAAGACAGTCGGATCGGTTTTCAGTAGCCGGCGTTGGCGGCAATCGACGCGGCGATCACGGCCGCCAGCTCGCGCGTCGGGCGGCTGGTTTTGTAGTGAACCAGTTCCGGGTGATCTTCCACAAACCCGGTATTGAAGCGGGCGGCACGAAACTCGGGGACGTTGAGGACTTCAAGGTAATAGGGGATGGTGGTCTTGACGCCATACACCCCCGTATCGTGCAGCGCACGCCGGGCACGATGGATGAGTTCATCCCATTCCAGCGCCCACACCGTGATCTTGGCACACATGGAGTCGTAGTAGGGCGGAATGGTGTAGCCGCTGTACATGGCGGCGTCCGTGCGCACACCGGGCCCGCCGGGGGCAAAATAGCGGGTAATGCGGCCGAAGCTCGGCAGAAAGTCGTTTTTGGGATCTTCCGCGTTGATACGGAACTGCATGGCGTAACCGCGCCGTTTGATTTCAGACTGGGCGAATCGCAGCGGCTTGCCGTCGGCAATGCGAATCTGCTCGCGGACGATATCCACCCCGGTGATGTTTTCTGTCACCGTGTGTTCAACCTGCAGGCGCGTGTTCATCTCCATGAAATAGAACCGGTCGTCTTCGTCCATCAGGAATTCGACTGTGCCGGCATTTTCGTAGTCGGCCGCCTCGGCGGCGCGGATAGCCCATTCGCCGATCATCGCGCGTTGTGTTTCGTTGAGCTGGGGCGAGGGGGCGATTTCGATCAGCTTCTGGTGGCGGCGCTGAATGGAACAGTCACGCTCAAACAGGTGGATGGTGTTGCCATGGCTATCGGCCAGTATCTGCACCTCGATGTGACGCGGCCGATCCACGCACTTTTCCAGGAAGATTTCTGCGGAGCCAAAGGCCTTGGTGGCTTCCGACAACACGCGGTCGTAATTCTTGCGCAGCGCAGACTCGTCGTTACAGCGCCGGATACCGCGACCACCGCCACCCGAGGTGGCTTTCAGCATGACCGGGTAACCAATTTCACGGGCCAGCGCAACCGCTTCCTCGACGCTTTGCAGGTTCTCTACACTGCCCGGCACCACCGGCACGCCGGCGGCCTGCATCAGGCGTCTGGCCTCGATCTTGTTGCCCATGCGGCGTATGACTTCGGCGGACGGGCCGATGAAACGGATGCCGCGGCGTTCGCAGATGCGCGCCAGCTGGGGATTCTCTGACAGGAAGCCGTAACCCGGGTGCAGCGCGTCACAGCCCGTGGAGACGGCAAGGTTGACGATGCGGTGGGCATTGAGGTAACCGGCCAGCGGGTCATGACCGACGGAGTAGGCCTCGCTGGCTTTCTTGACGTGCAGCGCATGGCGGTCCGGTTCGGCATAAATGGCGACCGAGTCGATATCGGCCTCCTGGCAGGCGCGCACGATGCGGACGGCGATTTCCCCGCGGTTGGCGATTAGGATTTTCCTGATCAAGCGGCCTCCGTTTCCCGTTCAGGCGCCGGGCGGCGCTCCCCTGAAGCATAGCGGCATTTCCCGCGATTGATGCTGGAATGCGTCAAAGAGCTTGTTTTTCTACGGAAAACCCGCTCGCCTGTCAACCACAACGGAATTGACAGGGTGTTGCTAACATACGGGTTTTTCAGCATTTTAGCTTTGACACTGATACCGGCCAGCGAGTATCATTGCGCGCTTATGTTGGATCGTCTGCCTGAGCAAATCGAGCCTATGGGGCTTGCCGATGTAGGGCGCTCCTTTCGCGGTGTCGTGCCGGTGGATCGCCTGAGTCGACTGGCGCCGTTGCTGGTGTCGCGGGAAGGCGAACTCAACGTCGAGATGGAGTTCTGCCTCGACGAGCGGCGCATACGCACGTTAAAGGGTACGATCCGGGGTGAACTGAGGCTGGTCTGCCAGCGCTGTCTCGAATCGCTGCAGTTTCCGCTCGACCTCGGGTTCAGTCTCGGCATCATCAACAGTGATGAGGAGATTGTCCAGTTACCGGCAGGTTACGAACCGTTGCTGGTGACCGGCGATCCGATGAACACCTTCGAAGTGATCGAAGATGAAGTGTTGCTGGCAGTGCCGTCTGTGCCGATTCATACCGGCGCGGAACATTGCCATGCAGACCCTATGAACCAGGTAGTACCGGACAGGGAGAATCCCTTTGCGGTACTGGAAAAACTGAAACGCTGAAACACGCGTGAGCAAGCAGGAGATAGACCGATGGCAGTACAAAAGAGCCGCAAAACACCTTCCCGGCGCGGTATGCGCCGTTCGCACGACAGTCTGAAGGGCGCGGCGCTGTCTGTCGAACAGACCACAGGCGAAACCCATCTTCGTCATCACATCAGCCCCGATGGTTACTATCGCGGTCGCAAGGTTGTCAATAAAGACCTTGACTGATCCGCGTTGCGGGTTTCGGGCGTTCGTTACTTGTTCAGGACACGCTGCTTCCCCCGGGGGCAGCGTGTGTTTTTTAGTGCATGAGTGAAAAAACCACTATCGCGCTGGATGTTATGGGCGGAGACCACGGTGTCGATGTCGTATTGCCGGCCGCAAAGCGCGTGCTTGAAAAGCGCCGTGACATCCACCTGCTGCTGGTCGGCGACCAGTCCATGATCGAGCGTTCGCTGGACGGTCTCGGTCTGTCCGGCCACGCCAGCGTGGAAATCCAGCACGCGTCCCAACGTGTCGAAATGGACGAACTGGCTTCTCACGCGCTGCGTTTCAAGAAAGATTCGTCGATGCGCGTGGCTATCAACATGGTCAAGGAAGGTCGCGCCCAGGCCTGCGTCAGCGCGGGCAACACCGGCGCCCTGATGGCCACTGCGCGCTATGTGCTGAAGACGCTGCCGGGTATCGACCGGCCGGCGATCTGCGCCTCGCTGCCTTCGATAAAAGGGCATACGTGGATGCTGGACCTGGGCGCCAACATCGACAGTTCGGCAGAGCAGTTGTTCCAGTTCGCGCTGATGGGTTCGGTGCTGGCCAGCGCGCTGGATCACGCCGAGGCACCACGCGTCGGTTTGCTGAACGTTGGCGAAGAGGAAATGAAGGGCAACGAGGTCGTCAAGGAGGCCGCCGGGCTACTGTCCTCGGGTGCGTTGAACTACATTGGTTTCGTGGAAGGCACCGATGTGTACTGCGGTGATGTCGACGTGGTGGTGTGCGACGGGTTTGTCGGTAATATTTCGCTGAAGACCAGCGAAGGTGTGGCAAAAATGATCTCGCACTTCATCAAGACAGAATTCAAGCGCAGCATCTTCACGCGTATCGCTGCGCTGTTTGCATTGCCGGTGCTGAAGGCGTTCCGGCGCCAGATTGACCCCAGGCGCTATAATGGCGCCAGCTTGCTCGGCCTGCGCGGTTCGGTCATAAAGAGCCATGGTGGCGCGGATATTCTGGCATTTGCCAATGCCATCGACGTTGCAGCCGAGGTTGTCGAACAAAACGTACCGGAACGCATCAAGTCCCGGTTACAGATCATTCTCTCCGAAAAGCAGGCGGGCTGATGTATTCTCGAATTACAGGGACGGGTGGCTATCTTCCGGACAAGGTATTGACCAACGCCGATCTTGAAAAGATTGTCGACACCACGGACCAGTGGATCCGTGAACGCACCGGCATCAGCAAACGGCATGTTGCGGTCGATGGCCAGAACACCGTCGACCTCGCCGAGCCCGCGGCAAGACGCGCCCTGGATGCTGCCGGCCGCGACGTGCAGGACATTGATCTGATCATTGTCGCCACCACAACGCCGGACCGCGTGTTTCCGAGCACTGCCTGCCTGCTGCAGAAACGCCTGGACCGGCATGGTTGTGCGGCATTTGATATCCAGGCGGTGTGTACCGGTTTTGTCTATGCACTGGGCATCGCTGACAAATTTATTCGTACCGGGTCAGCAAAATGCGCGCTGGTGGTGGGCGCGGAAACATTGTCGCGATTGCTGGACTGGACTGACCGCAGTACCTGCGTGTTATTTGGTGACGGGGCCGGCGCGGTGGTGCTGGAAGCCAGCGAGGAACCCGGCATCCTGTCCACGCACCTTCACGCCGACGGCGCTTACGAGCACCTGTTGATGGTGCCGGGTGGTGTCAGCCAGGGTTACGACAGCCTGACCGGCGGCAAGGGTTTCGTGACCATGAAAGGAAACGAGGTGTTCAAGGTTGCAGTCAACACACTTGGCCGCATTGTCGATGAAACACTGGAAGCGAACAATTTGCAGAAGTCCGATATCGACTGGCTGATTCCGCACCAGGCCAATATCCGTATCATTCAGGCGACGGCGAAAAAACTCGGCATGTCCATGGACCAGGTTGTTGTTACCGTCGATGAACATGGCAATACCTCCAGTGCTTCCGTGCCACTGGCACTCGACGTGGCGGTTCGCGACGGCCGCATCAAGCCGGGTGAGATGCTGCTGATGGAGGCGTTTGGCGGCGGATTCACCTGGGGCTCCGTTCTGCTCAAATTCTGAACCACTCATCGATCATGACAACTTCTCATACAGTTCCAACGCTTGCCATGGTGTTTCCAGGGCAGGGTTCGCAGTCGGTCGGCATGTTATCCACGCTTGCAGAAGTGTTTCCGCAGGTCGAGGAAACCTTCGCGGAGGCTTCGTCGGTACTGGGTTACGACCTCTGGGAACGGGTGCAGAACGGGCCGGCCGGGTTGCTGAACCAGACCAGTTGCACGCAGCCGGCCATGCTCGCTGCAGGTGTCGCGACCTGGCGCTGCTGGCAGGCGAAAACCGACAAGGTGCCGGCGTTGATGGCCGGGCACAGTCTGGGTGAATACACTGCGCTGGTGTGCGCCGGCGCAATGGATTTCCGTGACGCGATTGCACTGGTGGAAAAGCGCGGCGAGTACATGCAGAGCGCGGTGCCGGAAGGCGTCGGTGCCATGGCGGCGATCCTGGGGCTGGACGATGCACAGGTCGAGGCCGTGTGCAACGAAGCCGCGCAGGGTGATGTTGTCAGCCCGGTCAATTTCAATTCGCCGGGCCAGGTGGTCATCGCCGGTCATGCTGCGGCGGTGGAGCGTGCCATGGAACTGGCGAAACAGGCCGGCGCCAAACGCGCGCTGCCATTACCGGTGTCGGTACCGTCACATTGCAGCCTGATGGAGCCTGCGGCGCAACAACTCGCCGCGCAGTTGTCCGGGATACCCCTTCGGGCACCCTCCATCCCGGTGATTCACAACGTTGATGCGTTGCCGCATGACGATCCGGACGCGATTCGCGAAGCACTCGCGGCGCAGTTGCACCGTCCCGTGCGCTGGGTCGAGTGCGTGCGTGCCATGCACGCGCAGGGCGTGACCACGCTGGTTGAAGCGGGACCCGGCAAGGTACTTGCCGGTTTGACCAAACGTATTGAAAAATCGCTGGCTGCGATACCGGTCCAGAGCGCAGAAGATCTGGACAAGGCCATCGCCGCGGTGAGTGGATAACCAGGGAGACGATGTATGTCGTTGGATGAACAGATTGCACTGGTAACCGGCGCCAGCCGTGGTATCGGCCAGGCGATTGCACGCACACTGGGCAAGCAGGGCGCGAAAGTTGCCGGCACCGCGACCAGCGAAAAGGGCGCGGCGGCGATCCAGGCGGATTTCGAGGAACGCGGCATCGATGGTGTCGGGCTGGTGCTGGATGTGACCGACAGCGATTCCGTGGCCGCCACCATGACAGCCATCAAGAATCAGTTTGGCGCTACACCAACCATCCTGGTGAACAACGCCGGCATCACCCGCGACAATCTGCTCATGCGCATGAAGGATGATGAGTGGAACGACGTGATCGATACCAACCTGAATTCGGTGTTCCGCCTCAGCAAGGCGGTATTGCGTGGCATGATGAAAGCCAGACAGGGTCGTATTATCAACATCGCATCGGTGGTGGGCTCGACCGGTAACCCCGGGCAGGCCAACTACTGTGCAGCCAAGGCCGGCATGCTGGGATTTACCAAGTCACTGGCGCGCGAAGTCGGATCCCGCGGCATTACCGTCAACGCTGTTGCCCCGGGTTTCATCGATACCGACATGACACGGGAGTTACCGGACGAACAACGCACGATGCTGATTGGTCAGGTGCCGCTGGCACGGCTCGGCGACGTCGACGATATTGCCGCCGCGGTGGCCTTTCTGGCATCCCCGCAGGCGGCCTACATCACCGGCGAAACCCTGCACGTCAATGGCGGCATGTATATGGCGTAGTGTCGGACTGGATTAAAAACAGTCGGCAAGGTACTGTTAAACAAGATTTAAATAATTCACAATACGCCATCTCACTGCCCCGGGCAATGAGGTGGATCGGTGATAACTGGATGACTGGCGTGGCTATGAGCTTTTCACTAAAATACGCGCGCAGTCAGGACTGAACTGAATACTAAATTAACTGAGGAACTTTCAGCGATGAGTAATGTTGAAGAACGCGTCAAGAAAATTGTCGTCGAGCAGTTGGATGTCAGCGAGGACGCTGTAACCAACGAAGCGTCGTTTGTAGATGACCTGGGCGCGGACTCCCTGGATACCGTGGAACTGGTTATGGCGCTCGAGGAAGAGTTTGAGTGTGAAATTCCGGACGACGAGGCAGAGAAGATCGGCACCGTCCAGCAAGCGATTGACTACGTCAGCGCTCACCTCGGTTAATTACTGCCATTATCGACAACGGAACGCTGGTCACCCGTCAGGGTGCCGGCGTTCCGGTCTTTATGTCACCTTGCTTTTGTTAAACGGACTGGAGTAACACGCCGTGTCAAAGCGTCGCGTAGTGGTTACGGGACTGGGCGCTGTTACGCCAGTTGGCCTGACTGTGCCTGAAACCTGGGAAAGTATTGTTTCCGGCAAGAGCGGTATCAGGCCGATCACCTCATTTGACGTATCCGCATTTCCGGTGCGTTTTGGTGGCAGTGTCCAGGGTTTCGATATCACAGAATATATATCGAAGAAAGATGCCCGCAAGATGGACACCTTCATTCATTATGGTGTGGCGGCAGGCATGCAGGCCATTCGCGACGCCGGGCTGGATATTAGCGGAGAGAATGCCGAACGCGTCGGCGTTTCAATCGGTGCAGGTATCGGCGGTTTGCCCGGCATCGAAAAAAACTATCACGCCTACCTGGAAGGCGGCCCGCGAAAGATTTCACCGTTCTTCGTGCCTTCCAACATCATCAACATGATTTCCGGCAACCTGTCGATCATATTGGGGTTGAAGGGACCGAACATCGCTATGGTGACAGCCTGTACCACCGGCACCCACAGTATCGGTGAAGCCGCACGCATCATTGCCTATGGGGACGCGGATGCCATGCTGGCGGGCGGCGCCGAAATGGCAACTACGCACACCGGTCTGGGCGGTTTCGCGGCGGCCAAGGCATTGTCGACGCGCAACGACGATCCGCAGACGGCAAGCCGTCCGTGGGACCTGGATCGCGATGGTTTCGTATTGAGCGACGGCGCAGGTGTGCTGGTGCTGGAAGAGTATGACTACGCCAAAGCGCGTGGCGCCAACATTTATGCCGAGGTGGTGGGTTACGGCATGAGTGGCGACGCCTATCATATGACGCAGCCATCGCCGAACGGAGAGGGTGCGGCTCGCTGCATGCGCAATGCATTGCGCGATGCCGGCCTTAACCCGGAAGACGTCGATTACATCAACGCGCACGGCACTTCGACGCCCGCGGGCGATCTTGCCGAGGTGAGTGCGATCAAGGCGGCGATGGGCGACTACGCCAAACGGGTCGCTGTCAGTTCCACCAAATCCATGACCGGACACCTGCTGGGCGCGGCCGGGGGCGTCGAGGCCGTGTTTTCCGTGCTGGCCATTCGCGACCAGGTTGCGCCGCCGACCATCAACCAGTTTACTCCCGACCCGCAGTGCGATCTTGATTTCGTCCCCAATGAAGCCCGCGATATGAAAATCGACGTCGCCATTTCCAACTCGTTCGGGTTCGGCGGCACCAACGGGACACTGGTTTTCTCGAAACTCCGGTGATCCGCCCGCCGGTCCGCCGTGCCGATGCATCCCGAGTCCTGCCAGATGGCCCGTGAGCAGAGCGCCGTGTCGCGTCTCGCAGACGGTACGCTGTCGCTGGCTCTTGCACAGCGGCCGGATTTGCTTGCCCTGCACGAAGCGTTTCCGCACCGCTACCCGCACCTGCTGGAAAGTGCCGCGGCCGGACAGCAGGGACGTTACGACATTCTGTTCGCCTTTCCCGGTGATTCCGTCGAATTGCATGCGCTGGACCAGTTCGACTTTCTCGACGCGCTGGACGAGGCCT
This sequence comes from uncultured Thiohalobacter sp., assembly GCA_964433205.1. GTDB lineage: Bacteria > Pseudomonadota > Gammaproteobacteria > DSM-19610 > DSM-19610 > Thiogranum. Next base: position 29,419 of record CAYSRA010000001.1, on the reverse strand, counting down.
GGCGCGCAGAATGCAACATCGCTCCTGCAGAACCAGCGCCGGAATTGCCGTTCCGCGGCGGCTGGTTCGTGTATCTTTCCTACGAGCTGGCCGGCCAGATCGAACCCCGGCTGGTACTGCCGGCTGATAACAGTGGCCTGCCTGTCGCCTGCGCGACGCGATTTCCGGCCGCGATCGTCCACGATCACTTCACCAACCGATCGACACTGGTCGCCGAGCAATCGGAGTTGCTTGACTCGATGCTTGATGATCTCGGTCAGCTGCCTGTTACTGACCACCCGTTCAAAGCTATGGCCATCCACCTGCAGGAGGATCCCGACGCCGACTATACCGGTGCGGTAATGCGTGTACTCGACTATATCCGCGACGGTGATGTATTCCAGGCCAACCTGTCGCGTGCCTGGTCGGGCGACTGGCCGGCACAGGTGAGTACGGCGCAGTTGTACCGGCGGTTGCGCGCGGCCAATCCGGGGCCGTTCAACGGGCTGGCAACGTTCGGCGAGCATGCGGTCCTGAGTTCGTCACCGGAACGGCTGGTCGAGGTGCGCGATGGCAAGGCGCAGACCAGACCGATCGCCGGCACCCGTCCGCGTGCGCCTGATGCGGGACAGGACACGGCACTGTCGCGCGAGTTGATGGCACACCCCAAGGAGCGTGCCGAGCACATTATGCTGATCGATCTGGAACGCAACGACCTGGGGCGTATCGCGGTGCCCGGCAGTGTCGAGGTCAGTGAACTGATGGTGCTCGAATCCTACGCCAGCGTGCATCACATTGTATCCAACGTGCGTGCGACGATTCGGCCGGGCGTCACGCCGGGCGGTGTTATTCGTGCGGTGTTTCCGGGCGGCACCATCACCGGCTGCCCCAAGGTGCGTTGCATGGAAATCATCGCCGCGCTGGAAGGGACCGGCCGCGGTGCCTACACCGGTTCCATGGGTTACCTCAACCGTGATGGCAGCCTCGACCTCAACATTCTTATTCGCACGCTGGTGCGCAGCGATGAGCGGCTGGGTTTTCGGGCCGGCGCCGGCATCGTCGCGGACTCGAATCCGCAGCGCGAACTGGATGAGACGCGCGCCAAGGCGCGCGCCATGCTGCGCGCACTGGAAGGTGAATTGTGACGTTGCGCTGCCTCGTCGACGGTGAACCGGCAAACTCGGTCCCGCTCGACGATCGCGCCGTGCAGTATGGTGACGGCCTGTTCGAAACGTTCAGGGTGGAGGCGGGTGTTGCGCAGTTCCTTCAGCGCCACCTTGCAAGGCTCGCCGCCGGTTGTGAGCGGCTGGGTTTTCCCGCCGTCGACTGGCCCGGTATCCGTGACGAAGTCGAGGCGTTCGTCGCCGATGAGTCGGACGGCGTACTGAAACTGGTACTGACCCGGGGCAGCAGCCGGCGCGGTTACGCGATCGCGGATGCTACGCCGGTGCGTCGCATCCTGTGTCTGTCGGCTGCGCCGCACTGGCCGGGTGAACCGGCACGCGCCGGTATTCGCATGCGAGTCTGCGACACCCGGCTGGCCATACAGCCGCGCCTGGCGGGCATAAAACACCTGAACCGCCTCGAACAGGTGCTGGCTCGCCGTGAATGGCAGGACGAAACCATTCGTGAGGGGCTGATGTGCGATACACAGGCGCGCGTCATCGAAGGCACCATGAGCAATGTTTTCCTTGTCCACGACGGCGTCCTGCATACACCTCGTCTTGGCAATTGCGGCGTCGCCGGTGTGATGCGTTCGGTCATTATCGATCTTGCCACACAGGCGGCTGTGCCGCTTGAAATCCGCGACCTTTCGCGACAGGATGTGCAGCAGGCCGACGAACTGTTTATTTGCAACAGCCTGATCGGAATCTGGCCGGTGGTGTGTATCGATGGTATGAAAAACTATACTGTTGGCGGGGTAACCCGCTCCCTGCAGGATCTTCTGCAATACCTTGACGACCATGGCAACAATAGCTGGTATGCAACGTGACGAAGATGATTTCGGCAAAACCCCGCATAACCGACCGTCTGTTCCGGCTGGCCGGGTTGCTGCTGCTGATCGCCAGCTTTGGCGGTACCTGGCTGGCAATGGACTTCGACAGCTTCCGCTCGACAGCACTGCATATCGAAAATGAGGAGACCCTGTTGATCCGGCCCGGCAGTTCATTGAAGTCCGTGGCAACGGAGCTACACCGGCGCGGCATACTCGAACAACCGACCTACCTGGTGCTGCTGGCGCGCTGGCTGGGTGTCGCCGGCAAGATCAAGGCCGGCGAGTACCGGTTGCAGCCCGGCACAACGCCGGAACAGTTGCTCAAGCAGCTTACCGAAGGACAGGTCAGGCAATATGCCCTGACCCTGATCGAGGGTGAGACATTTACCGAAATGATGCGCCGTATCGCCGAAGCCCCTGCGCTGGAGCAGACCCTGCCGGACCATGACGGCGCGACCGTCATGCAGGCTATCGGTTACCCCGGCCTGCACCCGGAAGGGCGTTTCCTGCCGGAAACCTATCACTACCCGCGCGGTACCCGCGATGTCGACGTGTTACGCCGCGCATTTCGTGACATGGAGGATTTCCTCGACCGCGAATGGGTAAAGCGCGACCGGGACCTTCCGCTGAAGACGCCCTACGAAGCGCTGATTCTGGCGTCGATCGTCGAGAAGGAAACCGGGCTGGCCGCAGAGCGCCCGCAGATTGCCGGCGTGTTCATCCGTCGGCTGAAGAAGGGTATGCGCCTGCAGACCGATCCGACCATCATCTACGGCATGGGTGCCAGCTTCGACGGTGATATACGCTTCCGTGACTTGCGCCGCGATACGCCGTATAACACCTATACACGCAACGGCCTGCCGCCTACGCCGATCGCCATGCCGGGCAAGGATGCCATTCGCGCGGTGCTGCACCCGGCGCCCGGTGACAGCCTGTATTTCGTGGCGCGCGGTGATGGCAGCCATGCGTTTTCCGCTACGCTCAAGGCGCACAACCGCGCTGTTGACCGTTACCAGCGAAAGAGACGCTAATCCCGTGAACACCCCGACATACCCCGGTCGCTTTATCACCCTGGAAGGTGGCGAGGGCGCCGGCAAGTCCACCAATGCAAGCTATCTCGCGCAGCGACTCGAAGCCGCGGGTATCCGTGTGCGCCTGACCCGCGAGCCCGGCGGTACGGTGCTGGGCGAGCGCATTCGTGAACTGTTACTGGATACCTCGAGCAACGGCATGCACGCGGATACCGAACTGCTGCTGATGTTTGCGGCACGTGCGCAGCACCTCAACGAAGTAATCCTTCCCGCCCTGCAGGCCGGTGAATGGGTGCTCTGTGACCGTTTCACCGACGCAACCTACGCCTACCAGGGCGGCGGTCGCGGGATCGACATGCAGCGTATCGCCGCACTGGAAGCCTGGGTGCAGCAGGGCTTTCAGCCGGACATGACCATACTTTTCGACCTGCCGGTCGACGTCGGGCTGGCGCGGGCCGGCGAGCGCGGTGCGCTGGACCGGTTTGAGCAGGAGCAACGCGCATTCTTTGAAGCAGTGCGAGAGACCTACCTGCAACGCGCCGCACAGCATCCTTCGCGCTTTCGTATCGTCGATGCCGGGCAGGAACTGGATGCCGTTCAGCGCCAGCTCGATGCATTGATCGATGAGTTGCTGGCGACGCGGGCGAGGGACAGCGCATGACTGATGTCAGCACCGCGGCACCCTGGCTGGAACCCGTCTGGCAGCCGTTCAACCGGGCGCGCCTGCAATCGCGGCTGCCGCACGCCGTGTTGCTGACCGGCGCGGAGGGAGCGGGCAAGCAACTGCTGGCGCAGCGTATCGTTCATGCGCTGCTGTGCGAGGCGCCGGACGCGCAGGGCGAACCCTGCGGAACCTGCGCCGCGTGCGGATGGCTGCGTGCCGGCACGCACCCGGATCTGCTGACGCTGGAGCCGGAGGAAACCGGCAAGGCCATCAAGGTCGACCAGGTGCGCTCACTGTGCGTGGACCTGTCCATTACCAGCCACGGTGGCCGCTACAAGGTGGCCGTGGTACGGCCTGCCGAGGCAATGAACGTCAACGCCGCAAACAGTCTGCTGAAGACGCTGGAAGAACCGACTGCCAATACCCTGCTGGTTCTGGCAAGCGCTGCGCCAGGGCGCCTGCTGGCCACGGTGCGCAGTCGTTGTCAGCAGATCCAGGTTCCGGTGCCGCCGCCCGAGCAGGGGTTTGCGTGGCTCGCTGCGCACGGGCTCGAAGGTCAGGACGCCCGTCGCAGTCTGGAAATGGCCGCGGGCGCGCCGCTGCGCGCGCTGGCGTTGCACGAGACCGGTGCAGAGACATTGATGGCCGAGTGCCTCGAACAGCTGCAGGCCGTCGCTGAGGGCCGCACAGATCCACTGGCGGTCGCCAGTGCCTGGCAGGGCAATGAGGAAGCGCTGCGGCTGCGTAGCTGGCGCCAGTGGGTTGAGGCATTGATACGCCTGCGACTGGTTCCCGATGCGGATTCCGGCAGTGAACTGGCGCAAAAGTTGCAGACCCTTGTGGAGTCGGTAGACTGTAAAAGTCTGTACGCGTTGCTGGATCGCCTCGACAGGGCGTCAGGCACGCTGGGCTCAGGTTTGAATCGCCAGTTGGTGCTGGAAGATCTGTTGACGCGCTGGGCCGCGATGCGCACAAAACGTCAAAAAAATGTCATGCAAGGCAGCAGGTAAACAGAGTTATGGCAATGAAACCCGGTGGTGGAGCCCGGCAGGGTATCCTCTCACTGACGATCAAGGACAAGAGCGCGCTCTATGCCGCCTATATGCCTTTCGTCAAGAACGGAGGACTGTTCATTCCCACCAACAAGACCTATCAGCTCGGCGACGAGGTTTTCATGTTGCTGACACTGATGGACGAACCGGAAAAGATCCCTGTCGCCGGCAAGATCATCTGGATCACCCCGAAGGGCGCGCAGGGCGCGCGCGCGGCGGGTATCGGTGTGCAATTCAGTGACAACGATGACGGCTCGGCGCAAAAGAAGATAGAAACCTATCTTGCCGGTGCACTGACCGCGGATCGTCCCACCCACACCATGTAATTTCCCATTCCCACGCCTGGCCGATTGCGGCCGCGCTGTTGACTGAGCAAGGTTCCCCGACATGCTGGTTGATTCCCACTGCCACCTCGATTTACTCAAGCTGGAAGATGAAACGCTCGACGACATCGTCACCGAAGCGCAGGCCGCCGATGTGCAGCAGATGCTGTGCGTTTCCATCAGCCTGGAGCGTTTCCCCGCAATGATGCAGCTGATTGACCCGTATCCGCAGATTTCCGCCTCGGTCGGGGTGCACCCCGACGGGGAGGAGGGGGAAGATCCCGACGAGGAGCGTCTCGCCGCGCTGGCCGACAATCCGCGCATCGTCGCAATCGGCGAGACCGGCCTGGACTACTTCCGTATTGAAGGGAACACCGGCTGGCAGCGGGAGCGCTTCCGTCGGCATATTCGCGCGGCACGTGCCGTCAACAAGCCCCTGATCGTACATACCCGGGCGGCGAAGGCTGACACCCTGCGTATTCTCAAAGAGGAAAATGCGCAGGACGTGGGCGGCGTACTGCATTGTTTTACGGAAGACTGGGGGATGGCGAAGGCGGCCATGGACCTGAATTTTCACATTTCCTTCTCCGGGATCGTCACCTTCAGGAATGCCGTCGAATTGAAGGAGGTGGCCAGGCAGGTGCCATCGGAGCGCCTGCTGGTGGAAACCGATGCGCCGTTCCTGGCGCCGGTGCCAAAGCGTGGCAGGAGCAACCGGCCTGCCTGGGTGCGGTATGTTGCGGAATATCTTGCCGAGCTGCGCGGGGAACCGTTCGACGAACTGGCTACGACAACCACAAAAAACTTCAATAACTTATTTATAAATCAATAGATTGATCTATTAATCCAGAATCCGGGTTATATCTTGCCGCACGCTTTCCGCACCGGCCCGCCGGGTGGAGTAAAGGCTGTGCCGGGCTGGCCGCTACAGTGTGGAACAGGACACAGAACTCTGCCGACATTACGCATTCTGCGCGGGCCCGGACGCCCGGTTAACATTACCTTCGTCCGGGGGATGCCGTGGAAAGAAGAAGCGCAAAACGCGACCCGATACGGGTCGACATCGATATTGCCCATCCGGGTAGCGGCTATTGTCATGGCTACGTGAAAAATATCAGCAAGGGCGGCGTCTCCGTCACTATCCGCGAAGGGGAGGTTCCCGCCTGCCAGCGTTCAGTGATGTTGAATTTCCGGGTATGGACCGGAAATGAAACGCTGTACCGCAAGATCTATTGCCGGATCGTACGTCGAGAAGAAGGTTGTCTGGCGATGGAGTTTGCCGAAAACGACATCGTCACCGACGCCATTATCCAGGACCTCATGTTTTACCAGAAACGGGCTTGCAGGCCGGCACAGCGTGAGTCGGTCAGGGACGACGCACCGATGGATCTCGCGCCGGAAGCCGCCGGTTCCTGACCGCCGCCCCGAACGGCAATGCGGTGTGTGGAAAGCCTGTCCCGTCCGCCTGTCAGTGATCCTCGTACATCGCCTCGATCTGCTGCGCGAACCGTTCGCAGATCTTGTCGCGTTTAAGTTTTAGCGTCGGGGTGATCAATCCATCCTCGATGCTCCAGGGTTTCAGCTGGCAGTACACGCGGTGGATACGGGCGTAACCGGGGAATGAACTGATCTGCCGGGCCACGCGCTCCAGCACGGCCTCGTTGACCCGCGAACTGTTGCAGACCTCCGGGTCGTCCGGATCGACACCAAGCTGCGCGGCAAACAGTTTCCACTGCTCCGGGTTTAGCACCAGCAACGCGCTGAGGTAGGGACGGTTGTCGCCGACGACCATGGCCTGTTCAAACAGCGGGTCGGCAGTAATCGCCATCTCCATATCTGCAGGCGGCACCTTTTCGCCATTGGCAAGCACGATGATTTCCTTTATCCGCCCGGTGATATACAACTGGCCGTTTTCCAGCCGGGCCTTGTCGCCGGTGTGCAGCCAGCCCTCCTCGTCAATGATTTCGCGTGTGGCCTTTTCATTGGCCCAGTAGCCGAGCATGACGCCGGGGCTGCGCACCAGCAGTTCGCCATTATCGGCAATCTTTACCTCGACATCCTGCAGAAGGCAGCCAACGCTGCGTGGGTCGTTATTCTCGAGCGGGTTCACGCTGATGACCGGACTGGTCTCCGTCAGGCCATAGCCCTGGATCATCGGCAGCCCCAGGCCGATAAACAGGCGCGCCACCTCGTATGGCAAGGGGGCACCACCAACCACGGCAAGGCGCAGGCGCCCGCCGAGCTTTTCCATTACCTTGCTGGCAACAAGTTTGTTCAACAGTGGCCATAACAATAATGACGGTCCCCAGCCGGCGCGACCCTGCTGGTATTCAAAGCGATGCCAGCCGACATTCACGGCAAGGTTGAACAGGGCGCGGGCGAGCGGTGACTTTTCTTCCAGGCCGGCGTGAATCTTGTTGTAGACGCGTTCGAAGATGCGTGGCACGGAAATCATGATAGTCGGCCGAACGGCCAGCAGGTCTTCGGCAAGCTGGGGAATCGAACGGTTATAGGCCACCGCGGCGCCCAGCATCATCGGCAGATAATAGCCCGCGGTCCGCTCCAGCGTGTGGGATAATGGAAGGAATGACAAAAACAGTTCGTCAGGCGTGCGCCGAACGACCTGCAGACTTCGATAGGCATTCCAGAGGATATTGTAGTGACTCAACATGACACCCTTGGGACGCCCGGTGGTGCCGGATGTGTAGACAATGGTCGCCAGTGAATTCGGGTCCCAGTTAACGCGCATCAGTTCAGCGCGATCCGGCAACCATTCGCCGATCGTGCGCAGGCGCGAATCCGGGCGACCGCAGGTGTCGATATGCTCAAGGGCGAGAATGCGGTTCAGAAAACCGAGCTGATCCCACACGGGTTGCAGCGTATCCCAGTGCTCCTGGTTGCCGATCAGCAATACCTTGGCACCCGCATTCTGCAGGATGTAGGCGATGTTCTCGGCACGGTCCTGGGTGTAAAGGGGAACCACCACCAGGCCGTTGGCCAGTGCGGCCTGGTCGAACATGACCCACTGCGGGCAGTTCTGCATGAGAATGGCGACGCGGTCGCCGGGTTGCAGGTTCTCTGAAGCCAGTGCGGTTTGCCAGCGCGCCGCCATATCACCCGCCGCCGACCAGCTGATGTCTTTCCAGGTCTCGTCGCCCGGGTCGTAGTAGCGGTACGCCAGTGCCTCCGGCGTTCGATGTACGCGTTCATAAAACAGGCCGGAAAGTGTTCCAGCCTGTTCCGGTGTTACCAGGTGACTTTCATTGTTTGTGGTCATTGTTATTCGCTCACCGTGTTTTCACTGGACGAGAAACCCGCGACGGACTCCCAACCCGGGTCCGGTTTGAAGCGGGCACCATAGCGTTGTTCAAGATTATGCAGACGTTGCACCAGCGTGTCGGCACCGACATCCTCGATATAGTGCAGCGGTCCGCCGCGGAACGGTGCGAACCCGGTGCCGTATACCATGCCGCCGTCGAGATGGTCGGCTTTGTCGACAACCTTTTCTCGCAGGCAGGCAACAGCCTCGTTGAGCATGCGCAGGATCATGCGGTCGATGACGTCCTCGCTGGCGTGATGGCCCTTGGGCAGTGCCGGTTTGACCGGCTTTCCTTTCTTGTACCGGTAGAAACCTTGCCCGCTCTTGCGTCCCAGGTCGCCCCGGTTGACCAGTTCGCGCAGACGCTGCGGCACCTCGACATCGAAGTGCTTGCCGAGGTTTTCGGCCACGTGCAGGCAGATATCCAGGCCCACCGCATCAGCCAGTTCGATGGGTCCCATCGGCATGCCGAATTTGACCGCCTGGCGATCGATATCGGTTGCCGACACGCCTTCGGTTTCGAGCTCAACGGCTTCCAGCAGGTAGGGCATCAGGATACGGTTGACGAGGAAACCCGGTGTGCTGGAAACGGGCAAGGGCAGACGGTCGATACGGCGTGCAAAAGTGGTGGCCCTGAGCGTTACGTCGGGGTCGGTCTGGTCATCGCGAACGATCTCCACCAGTTGCATCTTCGCTACCGGATTGAAGAAGTGCAGCCCGACCAGCCGCTCGGGTTTTTTCAGCACCCCGCGTAATTCGTCGAGCGGAATGCTGGATGTGTTGGTGGCGAGAATGGCATCCGGCCGCATGCGCGGTTCGAGTTGTTCGTACAGCTTGCGTTTAACCCCGGCGTCCTCGAATATCGCCTCGATCACCACATCGGCGTGTTCGACGCCCAGCGCCTTGTGGTCGGGCATCAGCCGGTCCATGGCTTCCTGGATCGGGCGCGGTTTGCGCAGGCGATGCTTGAACAACTGGTGGGCGCGCTTGATGGCGGGCGCAATGCGTTCCGCCGACTGATCCGACAGCGTGACCTGCATGCCCTTGTAGGCGCACCAGGACGCGATGTCGCCGCCCATCACGCCGGCGCCGACAACGTGGACCCGCTTGGGACGGTAGTCGGGGTGGTTACCGAGCGCCTTGAGTTGCTCCTGCAGCAGGAATACACGGATCAGATTCTGCGCCGTAGATCCGACGATGAGTCGCGCCACCGATTCAGCCTCGGCGTGCAGCATGTTGCGCTGCGAATCGGCATGCTGTCGCCACAGGTCGATCAGCGCCCAGGGCGCCGGGTAGTGCTCCTTGCGGACCTTCTTGCCAACCTGGTGCTCGAATACGCGTGCCAGTACCGGGCGCACTAGGTCGTGATTGGTGAGCGCCTGCAGGCGGGTGGGTTTGTGCGGCGCGGGCTGCTCCATGATCAGCGACCGCGCCGCTGTTTTCAGGTGCCGCTCGGGCAGGGCATGGTCGACGATCCCCATACGTTTGGCGGCCCGGCCGTCGACAGTGCGGCCGCTGAGCATGAGGTCCATGGCATGCAGGGCACCGACCAGCGCTGTCAGTCGCACGGTACCACCGAAACCGGGGTGGATGCCGAGTTTGACTTCCGGCAGCCCCAGCCGCGTGCCGCGGTCGTCACGGGCAACGCGGTAGCGGCACGCGAGCGACAGTTCCAGGCCACCGCCGAGACAGAAACCGTGAATCAGCGCGACGGTCGGGAAGGGCAGTGCGGCCAGGCGGTCAAACACGGCCTGGCCGCGCTGGATGGCGTCAAGCGCCTGGTCACGGTTCTCAAGCCGGGTGAATTCGCGCACGTCGGCGCCGGCAATGAAACCGTTGGGCTTGTCCGACAGAATCACCAGGCCGCGGGGCTTTTTGTTTTCCGTCAGGTCGAGCAGTTCTTCATAAAAGGCTTCCAGCAGCGGGGCCGACAGCACGTTGGCACTGGAACCCTGCTTGTCGAAGTGCAGCCAGGCGATATTGTCGTCGTCGATCTCGGTGTAGAGATCGGGCTTGTTGTCGTTGTTTCCCATTATTCGACCCTCTCCACCAGCATGGCGCCGCCCTGACCACCGCCGATGCACAGGCTGGCCATGCCACGCCGGGCATTTTCCCGTTGCAGTGTTTTCAGCAGATGCAGAACAATGCGTGCACCGCTGGCGCCCACCGGGTGCCCAATGGAAACGGCGCCGCCATCGACGTTCAGGCGCTCCTCGTCGATGGGTTTGAAGGCGTGCGTCAGTCCCAGTTCGCTGCTGCAGTAGGTTTCATCCTGCCAGGCGCGCAGACAGGACTGCACCTGCGCAGCAAATGCCTCGTTGATCTCCCAGTAGTCAATATCATCCGAATCGAGACTGTTGCGCTCCAGGATCGGTGCCATCGCGTGGACCGGGCCCAGACCCATCTGTGCAGGATCGAGACCGGCCCACTGGCTGTCGAGTATCCGGCCAAGTACCGGCAGGTTGTGTTCCTGTACGGCGTCTTCAGAGGCGAGAATCAGCAGCGCGGCACCGTCGGTAATCTGCGCGCTGTTGCCGGCGGTAATCTTGCCGAACGGCCGCTCGAAAGCCGGTTTCAGTTTGGCCAGCTTTTCCATGCTGCTGTCAGGGCGGCAGCCGTCATCGTAGTCGTAGTAATGGCCGTCGGTATCGTAGATTACCTCGATCTCGTCGAAACGGCCTTCCTCGGTGGCCTTTGCCAGGCGCTGGTGACTGCGCATGGCGAAGGCGTCCATCTCCTCGCGACTTACATTGAACCGGTGGGCCAGTATCTCCGCCGTCTGCCCCATGCTCAGTCCGACAATGTGATCGGTCAGTCCGCACAGCAGGCCGATGACCGGCTTGAGGTAGGCGGGGCGGAATGCCATGACGGCTTTCAGCTTGTCCGCCGTTGTGCGCGCCGAACTGAAGCGTCCCAGCCAGGTGGCCATGGCGGTGCTGAACAACAGCGGCGCGTGGCTCATGGCTTCCGTGCCACCGGCCAGCACCAGTTCCGAGCGACCACTGGCAATGTCCTGGGCGGCACAGTCCAGCGCCTGCATGCCGGATGCGCAATTGCGTTGCACCGTCCACGCCGGCACCTTGTCACCGCAACCCAGTCGCAGCGACACCACGCGCCCGATGTTGACCTCCTGGGGGCCCGCCATGACGCAGCCGAGGATGACCTGATCGAAAGCATCCGGGCTGAACGGCTGGCGGTAGAGCAGGGCGCGCCCGGCCTGGAACGCCAGGTCCGAGGCGTGAAACGGCCCCGGCTTGTTGCGCGCGCGCAGGAACGGGGAACGGGCTCCGTCTACGACGTAGACCGGCCGGCCTGTTGCGAGGGGGTTGGGTTGCGCTGCCATGATTGGTTTTTCTCCTTCCAGTAGTCGGCGGGGAATTCGTCGACACCTATAACTTGTTGTCGCGCAGCGACCGCAGCGCGTACCTGCGCTGCTTCGCGTTCATCGATCACACCGGCCGAAACCGCTTCGACCAGGCATTGTTCGGGATCGCCAGCTTCAAGTTGACCACTGCGCATGGCGTTTCGCAAGTTTGACAGTATCGGCTGCGCCGCGGTGGCGTGCTCCATGGCGACTTCCAGCTGGCGTAACGGTTCATACTCCTCGTCGGGAATGAACAGCCCCTCGGTCAGCCGCTCGCGTGCCGATCCCCAGCGCAGGATGACGTTGGCCGCACGCTGCAGCAGGGCATCGTCCGGCGCGCGATAGCTTGCGCCCCAGGGGAACAGGACCCACTTGAGCACACGACCGAGTGCGCGGTGGGGCAGGTTGTCATAGACTTCGAACAGTTTCTGTTGTGCCTGGTAGAGTGTGTCACGTATTACCCACTCCAGCAGCGGGCGATCCGCCGGCTGGCGCCCCTCCTCGGCAAAGCGCTTGAGGGCCGCCGACGCCAGGTACATCAGGCTCAGTACATCACCCAGGCGCCCGGACAGCGACTCCTTGCGCTTGAGCGCACCGCCCAGGGTAGCCAGTGCTGATTCAGCAGTAATCGCGAATGCAGCACTCAGGCGCGTCAACTGGCGATAGTAATCGGCTTCCTCCCGGTCAGTCGGCGCCTGTGCGAAGCGGGCACGGGTCAAACCGTGGAACACTGCGCGGGCCAGATTGCTGACGGCCAGGTTGACATGCCCGAACAACGCCCGGTCAAATGCCGCGACATCACCCCGGCGGGTGGCTTCCATTTCCTTCAGCAGGTAGGGATGACAGCGGATCGCGCCCTGTCCGAAGATGATCAGGCTGCGGGTGAGGATATTGGCGCCTTCCACGGTGATGGAAATAGGGATGCCCTGGTAGACGCGCCCCAGGTAATTGCGCGGCCCCATGCAGATACCGCGTCCGCCGTGGATATCCATGGCGTCGTCGATCACCCGGCGCATACGCTCGGTCAGATGATACTTGACGATGGCCGAGGCTACGGACGGCTTTTCGCCGCGGTCAACGGCCAGTGTCGTCAGGCCGCGCGCCGCGTCCATGGCGTAGGTGTTACCGGCAATGCGCCCCAGCACTTCGGAGATACCTTCGAACTTGCCGATGGGTGTCTTGAACTGCTTGCGTACCGCGGCATAAGCACCGCTGGCACGCGAGGCGAGTTTGCCGGCACCGGTGCTGAGCGCCGGCAGCGAAATGGAACGGCCGTCGGCCAGACTTTCCATCAGCATCTTCCAGCCTTCGCCGATGCGTGCTTCGCCGCCAATGATCCAGTCCATGGGAATGAACACATCCTTGCCGCGATTGGGCCCGTTCATGAACGCCTGGTTGAGCGGGAAGTGGCGACTGCCGATATCAATGCCGGGGGTGTCGACAGGAATCAGCGCCAGGGTGATGCCGCGGTCTTCCCGGTCGCTCAACAGATGGTCAGGGTCGTACAGCTTGAATGCCAGACCCAGCACCGTCGCAACCGGCCCGAGGGTGATATAGCGCTTTTCCCAGTTCAGCCGGATACCCAGCGTTTCCTCGCCGTTGAAGGTCTGCCGGCACACCACGCCGCGATCCGGCATGGCGGCGGCATCACTGCCGGCTTCGGGGCCCGTAAGTGCGAAGCAGGGGATTTCTTCACCGCGCGCCAGCCGCGGCAGGTAATAGTCCTTCTGTTCCTCGGTGCCGTAGTGCAGCAATAACTGCGCAGGGCCCAGCGAGTTCGGCACCATGGTGGTGACCGCTGCGGTGATGCTGCGGCTGGAGATCTTCATGACGACACTGGAATGACCGAAGGCCGTGAATTCCAGTCCACCGTACTGCTTCGGAATGATCATGCCGAAGAAGCGCTGTTCCTTGAGGAAGTTCCACACCGGCTCCGGCAGGTCGTGCAGGTGCTCGGTAATCTCCCAGTCGTCCAGCATGTGGCACAGTTCGTTCACCGGACCATCGAGAAACGCCTGTTCGTCTTCGCGTAGCGCGGGTTTGTCCCAGGACAGCAGTTTGTTCCAGTCCGGGTTGCCGCTGAACAGGTCGGCCTCCCACCAGATACTGCCCGCTTCGAGCGCTTCGCGTTCCGTGTCCGAGACCGTGGGCATCAGTTTCCGAAACAGCCGCAGAACCGGGGCGCTGATGACTTTGCGTCTCAGCGCGGGAACGCCGAGTACTGCCGCGACAGGCAGGAAAATCAACCACGCCGGTGTCAGTAACCAGGCATTTACACTGTGCAGTGAGGGCCACAGCAGCAGGTAGACGCCGATGGCGCCAATCCATCCCCATGCTGGCGAACGAAACGCGGCCAGTCCCCATGCCGCTGCGAGAATAACGATCAGTTCCAGCAATGTCGCCATGAATGCGCTCCTGAAAAGTCAGCTGGTTTTTTCAGTACTGACAGGTTCGACCCCGTCGATGTCGTTTTTGTTCGATGCGCTTTCCGTTGTCTCATTGTTACCATCGACAGGCTTCCCGGCCGCGCTTGCTGCTTCTGTTTCGCCGTCGACTTTCGGCTGCATGGTGGGAACATAGCAGTCGCCGTCGTCATTGCAGATGCGGCCCCTGTTGTCCCAGGGGAGCTCACGGTACGACGGCATTTTTCCAAAGTCCAGGTGTGGGCACTTGATGATGTCGAAGTAGGGTGAGTAGTCGAAATCCCGCGGCGTGAACAGGCGCGAGTTACGCGGGATCATGCGCAACGAACCATCACGCTTTTCTTCCAGCACCGGTAGCACCGGGAACTGTACCGACGCAAAGGCCGCTGCGATCATGGAGGAGCATACCGAGCGCGTGGGTGTACCTGCGTTATGCTCGAACAGGCTGGAACGCCAGCGACGCGGAATGATGCTGTAGGGGAACAGAAAGCGCGCCAGATCGAGCAACTGGCGGAGGTCGTATTCGAAGCCCAGGTGTTGCAGCGCATACTTCAGCACCTGCTGCGCGTCCTGTCGTGTCAGGCCGGTCGGGCGGCACACGCGCAGTGAATCGTCACGGTACTTGCTGAGTGGATTGACCACGGTGCCTTCACCCAGCCACGCCTCGATGACCAGCTGTTCGTTGGGGTCTCCGTCATAAAACGACAGGACCTTCTCGCGCAGTTCGGGATCGTCGATGTCGTGTATGCGACCGATGTACAACGCAGAATGGGACCAGGGACTCTGGGTGATGGTGCGGATGATTTCAGCCACCCGGCTTCGCCCTTCGACGAGAATCACATCACAGGGGCGCACTTCGTAGCGAACACGATCAAAATCGCAAAGCGGCGGATTGGCCTGCTGGTGCTCTGCGGTCAGCCAGCGGACAATTTTTCGACCCAGCCAGGCTGCAGGATTAAAGACCATACAACCTCCGCTCCTTGTTCATGATGTGAGTATTAGACCCTCAAACGTGCATTCAGTTTGGAAATTCAGTCTGTTGTTATATACAAGGATAGCGGCAATTCCGTCAATTGGTTGAAAAATTTAGCCCGTTTTCACGGGAGCGGGATGATCAGGCCGGCTGGCAGGCCAGTTCAACGGCGCGGTCCATCACTGCCCGGGTGGTATAGAAGTGCGGAGAAAAGCGAATACCGCCGCCACGCAGGGCACAGATCACCCCCTTTTCCTGGAGGCGCTGGTAGCGTTTGGCGGTATCGTCGCCTGGAAAACGAAATGTTACCATGCCGCCACGTCGTTCGGGGCGCATTTCCGAGAGTATTTCTGCAGAATGTTCTGTCAACCTGTCAATGAGATAGGATGTATTTCTCGAAATCGCCTCAGCAATTTCCGCGATCCCGGTTTCCAGCAGCAGACCGGTGCTGGCATGCAGGGCATGGATTCCCAGCATGTTGGGACTCCCGCATTCAAAACGTCGCGCCGAACGGGCGGGGACCCAGTCGATACGCTCGAAATCGCCCATTGCCTCAACCATGTGCCAACCGAACTGATGGAGTGTCAGTTTCCCGATCCACTCGCGCCGGCAGTAAAACAGCGCAAGGCCCTCGGGTCCGAGCATCCATTTATGACCGTCGGCCATGATGAAGTCGGCATGACAGGCGCGGACGTCGAACGGCAGCGCACCGAGACTCTGGATAGCATCCACGCAAAAGACGACGTCGTGGTCCCTGCAGGCCCGGCCGAGAGGAACAAGATCCAGTGCCAGGCCGGTCACATAGTGCACGGAACTGACTGACATAAGCCGGGTACGCGGCGTAATTGCGTCGATCAGTCGTTGTTCCGGGGCATCGCAGCCGGCAAGTTCCACCTGCCGGACGACAACCCCGAGCGGTTGCAGCGACTCCCAGACAATGCGGTTCGAGGGGAACTCGCGTGCGCTGATGATGACTTCATCACCCGCTTCCCAGTTCAATCCCCAGGCCACCATGGAAAGCGCCTCGGAGGTATTCTTGAGCAATGCGATTTCATCGCTGCCACGGGCGTTGACCAGTTGCGCCAGCTGCTCGCGTAATTGCTGCTCGACATCCAGCCAGTGCGCATAGCGTTGTGAGCTCAGTCTCGCATTCTCCTCACTGAAAGCCCTGACGGCCTGAACGGTACGTCGTGGCCAGGGGGCAACGGCCGCGTGATTGAGGTGGCAGATGCCTGGTGCGAGATCAAATTCGGTTTCGGGCATGGTAATCAGGCCAGGTCGCCGTGACGCACGCTATGAACCACAGCGTTTTGATATCGGCACATAATCCCGTTGCACCGGCCCCACGTACAACTGTCTCGGGCGGCCAATGCGCTGGTTGTCCTCGCTGATCATCTCCATCCACTGCGACACCCATCCGACCGTGCGGGCAATGGCGAACATGACGGTGAACATATTGACCGGTATACCCAGCGCGCGATAGATGAGTCCCGAGTAAAAGTCGACATTGGGGTAGAGCTTGCGCTCGATGAAATATTCGTCGCTGAGGGCGATTTCCTCCAGTTTCAGGGCCAGTTCGAAGTGCGGGTCGTTGGCATCGCCGAGTTTTTCCAGTACCTCGTGACACATCTTGCGGATAATCCGCGCACGCGGGTCGTAGTTCTTGTATACCCGGTGGCCGAAACCCATCAGCCTGAACGGATCACTCTTGTCCTTGGCCCGCGCCAGGAACTTCGGCACATTGGAGACGTCACCAATTTCATCCAGCATTTTCAGGACAGCTTCATTGGCACCGCCGTGTGCAGGCCCCCACAGGGCGGCAATGCCCGAGGCGATGCAGGCAAACGGGTTGGCGCCGGAACTGCCCGCCAGCCGTACCGTCGAGGTGCTGGCATTCTGTTCGTGGTCGATGTGCAGGAGAAATATCAGGTCCAGCGCTTTTTCCGCCACCGGATTGAGTACATACGGCTCGCAGGGGACGGCAAACATCATGTTCAGCAGGTTGCCGGTGTAACTGAGGCTGTTGTCCGGGTACACCTGGGGCTCGCCGATGGAGTGCTTGTAACTGGCCGCGGCGATACTGGGCATTTTTGCGATCATCCGGTGCGCGGCGATTTCCCGGTGGCGGGGATTATTGATGTCAGTGGAATCGTGATAGAACGCCGACAGCGACCCCACCACGCCGACCATGATCGCCATCGGGTGCGCGTCGTGGTAGAAACCGTGGAAGAAACTCTTCAGCGATTCGTTGAGCATGGTGTGGTGAATGATGATGTTGCGAAATTCATCCAGTTGCTGTTGCAGCGGCAACTCGCCGTACAGCATCAGGTAGGCGACTTCGAGGAAACTGCTTTTCTCCGCCAGTTGTTCGATGGAGTAGCCGCGATACATCAACTGGCCTTTCTTGCCGTCGAGAAACGTCAGCCTGCTATGGCAGCTCGCGGTGGAGAGAAAACCCGGGTCATAGGAAAAATAGCCTGTTTCCCGGTAAAAACGCTGCATGTCGACCGCATCGGGCCCCTGTGTCGCCTTGCGTATCGGGAACTCGAACCGTTTGCCGGTCCTGTTGTCAATTACGGTTATGGTATCGTCAGTCACTGGCAACGCCTCCCTTTGCGTTATTGTTGCTTACGGCAGCAATTTGATGTCATTTCTGACCATGTCGGCTGAGCGCTCGAAATCCTGTTGCTCGTTTTTATTCAGTTTCAGTTCAATGATTTTTACCAGGCCGTTTTCATCCAGCACGGCGGGAACGCCCATGGCGATACCACTCTGGCCGTACTCACCATCCAGCACGCTGACGCAAGGCAGGATGCGCCGCCGGTTATGGCCGATGGCGTCGACCATGGAAGCGATAGCGGCTGCCGGCGAGTCGTAGGCACTGCTGTGTTTTTTCAGCGCCAGTATCTCACCGCCGCCCTGGCGGGTGCGCTCGGCAATCTGGTCGATCGTGTCCTGGTCGAGAAAATGTTCGATTGGTATGCCGGAAATATCGGTAAAGCGGGGAAGCGGAACCATGGCGTCGCCGTGACCGCCCAGTACCAGCGCGGAAATGTCCTTGATCGAATAGCCGGTTTCCAGGGCGATAAAACTGATCATGCGCGCGGTGTCCAGCGCGCCGGACTGCCCGAACACGCGGTGACGCGGCCAGCCGGTGCGCTGCCAGGCTCGCCAGGTCAGCACGTCGACCGGGTTGGTCACCATCATCAGCATTGCATCGGGTGCGTATTCGAGCACATGGTCAACGAGGCCGTCGATAATGGCCAGGTTGGCCTCCAGTACGTCAGAGCGCGACATGCCGGGCTTGCGCGGGAAGCCTGCGGTAATGATTACCATATCGGAGTCGCGGATGATAGCCGGGTCGGTGTCGCCGGTAACGCGGGTATCAAAGCGCAGCAGAGAGGCGGATTGCTGTATATCGAGCGCCACCCCCTGTGGCACGCCCTCGTTGATATCCAGCAGCGCCACTTCGCGGCAAAGTTCTTCCTTGGCGATGATCTGGGCGGTTGATTCGCCGACACGTCCCGCACCGATGATGCAGATCTTTTTCATGTTTGCCTCCACGCATGTTGTTGTCACTGTTGCAACTATAGCCAGCGTCGCGCAAGCCAGCCAATCAGTTCGAGTATTCTGCGTCCCCAGAAGCGCCGCTTCCAGCGCACCGTGGTGATTGTCTCTGACAATAGCAGATCTTCACTGAATTGGGTTTCCAGTTGCCGGCAAAGTTCTTCATTGCGGGTAAACAGGTTCAGTTCATAGTTCAGAAAGAAGCTCCGGTAATCGATGTTGGAGGTACCGACCATCGCATGGCCACCGTCAACGACCACGGTTTTGGCGTGCAACAGTCGTGGCAGGTATTCGTGAATATGGATGCCTGCATCGAGCAGCGGCGAGTAAACCGCGTGCGCCGCCCAGCGGGCGAGCGGGATGTCACTTTTCCGCGGCACCAGCAGGTGTACGTCGACCCCCTGCCTGGCGACGCGGCACAGCAGGCGCTGGGTGCGCTGGTCAGGAACAAAATAGGGCGTGGTCAGGTGGATGCTGTGCCGGGCACCGGCAATCAGGCGGCGAAACAGCCTGTTCATGTAGCGCCGGCCGCCGCGAGCATAGTTCGAGACCAGCAGGCTGCCGTCCGTCGCCGGTTGCGGAAGCGGGGTTCTTTTCCTGCGTCGCCAGAAATCGTGAAACAGGCGCCTGGCGGTGACCGCCAGTTCGCCACCGAAGCTTACATGGCTGTCACGCCAGCGTTGCGGCCCGTATACGGCCAGGGAATTTTCGCGGTGGATATTGAAACCGCCAACCCACGCAGTTTCCCCGTCGACCACCAGCAACTTCCGGTGGTTTCTCTGGTTATAGCGCCAGGGACGACGCCAGTCCCAGCGGTGGAACCAGCGCACCTGAACGCCCTGTACTCTCATATCCTTCATGAGTGACCGTGATGACCAGAACAGGGAACCGGCGGCATCGATGTGGACCCGGACGCGAATACCGGCCCGGGCTCGTTCCGATAGCTGCTGTGCGAACTGCCTGCCGATTTCATCATCGGCAAAGATATAACTCTCCAGCAGAATTTCGGAATGCGCCGCGGCAATTCCTGCCAGCATGGCCTGGTACAGCAGGTCGCCTTCGGTAAACAGGGTAAAATGTTCTGTAGTACTGCTGTTTCCGGGGGCTGGCTCGTGTGGCACGCGATCAGATATCAGCGATTAAGGTAGAGGACGTCGGCCTTGCGCTGCCGGCTTTCGGCAAATGCATTGATCGGTATCGGCCTGCCGATCTGGAAGCCCTGAACGAAGTCGACACCGGTTTCGCGGAGAATCTGCCAGGCATCTTCGGATTCGACATATTCCGCCGTGGTCTTCATCTCCATCATGCGGGCAATTTCGCAGATTGATTTGACCATCATACGGTCAATGTCGCTGCTGGCGATATTGCGCACGAAAACACCGTCGATCTTGACAATATCCACCGGGAGTTCCTTGAGATAGGCGAGGGACGACAGGCCGCTGCCGAAATCGTCCAGTGCAAACCGGCATCCCTTGTCGCGCAGCGTATGCATGAACTGCATGGCCAGGGCCAGATTGGATATCGCAGCGGTTTCGGTCACTTCGAAACACAGCTTGTCGGCGGGAAAAGCTGACTGGCTGACACGCTCGAGCGCGTACTGGCGGAATGGTTCATCGCACAGTGACAGGGCAGACAGGTTGACCGAACACATTTCCAGTTCAGCCAGCGCCTCGGGGCGTTGTTCAAACCACGTCATGGTCTGGTCGAGCACCCACTGGTCAATTTTCGCCGACAGGTTATAGCGCTCGGCAACCGGCATGAAGGCGCCGGGGCTGATGGTGACGTCGGTATCGCACAGCCGGAGCAGAATTTCCATGCGCTGACCCTTGCTATCGCCGAGACAGGGTGCGATTTCCTGTGCAAACAGGCTGAACGCATTATTATCCAGCGCCTCGGTAATCCGGCTGGCCCAGCGACCGTCTCCCACCTTGCCGATAATGGCGCGGTCACCCGGCCGGTACACGTGTACGCGGTTACGACCCAGTTGCTTGGCTTCGTAACAGGCCGAATCGGCGAGACTGAGAATGTCCTCGATCGAGCCGGAATGCTGAATGGGAACGACGCCCACACTCACACCTATGCTGAAGCGACGCGATTTCCACTGGAAGCGGAAATCCTCGATCATTTCACGAATCCGGTTGGCGAGTATCTCGGCCTGTTCGAGTGGGCAGTGTTCCATCAGAATGGCAAATTCGTCACCACCGAGACGGGCCAGTGTATCGCGCGAACGGATCTGCCGGTTTAACATGGCAGCGACCTGGCGCAGTAATTCGTCGCCGGCAATATGTCCGCAGGTGTCGTTGATCACCTTGAACTGGTCAAGGTCGAGATAACAGAGTACGTGGTGATCGGTCAGTTCCCTGGGAGCTGCCAGCAGCCGACGCAGCCTGGCGTCGAACTCGCGCCGGTTGAGCAACTGGGTCAGTTCGTCGTGTGTGGCCTGGTAGGCAAGTTGTTTCTGCAACTCGCGCTGTTCGGTGATATCGCGGCACAGTATCAGCAGGCGCGGCTCGCTGGTATCAGGGTCGAGGCTGACGCGCTGGTGTGTCCACATCACCGATCCGTCCTTGCGGATTTTTCGGTATTCGATGCCTTTTGTGTCAACTGGATCCTTGAAGCGCTCAGTGATGTAGGCAATCACGCGGGCGCGATCCTCCGGGTGGATCACCATCGTCGCGGGTTTGCCGATCAATTCATCGACTTCGTAGCCGAGCATTTTCGCGCCGCTACGGTTGATCGACACAAACACGCCCTGCGCATTGACGATCGAATAGATGTCCGGCGCATTCTCGTACAGGGTCTGATAACGCGCTTCGCTGACCTCGCGTGCTTCCTTCGCCTTGACGGTTTCGGTGATGTTGCGGAAGATGCCGCGCGTGGATATCGCCTCGCCGTCCTTGAAGATGGACCCGCAGTCTCCTTCGAGATGAACGGTTTCACCGGATTTGGTGACAAATTTGAAATCGATGCGAACCATGGATTCACCCGCTTTCAACCGTGCAAACCGGTCCTGGCAGCAGACAGCACTGTCCGGGTGCAGTACGTCAGTCAGGTGCAGGTGGCGGACCTCCTCTTCGGTATATCCCATGGTGTCACGCCATGCCTGGTTGGTGTACAGGAAGCGTCCATCCTGTCCCAGGCACTGGATGAGATCGTTGGTGTTGTCGAAGACATCGAGGTAGCGATCCCGGCTCTCCTGGAGTTGCTCTGCAAGCAGTGCCTGCTGCTTGCGCTCCTCCGCCTGGCGGATGGCGACCGGCACCAGCGTGGGGAGTCGCTGCAGCGAAGAGGGGGTATCGATCACCAGCTGATCGATACCCTTTTCGAGGCAACCCAGAGCCGTGGCTTCGGCGCCGGTCTCGGCGACCAGGATGACGGGCAGCCCTTCACAGTCAGCCTGTTTCAGCAACGCACCAAGATCCAGCGCGGAAAAGTCATCGAGTTCGAGCTTACTGATGATAACGTCAGGCCGCCGTTTCCGGTGCAGCGCCTCCCGCAGTAACCGGCGTCTCGCGACGATGGTCGAGGTATACCCGAAATCGGCATTTTGCAACGCCCGCAGGATCGCTTCGCAGCCCGGTTCACTGCCGGCAATCAAAATGCTGATATTACGCTTAGCCATTAATCCCAACCGAATATTTGTGTGGGTGAAGTTTAGAAAATATGACGGAGCCTGTCGCGCCATATTTCCTGTTTTGGGCCGTTGTATAGTATCTTTGTGTCGGCCATGCGTGATTTAACCTTATATAACGTCAGGATTAGCGGCGGCGTGTTTCGGTGCCGCCGAAAGGGCGTCCGTGGCCCTGGCCACAAGGCGCGGTCATGAAGCTCAGTATTATCATCCCCACCCTCAACGAGGTGGGAAGCATTGACGCGTTGCTTGTCGCGCTTCAGCCGTTTCGCCGGCTGGGGCATGAAGTGATTGTCGTGGACGGTGGAAGTACCGATGGTACAACGACCGCTGCCCACCCGTTCTGTGACCGGTGTCTCATTTCGGAGAAGGGACGGGCGGTTCAGTTACAAACCGGGGCAGATGCCGCTACCGGAACGGTCCTGTGGTTCCTGCACGCCGATTCGACGCTTCCGGCGTGCGTCGATGCCATGATAGCGGAGGCGCTGGAAACTGCGGAATGGGGTGGTTTCCCGGTTCGCCTGTCCGGACAGCAGCGGTTGCTGAGGATTGTCGAGTGGCTGATGAACCGGCGCTCACGGCTGACCGGGATACTCACCGGGGACCAGGGAATTTTTGTCACACGCCGCCTGTTCGATGCCGTCAGCGGCTTCTGCGACCTGCCGCTGATGGAGGACATCGATCTGTCCAGGCGCCTGAAACGTGAGATGCCCCCGGCGTTTGCCGCCGGCACGCTAGGCACCTCGAGCCGGCGCTGGGAAAATGCCGGCATCGTCAGAACGATTGTCCGCATGTGGTTGCTGCGCGCGGCCTGGGCACTGGGCGTGCCGGCACGTTATCTTGCGTTGTATTATGGGTAAGCGACGCAGATTCCGCTATCCGCACGCCTGTATTGTGGTGTTTGCCAGAGCCCCGGTTCGCGGACAGGTAAAAACCCGCCTCGCTGCCGGGGTGGGTAACGACACAGCGCTTGCGGTTTACCGGCAATTGCTGGAGCGCACGCTGGTCATGGCTGCCGGGAGCCGGCTGGCGCCCGTCGAATTGCATGTGGACGGCGACCCGGGACACCCATTCATCGAGCACGTTGCGCACCAATCCGGTGCGACGATCGTCGCCCAGCAGGGTGGCGACCTGGGCCGGCGCATGTACCTGGCGCTGAAGGGCGTGTTGCAACAGCGATCCAGCGCGCTTGTTATCGGCAGCGACTGCCCGGTGATGGGCACAAGCTACCTGGATCGGGCGTTGCGGCAACTTGAGTGCGGCACTGAGGTTGTTGTGGGTCCCAGCGAAGACGGTGGTTATGTGCTGATCGGTGCAAACCGGGCGGATGAGAGGTTGTTTCACAATATCCGCTGGAGTTGTGATAGCGTTATGCAGCAAACACGTAACGCCTTGCATAGCGCGGATATTGAATTTGCCGAACTTGAAACGCTGTGGGATATCGACCACCCCGAAGACTACCAGCGCTGGCTAAACCTTCGCCCTGTGGCGAATAAACTGATAGAGAACGCAGGAAATACAACATGAGCGATACACGATCCGACCAGATTCGTCAGAACGTCCGCGGCGCCTACAGCGACGTCGCGGAAGCCAGCGACAAAGGCGCCTGTTGCGGTGAAGCATCGTCCTGTTGCGGCGTGTCGGAAGACGAACAGATCAACACCCTGATTTCGACCCGTCTGGGTTACTCGCAGGGCGAACTCGACAGTGTGCCGGATGGCGCCGATATGGGGCTGGGCTGCGGGAATCCGCGTGCCATCGCAAGTCTCCGCTGCGGCGAAGTCGTGCTGGATCTGGGCAGCGGTGGTGGCTTCGACGCATTCCTGGCCGCGCAGGAAGTCGGCGATTCAGGGCGGGTGATCGGCATCGACATGACCCCGGCCATGATCAGCAAGGCGAGAGCCAACGCCGAAAAAGGCGGTTTCAGACAGGTTGAATTCCGGCTTGGTGAAATCGAATATTTGCCGGCTGCCGATGCCAGCGTGGATGTCATCATCTCAAACTGTGTCGTCAATCTGTCGCCCGACAAGCCACAGGTGTTCCGTGAGGCCTGGCGGGTGTTGAAACCCGGCGGGCGACTGGCGATCTCCGACGTTGTGGCCAGTGCTGAACTGCCGGAGTCCATACGTAACGATCCGTACCTGCATTCGGCGTGCGTAGCCGGCGCATCGCTGGTCAGTGAACTGGAGCACTGGCTGGAAGCCGCGGGCTTCGAACAGATTTTCATTCAGCCAAAGGATGAATCGCGTGAGTTCATCAAGGACTGGGCACCGGGGCGAGGTATCGAGGACTACGTGGTTTCGGCGACCATTGAGGCGGTTAAACCCGCATCAGTCTGACACCGCTCCGGGTATATCGGCCAGCGTGTCGATGAGCGCACAGACCGTACCTTGTGCCTCCGTCCGGCGGCACGCATCGATCATGCTATCCAGCGTCACGCGCATCCGCTCCAGATCGTCGATACGCGCACTAATCTGCTGGCGCTTCTGTTCTGCCATGCGACGCGCCGTGGCACAGCAACCATCATTCAACTCCAGAAGCTCAGCAACTTCCTTTAGCGAAAACCCCAGTTCCTGGGCACGCTTGATGAAATGAATCCGGGAAACATCGCCCGGCGGATAACGTCGGTACCCCTGCGCCGGTTTGGGCGGCTCGCGCAACAGGCCGATACGCTGGTAGTAACGCACGGTCTCGACGTTGACACCGGCCCGCCTCGCCAGCGAGCCGATGGTCATGTTGTTGGTGCTGTCCTGCATGCCAGCGAGTGTACTCGCGCCGACCTTGCGAACCAAGCGTAACAAGGACCGTTTTTGCGCCGCTAGATTTTGGCGTTTCTGAGTCTGAGCGCATTGCTGATGACTGATACCGAGCTGAAACTCATGGCGGCAGCGGCGATGATCGGCGATAACAGGATACCGAAGAACGGGTAGAGCACGCCGGCCGCAATCGGTACGCCAGCGGAGTTATAGATAAAAGCAAAGAACAGATTCTGACGTATATTGCGCATGGTGGCACGACTCAACCGGCGCGCGCGCACGATACCGGTCAATTCGCCTTTTACCAGCGTGACACCCGCACTTTCCATTGCCACGTCGGTCCCGGTGCCCATCGCAATACCCACGTGTGCCTGGGCCAGTGCCGGTGCGTCATTAATACCATCGCCGGCCATGGCGACAATGCGACCTTCCTGCTGCAGGGCCTTTACGACTTCCGCCTTCTGATCCGGCAGCACCTCCGCCTGGACCCGGTCAATGCCCAGCTTTGCCGCCACGCTCTCGGCGGTCTTGCGGCTGTCTCCCGTCAACATGACGACCTGGAGTCCCTCGGCATGGAGGTCACGAATCGCTTCGGGCGTGGTCGGCTTGATCGGATCCTCGACGCCGATCAGGCCGGTCGCACGGGCATCGATGGCCAGCAGCATCACCGTCTGTCCATCGGCCCTGAGGGAGTCTGCCTGGTCGGGCAGTGTGCCGGCGTCGATATCCAGGCTTTCCAGTAATCGAAGGTTGCCCAGCGCAACCTGGTGGCCGGCGACACGCCCCGTCACGCCCTTACCGGTGACAGACCGGAAATCATCCGCTTTCTCCAGGGTCACCCCCCGGGCTTCCGCACCACGAACAATTGCCTCCGCAAGAGGGTGTTCGCTGGCACGCTCGAGGCTGGCCGCAAGCCGCAGGGCGTCGTCTTCCGGCGTACCGTCGATCACCGTCACGGAGGCCAGCACCGGTTTTCCTTCGGTGAGCGTGCCGGTCTTGTCGACCACCAGCGTGTCGACTTTTTCCATGATCTCCAGCGCCTCGGCATTCTTGATCAGCACGCCGACCATGGCGCCCTTGCCGGTACCGACCATGATCGACATGGGGGTAGCCAGGCCCAGTGCACAGGGACAGGCGATAATCAGTACCGCGACGGCGTTGATAACGGCATGGGCGAGCCTGGGTTCGGGCCCCCAGGTACCCCAGACAATCAGCGTAATGACGGCGACCGCCACAACGGCGGGGACGAACCACCCGGCGACAGTGTCAGCCAGTTTCTGGATCGGCGCCCGGGAACGCTGCGCCTCGGCAACCATCTGAACGATCTGCGCCAGCAAGGTGTCCGAGCCGACTTTTTCCGCGCGCATCAGCAGGGTCCCGGTACCGTTTACCGTGGCACCGATCAGTTTGTCACCGGCCTGCTTCTCGACCGGGATGGGTTCACCGGTCACCATTGATTCATCGACGTTACTCGCACCTTCAATGACGGTGCCATCGACCGGTATTTTTTCACCGGGCCTGACGCGCAGCGTGTCGCCGACCTGTACCTGTTCAAGGGGGGTGTCTTCCTCTCGACCATCGTCGCGGACGATGCGCGCGGTCTTGGGTGCCAGTCCCAGCAGCATCCTGATAGCGGCATTGGTCCGGCTGCGCGCCCGCAGTTCCAGCACCTGCCCAAGCAGCACCAGGGTTGTAATGACAGCCGCGGCTTCAAAATAGACGGGCACAACACCGAATTCGTTGAACACCGAGCGCGGAAAGATACCGGGCACCAGCACGCCGGCCATACTGTACAACCAGGCGACACTGACACCGAGGCCGATCAGGGTGAACATGTTGAGATTGCGCGTCACCAGCGATTGCCAGGCGCGCACATAGAAGATCCAGCCTCCCCATACCACGACCGGTGTGGCCAGCAACATTTCGATCCACTGGCGTTTCGCCGGTGCAATAATTTCCGCCATGGCTTCAGGCCAGAACTCGGCCGCCATCGCGCTCAGGAATACCGGGATGGAAAGTACGGTGCTTATCCAGAAGCGCCGGGTCATATCGTCCAGTTCGCTGGTATCTTCCTCGATCTCGACCGTACGGGGTTCCAGCGCCATGCCGCACTTTGGGCAAGACCCCGGTTCATCACGGACAATCTCCGGGTGCATCGGGCAGGTATATTCGGTTCTGGTATTCGTCAGGGGGATGTTCTTCGGTTCCAGCGCCATGCCGCACTTGGGGCAGGCACCGGGACCCTGTTGTTCCACTTCGGGATGCATCGGGCAGGTGTAGATTGCAGAGGGATCTTCCGGGCCGGCTGACGGTGTCTTTGCAGCCATGTCGCCGAGGTAGCGATGCGGGTCGTGGCTGAACTTTTCCTTGCAACCCGCACTGCAGAAATACCAGGTTGTCTCGCTATACTCGACGGACAGTGTGTCCGGCGTAACGTCGACTGTCATCCCGCAAACTGGATCTTTGGCCACGAGTAGCCTCCTTGTTTGTTATGTCTGGCGGCATGTTTCGTGCACGGTGGCGGTGAATTTTCCACTTAATGGCTGTGACGCCCCGTGTCGCGAATTTTCGGCTACGCGAGCCCCAGGAACTGCCTGAGTTCAGACTCAGTGGGCTGCCGACGACAGACGATTTCACCATCGATGATAAGATTGGGCGAATGGCGTATGGCATATTTTTTTACCAGATCCGGATTTTCTTCCACGAACTTCACCTCATATTCGACACCCAGATCGTCGAGTTCTTTCTGCAGGTTTGCACAGTGCGTACAGTCCCGCGTTGCAACAATTGTCACGTTCATGTCCTTCGTCCTCATTGTTCGGGTTTGACCCTGTCGGAGTCTCTCGGTTCACAAAAGGAAAGATCGTCGGCGCTGGAAGATACCAGCACCGACGCATCGCCGTACTACGATCCGAATTTGCTGCGCAGGTACTGGATCACGTTGCGCAGATCAGCATCGGTCAGGTTGCTGTTCCCGCCCCGTGGCGGCATGGCCATGGGCGAGCCGGGGCTCTGGAAACCGTTCCTGACGTGCTGCAACAGTACGTCATCGCTCTTGCTCAGGCGACCCTTGGGATCGGTAAAGTCAGGAACACCGGCAAAGGCTCCAGTGCCGTCAGCGCCGTGACAGGCAATACAGGTCTGCTGGTAGATCTCCTGACCCGACAGCGCGCTGGCGTGTGATTCGTCCGGCCGGGCCGGCTCACCCGGCGTGAACGAGACGTTGGATGTCTGCAGAAACGTCAGGATGTCCCGGGCCTCCTGCCCCGTCAGTCCGG
Organism: uncultured Thiohalobacter sp.; assembly: GCA_964433205.1. Taxonomy (GTDB): domain Bacteria; phylum Pseudomonadota; class Gammaproteobacteria; order DSM-19610; family DSM-19610; genus Thiogranum. The sequence goes on along the minus strand of CAYSRA010000001.1, from coordinate 1,063 downwards.
CACGCACCCGCATGTGGAATACTGTCGTCAGCCACTGGTCGTCGCGCAGTTCGCCGGGTGCACGGATGTTGTGGCAACGCGAGCAGTTCTGCGCCCAGGCCTGCGAACCGCGGGCGAAATCGCCCGGTTCGGGATAATCAAAGGCAGCAGCCGGCACGGTAATCAGCGTGAAGGCCACAACAAATGCCGAAGCGACAGTTTTTTTAAGATATGCAGTTGAATAAATCTTCATCGTCATCACTCCTCAGAAACCGTAGGCCAATTGGGTCAGGAAGCGGTTGTCGTCCGCAACGGTGCCCTTGTTTCCGTCATTCAGTTCATAGGAGAACTTGGCCATGAAATTGTTGCTAAAAAGGTAGTTGACACCCGCCGCCCATTGCTTTTGATCCCTCGCGTCGACGGCAGAATCAAAATCGGTATAGCGCAACACGGCTTCCCATTTTGTCGGCAGGAAACGGTACGCGGCCTGCGTATACCAGGAGCGCCAGGTGGCGGAAGGTGATGCGGTCAGGCCGGTGTTTGCGGAGCCGACCCGGGTTCTGACGTACTCGCCGCGCACCCCGAGCGACCGGTAGCCGAAGTTGAAGTCGGCGCCAACTACGCTGTAATCGCGCTTCTCCTCATCCAGCACAAGGGCAGGTAATCCGGAATCATCCTCCAGTTCGGTAACGGTGGCCTTGCCGGTGGCTCCCGACACCCCGAGTTCCAGGCCCGGCATCGGCAGCACGCCAAAACGCCCGCCGTAGACGAATTCGCCGTCCGGGTTCGCGCCAAAACCCTCTGCCCGAACACCTTCAAGCTCAAAATCAACCTGATTTTCGGTTGCAGAATTCACTTCGGGGCCATTGCCGACATAGACCGCAAAGTTTGTTCTCACACCGCCGACGGGAAACCCGCCGCGAAACTGCAGGCCGGTGTCCGAAGTCGGTGCGGCACCATCGTGACCAAAGCCGGGCGGTGCCGATGCCATTTTGTTAATCCACGACGGGTGCAGGTTCTCTCACCACATCCGCACCCTGCGCCGAATCTCCTCGGTGACGACCCGGTCGTCCCCGGACCTCTA